>JBFOMC010000232.1:0-15059 GCA_040830565.1 Flavobacteriaceae bacterium
AGAGCATATGGACGAAACTAAAGAGAAAAATCTGGACAGTTTTATGCGCAAATCGGTAAAGGAGTTGGGGCTTGAAGCGCCGTCCTCCGAATTTACCAAGAAGATCCTTGCAAAAATTGAAGTCGCAGATCAAAAGAATTCAATGACGGCATATACTCCTTTGATATCCAGGTGGGGCTGGGGTATACTGGTAGCTATCGTGGGTATATTAAGCGCGGTGGTCTTATTTAATGAAGGAGACGCCGAGCTAGCCTGGCTGGAAAAGATGAATATGGGTGCCTTACCCGATCTTGAATTCTTAGATGCCTTACCGGAGCTAGCTGTGTCGAATACTTTGTTCTATAGCCTGCTAATATTTGCCTTCTTTGCAGTGCTACAGGTCCTGGTTATAAAGCAACGTTTGGACGAGAGATACGCCTGAAAGTTTATACATTAAGATAATACATCGCCCAGTACATGAGTAAAAATTGAAGCGGTATTCTTAAGACCAGTATCCATTTTGGAATGCCGGCTGAAGCTTTTTCTCCACTCAGCATATAAAAGTGTACACTGAGAAATACCATCAGCATTAGGATAATACCATAAATAGACAATTTCCTGGTGTTCGTAAAACAAAGTCCGATCCCTAAAATAATTTCTGCAAGTCCGCTTAAATAAACCAGGTTTTTAGGATAAGGTAAATACCTCGGCATAATGCGTATATAGGCTTTTGGCTTAACAAAATGCATGATCCCGCCAATAACATACATGCCCGCCATAAGATAAAGATGCCAGGGAAGATTCATGATTTAAAGATAGGATAAACCTCTTTAGGGAAGGCAAGAAAAATATCTTCAGCAAATAAGATCGAAAGAATACAGATTGCTAATAGATTCAATATTGCTTGCTGGGATATCTAGTTTTGAAACATTCAAAAAATGGTATCGTCTTTTAGGTAGAAACTTAGAAAAACTGCTAGTCAAATGAAGCGCAGATTAGTTGTATTTGCAGTCCTTTCCCTCTACACCTCCATGATCTTCGGTCAACATCTGGAACAGGCTGCCTTAAAAAATGAAAAGTTGCTCATAAGACTTGTTTCCAAAAGTCGCATTCCTGGACTAGCCGTAGCCATTTACTTTAATAACAAACCGCTTTGGAGCAGTGAATATGGTTATGCCAATTTGGAACACAATATTCCCGTTAGTGATTCCAGTATGTTCAGAATAGCTAGTGTATCCAAACTCCTCACAGGCAGTCTTCTGCTAAGCTTGCACAAAAAGAAAATATTACATATTGATGACGCTATCGCTGATTATCTCGATTCTATTCCTGCCGCCTGGGAATCAATAACAATTAGGCAAATCGCTCAACATTCCTCTGGAATAGCACACTATGAAGATGTTGAAGATGCCTTAGATGTGCAGCACTATTCTAACACCAGGGAGGCTCTAAATAAATTTATGCGACGTCCCCTGGCACATCCTCCAGACCAGGGAGTAACCTATTCAAGCTACGCCTATACCGTTTTGGCGGCGGTAGTAGAAAAAGCCTGTGGAATGGAATTTACGGAAGCAATGAAGAAATTTCTATTAACACCCTTAGCAATGAATCACACCCGGCCAGACCATCAGAAACAAATAATAGAAGGGCGTACAGGCTTTTATCAATACAACGAAAATGGGGATGTGGAACATGCGCCGTATATCGACCTTAGTGGTAGGTGGGCAGGTAGCGGTTATCTTTCTACAGCTTCAGATTTGGCAAAATTTGGTGCTGCGCATACCTGGAATTCAGCGTTCTTTACAAAATCGGATTTGAATTTACTAACCGCTCCAAGGAAATTAAATGATACGCTAAGCACTAAAGAAGGCCTGGGTTGGGGACAAAGAACTGGTTTTGAGGGTGAGTTAATGTACTGGGGAGATGGTAGCACTCCGGGGAGCAAATGCGGCTTGTTGGTTTATCCGGAGTACAATCTCTCCATGGCCATTGTGTCAAATATGAGAAATGCGCCTATTGAAAGAGGGGAGTTCCAAGTATTGGCAACTCGCATCATAGCTACAATAAAGGAAAATACATTAAGGGAAATTGAAAAGAAGGATATCGGGGTCTACGATCTGGATATCGACATAAGTGGCAATCCAACCCTAAAAGGAACGTTGAAACTTAAGGATAATCAAGAAACTTTGGGTAGTTTCAACTTTCATGATATTATGGAATTTCCTGTGCTAGACGCATTTTGGAAAGACGATAAGCTTTGGGTGTTAGGAATTGGGGGAACTCAAGGCCCCATTAGGATCGGCATCCTTCCGGTGGTACTTAATATCCAAACTAGTGAATTATCTGGGAAAATTTTCAGAATAAATGCGGCGATAAAAGGAAGAAAAGAATAAGAGCGAAAAACTTAGGCGGTAGGTCAGAAAAAAAGGGAGCGCTAGCCCCCTTTTTTAATTCTTAGTTTTAAGCAAACCGGATTTGTCTAAGTACCGTATGCCTTCTGTGATTTTTCCAGCTCTCGTGACGTGTTAAAAGTCTGTCGAGAAGCTTACCGTTTTCTTTCTGTTGTTTCTTAGTATATTTCATTTTTTACTTCTTTAATTGTCTGTTGTGATAGGTGAAATAAACACCCTTATTTATGCTACTTATTAGACGTAAAAAAAGCTAAAATGTTACATCTTTAAGAAGAGTTTAACACCGCTTGAGGCCAGGCTATATGGGAGTTTGAAGGTATTTGAAGTGCTGGTGTTTCCCCAGCGTCATTCTAAGCAATTCAAGCCTAAATATGTCCGAAATACCAGAGCGGTGATAACTGTCGTTAGGAGCCCTCTTAGAGGCCTTAAAAGTGCTATTTAGGTTAAAAATGAAGTTGAATTAAGCTGATGCTCCCATCCCAAAAAATTTGCACCTGAATATGAGGAATATACCTATTCATTTCAGCTAAAGCTAGACGTGGCCGGTTTTGAGGTTCAGAAACTCGTTCAAATAGCTATCTTTGGTCCGTCTAGACCTATGCATCAAAAAAAACCACCCTGGTATTTCCTCTTCCTCCTCATTTTAGCCGGAGAGTCTGTTTTTATTCTTCCCTTTGTACTATCAAGGGTTTTCCGGCCCACTGTGCTTGATGCCTTTAATTTGGACAATGTGCAATTAGGTTTGTGCTTTTCAGTCTACGGCATTGTGGCTTTGGTTTCCTACCTGTTCGGAGGGCCTTTGGCCGATAAATTTCCTCCAAGAAAGTTAATTGCCTTGGCCTTGTGGATGACCGCACTTGGAGGCTTGGTCTACGCTACTTTTCCCGACTATGAGCAATTAAAATGGCTCTATGGTTTCTGGGGTTTTACAACAATTTTCCTATTCTGGGCACCAATGATCAAAGCTACCCGTTTTTGGGGCGGGGCTGGGGCTCAAGGGAAAGCCTTTGGTTTTTTAGGTGGGGGACGTGGGTTGGTAGGGGCCCTGTTTGGTGCAATGGGGGGGGTTATTTTTTTATTATTCCTGACTAATGAAATTGCCGAAGCTACCGTGGTAGAGCGTCAGGAGGCCTTTAAATATGTAATCTTGGTTTCTTCCGCTATTGTTGCATTTGTGGGCCTTTTGGTTTGGTTCTTTATGAAATTGGATCCCAGCGTTGAGAAAACGATCATTTTGGATAAAATAACAGTATCACAAATAAAGGAAGTTTCCAGATTACCCTCGGTTTGGTTGCTGATGATCATTATCCTTTGTGCCTATGTGGGTTATAAGATTACTGATGTATTTTCGCTTTACGCTCAGGACGTCATGCTATACGATCAGGTTCAATCTGCCCAGGTGGGTACCTTTTTGCTGTTTATTCGTCCTGTCATAGGGGTAGCAATCGGCATTTTGGCAGACAGAACACAAACCACTTTTTGGTTGGTAGTAAGTTTTGTAATTTCATTCTTCGGGGCGCTGTTGTTTGCAACCGGAATTATTTCAGCTTCGGTTACTTTGCTGTTCTTTATTTCGATTCTGGTGGTCGCCTGTGGGGTGTACTCGGCCAGATCCCTGTATTTTGCAGTAATGGAGAGAGGTAAAATTCCTTTGGTACTGACAGGAACCGCTGTCGGACTCATTTCTTTAATCGGCTATACGCCCGACATCTTTGCCGGTCCGGCCATGGGATATCTTCTAGACAATTCCCCGGGAGCTGAAGGGCATCAGCATGTGTTTTGGATGTTAGGGGTGTTTTCTTTTATTGGCGGGGTGGCGTCATGGGGATACCACCAAATGTACAAGAAGTTATAGGTGAGAGATGAATCCAAGGTACCTACATTGGTTTACCTAATAATCATAAGCTTGAATTAAACCATGATCAGAATGTTTTCGCAGCTCAGCATTGGATTCCTCAAAGGAAGACTGATCCCTATTTGGATGATACTTCTATTAATGTGGGCTTGTAGTAGCACTAAAACAGAACAGGGGAGATGGATCAGCATTTTTAATGGCAAAGACCTGGAAGGATGGCAGATAAAGATCGCAGGGCAGGATCTGAATGAAAATTACAAGAATACGTTTTTGGTGAAAGATGGGAAATTGGTGGTTTCCTATGATGAGTACGACCAATTTGACAACAAGTTCGGGCACATTTTTTACAAGGAGAAATTATCTCATTTTAAACTGAGGCTCGACTACCGTTTTGTAGGTGAGCAGGTACCGGGAGCACCGGCTTGGGCGTATAAGAATAGTGGAATAAAATTCCATTCTCAGCCCCCACATCGCGTTCCGAAGGATCAAAAACTTCTGGTGGCCGTCGAAGCACAGTTGCTTGGGGGAAATGGTAAAGATGAAAGACCTACAGGGAATGTATGTACTGCGGGTACGCATATAGAAATGGACGGTAAGCTGATTACAACTCACTGCACAAATTCTTCTTCAAAAACATATTCAGACGACAGCTGGGTGAATGTGGAGATAGAAGTTAAAGGAAATAGTCAAGTAATTCATCGCATCAATGGCAAGGAAGTTTTACGTTATACTAAACCTCAACTGGACGAAGAAGATCCCTTTGCCCAAAAATTACTTTCCGAAGGTTTATCTCCAATGCTAAGCGATGGGTATATAGCCCTCCAGGCAGAGAGTCATCCCGTGGAATTTAGAAATATTCAATTGATGAAGTTAAGCGAATAGTACTTAGCCCGTACTTGGTTGTTATTTACCTTGTCAAGAAACAAAAAAACCGCCCCATAAATGAGGCGGTTACCTATTTCTATAACTTTAAGCACCGAGCCTCGCACATCCGGCCTTACTTAACCATCTCGTAACTTCTCTGAATAAATTTAGTAAGTTCTTCTCCTTTGAGAAGGCCTTTCGAAAGCCTGGCCAGATCTATAGACTGGTTAATAAGGCGTTCACGTTTTTTGGCTGTACGCGTATTCAAAATCTCACCAACCAGTTCGTGATTGGTATTTACAATGATATTGTACATTTCCGGCATATTGCCCATACCAAACATGCCACCTCCGCCGGTCTGCTGCATTTCTTTCATACGTCTCATAAACTCGGGCTCAGTAATAATGAAAGGCGAAGCCTTACTATCCATGGCTTCTAGTTGAATAGTGTAATTCTTATTTTCGATCACCTCTTCAAGATTGGCTTTGAGCTTCTCCTTCTCTTCATCCGAAAGCTTGCTTATTTGAGTGTCCTCCTTCTTAATGAGATTGTCTACGTGGTCTGCGTCCACCCTCGCAAATGAAAGCTTCTCCTTTGAAGTTTCCATTTTTTGCAAGAGATGAGGAACAATAGGAGAGTCTAATAACAGTACCTCATAACCTTTTGCCTTGGCCGCTTCAATATAGCTGTGCTGTGCCTCCTTGTCAGAAGCGTAAAGCACTACCAGCTTCTCATCCTTATCTGTTTGGCTGTCCTTTATTTTTTCTTGTAACTCTTCAAAAGTGTAGTAGTCACCATCCACTGACGGATAGAGCGCAAACTTTTCAGCTTTTTCAAAGAATTTCTCTTCTGAAAGCATACCGTATTCTATCACTATTTTGATGTCGTTCCATTTTTTTTCAAAGTCTTCTCTGTCTTTCTTGAAAATGGATGCCAGCTTATCGGCGACCTTTCTTGTGATATAGGACGATATTTTCTTAACCGCCCCATCAGCCTGAAGATATGAACGTGATACATTCAAAGGAATATCCGGTGAATCTATGACGCCTCGGAGCATGGTAAGGAATTCTGGTACAATACCTTCCACATTGTCTGTGACAAAAACCTGATTCTGATACAACTGAATGCGGTCTTTTTGAATGTTCAGGTCATTTGTAAGTTTCGGGAAGTATAAGATCCCTGTAAGGTTAAAAGGATAATCAACGTTCAGATGAATGTTGAATAGAGGCTCTTCAAACTGCATGGGATAAAGCTCCCTGTAAAAATTCTTGTAGTCCTCATCCTTTAATTTGGCCGGCTTTTTTGTCCAGGCGGGGTTTGGGTTATTGATAATGTTATCTACCTCCTGGGTTGGAGCCGGATCTTCTTCTTTTGCATCCTCAGGTTTCGGAAGCGTCTCTGTCCTGGTACCAAACTTAATTGGAATAGGCATAAATTTATTGTACTTACGAAGCAGTTCCGTAATTCTATTGTCTTCCAGGAATTCTGTTGAATCCTCTGCAATATGAAGGATAATTTCGGTACCGTGCTCTGCCTTCTCCGCCTTTTTCAGAGTAAATTCAGGAGAACCGTCACAAGACCAGTGTACTGCCGGTGCCTCTTTAAAGCTTTTGCTAATGATCTCCACTTTATCTGCAACCATAAAGGCAGAGTAGAAACCCAGTCCAAAATGACCTATAATGCCAGCGTCCTTTTCGGCATCTTTATATTTGTCCAAAAACTCTTCCGCTCCGGAGAACGCAACTTCATTTATATATTTTTTTACTTCCTCCTCGGTCATCCCGATACCCTGGTCAAGGATATGCAGTTTTTTAGCTTCTTTATCTACTTTAACCTCAATTATGGGATCCCCATATTCAACCTTGGCTTCACCTATAGAAGTGAGGTGCTTTAGCTTCAAGGTAGCATCAGTTGCGTTAGAAATGAGCTCACGCAAAAAGATCTCATGATCACTATAAAGGAATTTTTTTATCAGGGGAAATATGTTCTCTACGGAAACATTAATCTTACCTGTGGCCATACTTCTTAATTTAAATTGTTAGTAATGTCATTTGCATGTCAAAAAAAATACCAGTGTAGAAGAAAGTGACAAACTGACACTTTCTGCTAAAAACCAAAACTTTAACAAATATTTTTGTTTAATATTTTTACAAAATAGTTAAACATTTAGTATTTTTGTTCAAAGAGCAAAGAAAAGTTCCCCCGAGTAAAAAATTGCTATGAAAAATAAAGTTTGATTGTTGTTTAAGAGAATCAGTTTGTTTATTAATTGGTTAGGTTGTTTGAAAGCGTGTTTTCCCCGAAAGCACGCTTTCTAAATTAAACTTTCTTCAACCATCTTACAGTTAACCTTAGTTCCTAAAAAGAAAAGATCATGACAGCAAAGAAAGGCAAGGAAGAAAGCCAAGATCAAATGATCATATCCAAATTCATGGAATATGTCTTGGAGAATGAAACCGTCCCCAGGTCCATTTATAAATTTTGTAAGGAAGCCAACTTAAAGGAAGCAGATTTCTATAAATACTTCGGCTCTATTGACGGCCTGAAAAAAAGCATTTGGGTTTTCTTTTTTCGTCAGACACATGCCTTGATTTCGCAAGGGAAGGACTATGAAAGTATGAATAACAAAGAAAGGCTGCTTACATTTTACTTCACTTTCTTTGAACTATTGAATCTTAACAGGAGTTACGTGCTCTTCGCTTTATCTGAGAATAAGCAAATACTCCAAAGTCTTTCTCAGTTACGAGGCCTAAGATCATTGTTCAAGGCCTATACCAAGGAGCTAATAGCCGTCGGCAATGCCACTAAGACTTATAAGGTATCCAAGCGCAATCCGGAGTTATTTTCTGAAGGTGCATGGGTTCAGTTTCTTTTTCTTCTAAAATTTTGGATGGAAGATGATTCAGCTGGTTTTGAAAAGACCGATATGGCTATCGAGAAATCCGTACAAACGGCTTTTGACCTTTTTGACAATACTCCATTAGACAGTATTCTGGACTTTGGAAAATTTCTCGTGAAGGAAAAGATGGTTTAAGAGTATTTAATGCCTGAAACTTAATGAGGACCTTAGATAAAATACCTACAGGGAAGATTGAGAGAGCTGGAAAACTGATGACCACCGGAGTTAAAGTAGGTGGCAACTATCTGAAGTACTACGGGAAAAAACTGGTAAATCCCGATATGGGCAGAGATGAGCTCGATGAAAACAATGCTTCGGATATTTATGACGGATTGAAAGACTTAAAAGGGAGTGCTCTAAAGGTTGCCCAGATGTTGAGCATGGAGAAAAACTTGCTTCCTAATGCTTATGTCGAAAAATTTTCATTGGCTCAATTTTCAGTACCTCCCTTATCTGCTCCTCTGGTCAGGAGGACCTTCAAAAAATATTTGGACAAGTTTCCCGAAGAAGTTTTCGACAGTTTTGAAAGAAATTCGGTCAATGCCGCGAGCATTGGACAGGTACACAAAGCAACAAAGAACGGAAAGGTTTTGGCCGTTAAAGTTCAATATCCCGGGGTTGCCGGAAGCATTAGTAGTGATCTGGCCCTGGTTAAGCCCTTCGCGCTGCGTATGTTCAATTTAAAAAGTGCTGATGCGGAAAGATATTTTAAAGAAGTGGAATCAAAACTGATTGAAGAAACGGACTATCTTTTAGAAATCAAGCAGAGCAAGGAATTGGCCCAAGCCTGCAAGCAAATTCCTAACCTTAGTTTTCCAGACTATTACCCCGAATATTCCTCGGAGAAGATCATTACTATGGATTGGATGAAGGGGAAGCATCTGGGCGAATTCACTAAGTCAGCATTTAATCCCGAAATAGGGCAAAAGCTTGGACAGACCTTATGGGACTTCTATATGTTCCAGGTGCACAGATTACGGAAGGTACAGGCTGATCCCCATCCGGGTAATTTCCTTGTAAGTGGAGACGGTCATTTAATAGCGATAGATTTTGGCTGCATCAAAGAAATTCCAGACGAATTTTATGTGCCTTATTTCGAGTTGGCTAGAAAGGAGAGCATTACTAATCAGACTGTTTTTACGGAAAAACTTTACGAATTGGAAATTCTTCAAGCCACCGATTCGGAAGAAGAAAGACTCTTTTTTTCAGCTGTTTTCAAAGAATTGCTCATGGTGCTTACCGCACCATTTCACGAGGAGTCGTTTGATTTTGGCAATGCCGAATTCTGGTTAAAAATATCCAGTTTGAGCGATAGACTTGCCAATGATGAAAATCTGAGAAAGATGAACGGAAATAGAGGATCCAAGCACTTTTTGTACATGAATAGAACCTTCTTTGGGCTGTATAATCTACTTCACGATCTTAAGGCCGAAGTGATTATCGACAATTACAAAAATCTGAAAAATTACGAATAGGCCAGGATTGAGATGGGCGCAACTCATAAATGCCATCGGCTAAACTTTTATCAAATATCTAGGCTAACTTTCCATTTATAGTTACTTTTAAAATATTTAATCGGTGCAGTTAACACCTCTGCCGGGCTTTCAAACTAAACTAAAGATACCATGTACAATTCCAAAATAATAGGATTAGGCTATTACGTTCCAGACAATGTGGTCACCAATGACGATCTGTCTAAAATTATGGACACCAGTGATGAATGGATCCAGGAAAGAACCGGTATCAAGGAACGACGACATGTGGTCAAAGGCGAGGATACCACTACCACTATGGGTGTGAAAGCTGCCAAGATTGCTATTGAACGGGCTGGTATTGACAAAGATGACATAGATTTCATTGTTTTCGCTACCCTAAGCCCGGATTACTATTTTCCTGGTCCTGGGGTTTTGGTACAAAGAGATCTTGATCTTAAGACCGTCGGAGCCATTGATATTAGAAATCAGTGTTCCGGTTTTGTATATGGAGTATCACTTGCAGATCAGTACATCAAAAGTGGAATGTATAAAAATGTACTGGTTATAGGCTCAGAACTTCATTCGCACGGATTGGATATGACCACCAGGGGAAGAGGGGTCTCAGTAATTTTTGGAGATGGAGCCGGCGCCGCAGTGCTCACCAGGGAAGAAACTAAAGACAAAGGAATACTATCCACCCATTTACATTCCGAAGGGCAACACGCAGAAGAGCTGTCATTGATTGCTCCTGGTATGGGGAAACGTTGGGTAAATGACATTATCGCCGATAATGACCCCAATGACGAGTCTTACTTTCCTTATATGAACGGGCAGTTTGTTTTTAAGAATGCCGTAGTTCGCTTTAGTGAGGTGATCATGGAGGGATTGGGAGCTAACAATTTACAGCCTGCAGATATAGACCTTTTGGTTCCGCATCAGGCCAATCTGCGTATTTCGCAATTCATACAAAAGAAATTTGGATTAAGTGATGACCAGGTATTTAACAACATCATGCAGTACGGGAATACTACAGCCGCCTCTATACCCATAGCGCTGACTGAAGCCTGGGAGCAGGAAAAGATCAAAGAAGGGGATTTAGTAGTATTAGCGGCCTTTGGTAGCGGATTTACCTGGGGCAGTGCTATTATCCGCTGGTAATATGTAAAAGGAGTATTGAAAATGGGGAAACGTCTGCCTAAACTAACTACGCGACTGATCAGTTTTATCGAAAAACAAAGAATGTTCTTCGTGGCCACGGCCCCGAATGAGGGGAAAATAAATCTTTCACCTAAAGGAATGGATTCCTTCAAAGTAATAGATGACGCTAAAGTCCTTTGGTTAAATCTTACCGGAAGCGGAAATGAAACCGCGGCCCATCTGCTACAATCGGATAGAATGACGATAATGTTTTGCGCCTTTGAGGGCCCTCCTATGATCTTGCGGCTATACGGCAAAGCCAGGGTGTATCATAAGCGGGATGCTTTCTGGGATGAACATATTTCCCTTTTTCCGACCTATAAGGGCAGCAGGCAACTCATTGAAATGGAAATAGACATGGTACAGACCTCCTGTGGCTTTGGAGTACCATTAATGGACTTTAAGGGAGAACGCGACTTGCTAGGGCCCTGGGCGGAGGAGAAAGGGGCAGACGGGCTTCTGGAGTATATGGAACTAAAAAATACCAAAAGCCTTGACGGCCATCCGACAGGCATTTTTGAATAGGTTAAATAATTCATTCAAAAAACAAATACCCTTAACCTAAACCCTAATACAGATGTGCTTCTTACTTGCTCCCCTCTTATGTTTAAGAGGGGAATGAATCACCCGGCAACCGGTGGGTGAGAAAGGGGAGTTTTGTTTTAGTTCCAATTCCTCATCAAAAAACAGAACCCTCCGGTCCGCCAAGTAGCGGTTGTCCTCCCTTTAACTAAAGGGAGGAACAAGTCCTAATCAGACACAGTTTAGATTTTCTAAGAAATTGATATCCAATAAAAAACCCCGATGAATAATCGGGGTTTTTCTTGTTGATGAGCTCAACAGCAGTCAACCAACCAATGCTCCTGTTTTACCACATCAACCCAACTATAAAATACCTCCACTACCTTGTTTGGTGTTATTATCTCTTCTTTTTCTCTGAGCAGCCCTGTTTTTACCGCTTCCAAATCTATAGGAGATCCCGGCATACAGGTTCTGACTTTCCCAGAGAAAACGCCCACTTTGCAGGAAGGGCCTGTCGCCTACGAATTGGAAGCGCATGGTGTTGAATAAATCGTTGTAATTAAGGCTAAAGGTTCCCTTGCCCTGGGCAAAGTTGTAACGTGCACCGATGTTTACGAAATACATAGGGTCTACCTCAAACTGCAAATTCTGGTTTTGTCCCCGGTAGAATCCAAAGAGTTGGAAGGTAAGCTTTTTGGTGGCCTTAAAACTGTTGTTCATTCTAAAATTCCATGCCGTATTTTCAACTTCAACCCGTTCTGTAACTATATCGTCTACCGATGCCGATGGATCAGAGGTGTCCAAACTTTCAGTAATTCCTCTTTGTGTCTGAGAAAACAGGTCAAAACTCCCATTGATACTCCACCATTTTGTCGGTCTGTAGTTTGTAGAAAATTCAAAGCCATATGCCGAAGTATTGTCAAAATTGTCAAAAGTTAAAATGATCTTGTTCAAATCTAATCGATCTACATAAACAGCCCTATTTATTTCATCGCTGATGGTACGGTAAAACACTCCGGTAGTTATACTTCCCTTTTTCAATCTTCTGGTATAGTTGGCCTCATAAGAATTGGTGAACTGAGGCACCAGGCTTGGATTTCCAAAAGATGAGATTAAGGGAGTGGCCCATTCCCGAATAGGATTTACTTGGGAAAGCCCCGGCCTGTCTACCCGCCTGCTCACACTGAGTTGAAATTGATTTTTTTCAGAAGGGGAATAGGTTAAGAAACCTGAGGGATATACTTGGGTATAATCATCAGTAAAAGCCCTAACCGCATTAGTATCTGCCTTAACTTCTACATCTTCTACCCTTACCCCAACCTGGTAAGACCACTTTTCATAGTTCTGCCCAAAAGTGACATAGGCAGAATAGATGTCCATGCCATAAACAAAATCCGTACTTGGAGTAGGCGCTAAGGTTCCGCTAGGGGTAAATGATAAACCTGTAGACGAATAGTCAACCTCTGTTTCGAAGAACCGGCCCTCAACACCAACTTCCAGTTTGGAAATAGAATCCAGGGGATTTACATAATCCAGGTTTGCGATGGTTTGATCTCTCCTGGTATCAACAAAATCCATATAATCTGGAAATAAGGTTGCCCCGGTTGAATCAAAGTTTGCCACTTCGTCATCAGTAAACTTGTTGTGATCTATTTCCAATTCTATATTGTGGCCTTCTTTTTTGAATTCCAGCTTGTAATCAAAGTTGTATTGCTGACTGTGATTGTCATTAATATTATTAAATAATTGGGTGGTATTCCTTGCCATGTCTTCGTTGTATAGCACCCTGGTTCTCCCAAAACCTTTACCGTCAAAGATGTTCTGATTGGTAAAGAATGAGATAGTGTTCTTATCGTTGAGGTAGAAGTCGATCCCCACCTTAAACAGGTGAGATTCATTGTTGTTGAGGAAATCGAACAACTGTCTTGAGTTTTCGTCAACCCTAAAAATGTGTCCGTTATTCACATACTTTCCAACATTGGTGCCAATGTTCCCATAGAGGTTCACCTTTCCATTGCGGTAGTTAAGATCCAATGAGTTATTGAACTTGGCCTCCAGACCTACTGTAAGACCGGTATTAATACTACCGTTAAATCCAATATTCGCATTTTTGTGAAGGACAATATTGATGATACCACTCATACCCTCCGGATTGTATTTAGCAGACGGATTGGTTATAAGTTCTATGGATTTAATTGAGCTCGAAGGTATTTGTCTCAGGAGTTGAGCCACGGGGACATTAGACAGTTTGCCGTCTACCATTACGCGTACATTAGAATTCCCACGAAGGGTTAGCTCCCCGGTTTGGGAGTCCACATTAACAGAAGGAATATTATTCATGATATCAGACGCCGTTGCCCCGGCGGTGGTAAGGTCTTTACCTACGTTGATCACTTTTCTGTCTATTTTTTGCTCAATGGTGGTACGCTCTGCAACCACATCTACCCCGGTAAGTTCCTCCGCCTCTTCCTCTAAGGTGATCACTCCTAAATTTAATTTCCTGTTGGCCTTGGAAATAGTAATGGGCTGCGAATGGGTCTTGTATCCAATAAACTGCACTTCGAATGTGAAGTTCCCTTCCGGGAGTTTCTTAATTTCGAAATTCCCGTCTTCCTGGGTAATACCCCCGGTCACCGTGCTGTTATCCTGAGGATTTTTAATTACGATGGCTGCATAGGCGACAGGCTGTTGTAAGGTTTTGTCAATAACCCTGCCACTTACAGTACCTATTTTTAAATCGGAAGGATCGGGATCGGTGGCTAGTAAAGCGCCAGAAAAGAGCAGCGCAAAAAGTAAAAATACTTTTCTCATTATTGTTCGTTTTTGATTGATTGATGGATGTTACCTACTTGACGATGATTCTCCACTAATGTTACCGCAAATACAGTCTTTTAACATACTTTAACAGTGTGCAGAATCGCATAAAGCTGTCAACGAGGATCTTGCGGCCTGATACAAGAACTACGCTTCCAATTACGGACACAAAATTTTTGGGACTTAGTGTTATGAAAAAATCAAAACCCCGACGAAGTCGTCGGGGTTTCTTTCATTGATAAGCTATACTAAACACTAACCATTAACTATAAAAATATAGCACTATCAATGACTTTTATTTTTAGATTATTACCAATAGACGAATATTTTTGTAAACCGTTACAGTTATTAACACACTTTAACATCGCTTAATCGCTATGAAAAAAACACTTGTTTTTGGAGCATCATTAAAACCAAATCGTTATAGTAATCTCGTTATTCAAAAATTAGTAGCCCACGGCATCGAAACTGTTGCGTTTGGTCAAAAATCAGGGGAAGTTTCTGGGGTACAAATAAAGACTAATTTAAAGGATTTTCATAACATACACACCATAACTTTGTATATTAATGCACAGCGCCAGCCTGAATATTACTGGGAAATCGCCAATTTGAGACCCAAAAGAGTAATTTTTAATCCCGGTACTGAGAATCCTGAATTTTATGAAATCCTGAAAGAGAGCAATATAGAAGTTGAAGTTGCTTGCAATCTTGTTTTATTGGCCACCGGACAGTATTAAAAAATCACATTTTCAAACACAAAAGTTAAAATTTTTTGAGCTGTCATTTCGGGATAAAATTTTGCATAAAAATGTGAGACTTAACTTTCAGCTTGCTGCCTTTTTCGTATTAACCAAAGTCCGAAAAAAGTGAATAGTCCGTTTAAAGGAAGCAATTCGTAACCGAAAACATATCCTCCTATATACTCGGTTGGAAGGTTCGCCAGAAGCACTATGAGCAACACAGAAACCAGAGCAACGAGCCATACATAATTGTCCTTTATACTGTATTTGGTAAGTATCCCAAAAGCAAATAGCCCAAGCAGC
>JBFOMC010000233.1:0-14380 GCA_040830565.1 Flavobacteriaceae bacterium
ACAGAAACTTGCCACTTTTAATGAATCCACTAAGTGCCTGTCCCTCCTGATCGTATTTTAGATCGAAAAAAAGTTGCTGATTTACATTAATCCGTACCTGCTCTAGACTGGAAGAAGGCAAGTTTTCTTCTATGAGCATTTGGTCATTGGCAATAGTAAGATGGTAGACGTTGTTCTCTAATTTCTCTATCCCCACCTTAAAATTGAAACTGTTTTTACTGGGCAGAAAGCCTACCCACTCTCCTTCATAATCTCTATTATCATTTTGTGCACAGCCTGTAAGAGTAGAAAGGGTCAGAAATACAAAAACCATTAGGTAAATACGCATTGTTCAAGGAATTTAAGCCTCAAAAGTAGTGAGTTGCCGGGATTAGAAATTGTACCAGATTAACATCAGGCGTATTTCTTGATTATTTTTCGATAGTGCCCGGGGTTTATAGTGAAACGGGATTTAAAGACCCTAATAAAATGACTTTGATCTGAAAATCCGGCTCGATACGCTATTTGTGTTAAGGAATTTGAGGTGTCCATTAAAAGAGGAAGGGCCTTTTTGAGTTTCTGTTGTCTCATGTATTCACCAAGGCTCATGGAAAGGTATTTTGGTGCCGCTCTAGAGATGTGTACCGGATGCACATTGAGTTCACTAGATAAATAATTAAGACTTAAAGTAGCAGAATCATAATGCAGCAGCTCCTTTAGATCATCTACCCAGATAGGATGATCTATTGCGTTTATCTGTTTCAGGTTGCTTCGGGTATCACAAACCTGAAGAACTAACAGTTCTAGGGAAGCCGCACTAAAACGGTCTGAAAGGATAAATTCGCGATAGATGTCGGCAAAAAGCAAATGCAATTTCGGATTTTGAATAAGTTGACTACCCTCCCATAAATCCAAGGAGATGCCGTTCTTTTTGAGCCAACTTTTCTCAAATTCCAAATGAAAACCGCTGGCCTTATCTGAATGCTTAGACCCATAATGTGGCTCCTGCCAATTGTTAAACATTAAACTCCCTGAAGGACAGAGCGTTTTAACCCTGGTATTGCAGTCTTTCATATTACCCCGTAACACATACATGAAATACGGATTTTCATGGTAATGCCAGTCCGTTCTATCAGCGGTATAGGTGTATTGTGATAACAGCACACCATTATAGGTGCTTTCTGAATTTTGATTTCCGTAGTATTCTCCCCAGGATGAGATTTTCATTTACGAGATATTTGTACAATAGTCTTGGCCTTAATCTCAGCAAGGCCTGATTTCATCAATTGCAAATTATCAAAAATCTAGCAATACCATAAAATGAATAATAAAAATGTACCTTGTCTTTTGGGATCAGCTGTTTAATAATTTTAGTTCAATTTGCTTCACTTCTGCTCAGCGGAAATATCAGTCCACATAGATCGCCAAATTTTCCATGATTTATCAGCCTGTATTCGATAAACCGTCGTGTTTATCCCATTTTGTATCATTCCAAAGCTTAGGGTGTCTTTTTGATAGGTCCAGTCTAGCAAAGAAGTATGCGTTGATACGGCCAGAGTATCCAAAATATTTAGGCTGATAATTTCTGTCTTGTAAGCATTAATCTTAGTGATGGAGCTATCCTTTGGAAACCAAAACTTTCTAATTTCAGCCTTTCCTTCAATCGGTTTTAGCCGGTTGGGTTGAATCCTGGCATTTTCTTCCAAAAGTCCCATCACCTTTTCCTCATCCATGGCTAGCCAACCGTTGACATAGTCGGCGTGGATTTGTCTGATCTGCTCCTCGGCATTAACCGGTCTTTCGGTTGACGCTTTTTCTTCACAACTCCATGCGAGGAATGCCAAAAACAATAGCGTAAATTTAAATTTAGACCTGATCATCTTATATTTTAATCTTTTACAGTAGTCCTCTAGTTACAAACTTGCTTCTGCCAGCCATCGTCTTTAGAAACCTTATGACTAACTTCAACTATGGTTTTCCCCGTTTTAGCTTGTCTACAGTCTTAATTCTGGTTTCACTGAATCATGGGTCTATACTTCTCTCTGTTTTCATAAAGTACCCAAAGGTTAACGGCAAAAAGAGCCGCTGCCACGGGTAAACCAGAGGTATCTGTAATGGTATGGGTTAGCATTATTCCTACCATTATGGGAAACATCATAACGGCTCCCAGAGCTCGGAATTTGGGAATCATAAAGAGTAATCCGGCCAAAATTTCTACCACTCCGAGTAAAGGTAAAAACCAACTGATATCGGTCAATGCACCTATCAATTTTGTTAGGCTTTCTGGCATATCTTCAGGGACAGGCATAAAGTTCAGGAATTTATTTAATCCTGAATTGACAAACATTAAACCAAATAATATGCTTAATACGAGTAAGATTTTGTTTTTCATGGTTTTGGCATTTAGTACGTATAACTTTGATGAAGCTCTAAAGTAATAAAGTTAAGGCATTTATTGCATCTTTAGGCCCATGTTGATCAGCGCTATTCGGACCGCAATGCATATCAAATCCATCGTCTTACCCTTTTACAATAATTGCGATATTCCTCACCGAAGTCTCTTCTCAACCGGGGTTCTTCAACCAGCATGGCAAAAAGGTTAAAAGCAACAAATACGGCGATTACATATAGCCATAATTCACGGGATTGAAAAAAGATGGCTTCACCAATCAGTATAAGAACTACCCCTACGTACATTGGATTACGCGAAAACTTATAGAGTCCGCTTATCACTAATTTTTTAGTAGGGTCTACCGGAGAAAGTGTTCCTTTTCCTTTAACAGCAAAACTTGTGATACACCATAACATTATGATCAAACCCAGCAAAAAGATCATGGCTCCGAGATAGTGATTTGATTGAAAGGGTTGCTTTAATGCAACTTCGAACCTATTACCAAGAATCCAAAAAGGTATCAGGCCCGCAACCAGGCCGGGTTGTAAAATGGTAAATACCAGATTTCGTATAAACAATGATACCATTTAGGGTGCTAGGTTTGTTTGCCTGGCATGTGATATGCCCTACAGGAAAGTACAAAATCCAGATCCCAAAACCCAGAAAATCACAGAGTTTGACATTAATAGCCCTCAATAGTGAAAACAAACAAAATCTCCACTTCATAAAGTTTTGAGTTTGAGCTTGAACTTGCGTTTGAACTTTTATAAGCCACAATTGGTTTTTACAAATGACGTTAGTCCTTTTTGGTTACAAGGGGAGCTAGGAAATTCTCATTTGCATAATCCCCTATTTCATTTCCAAGGCGGTGTCCTTCCTCAGAATCGTATCTGAAATGAATTCCTAAATAAACTCTAGACATGGATGCCTCTAAACCTGCCTGGGAAAACGAACTGAAAGAACGCGTGGGGGGATTCATAGTCACTTTTTCCGAAAAAGGACCCGCACTATCCACTGCTTCTGTGGTCATGGTAAAAGTATACTTATCTCCTGTACCTAAAACATTCGACAATACACGCATTGCTGCTGAGCTTGCAGTGCCATGGGCTGATGGATATGAAGGGAATGCATAAGTGTGTTTGTGCAAATTATTCCATACTTCATCGGCTTCGGTATCTGGGTTTTCATCATTTGCTGCCCATCGAATTGCGGTGTAAGGACGCCAGTGATTGTAATGGAATTTGTTATCAAAAACATTAACATAGGCATCGTAGATCGTCATATTTAACAGGGCCATCGCTCTGGCAGCTTCCCACATGTTCAATCCTTCCTTGGCAATGAGTTCCCTTGCAAGCCGATTATGCGAATTCTCTACAAAATCTTTCCACCACATCGCCAGGTGGGCCTGATCTTCTGTCCTCTCACTGCTTTCTGTGCTCCCGTAGATTTTCACCTCGTTAAAAGCCTCTGTATACGGTTCACTTTTTATTTCCGGGGGTGGCGGGGATCTAAAATGATCCTGACTCGGAAGCAGAAATGGGATTGCCGCTGCCCAGCCTGCTCCGAAGATAAACCCTTCCGGTGTTCCCGAATGTTCATTGAATTCTGCATACACTCCTGGGGCCATGGGATGCCAGGTATAGTCTGCTTCTCCGTTCCAATTATCCTCACTTCGTTCTGCCAAAACTTTAGCCGCAGTTTCTTTTCCCAACTGAATTCCCAAATCCTTTGAATCTCCGCTGGGGAGTTTTAGGAGTGAACTATCAAGCAATGCTTTCAACTCGACTTGGTTCTCGGGAAAACTCAATATTGCAACCTCATAAGCGGCCTGAGAAGCTGCCGCAATTGGATCAGCCTGAGGCCGTGTAGCCTCGTCGTATTCATAAGAAGTATAGACAGGAACAATGGCATTTAAGGCATTGTGCATAGCAGTATGGGCCAAAGCCTCTGTTCTAACCCCATTTAGGGTAAGGAGTCCGTCTTTCTCAATGGCAAGATCCATTATGATAGTATTCCAGCTATTGACTAGATCCGGACCATATGTATCAATGGATATTTCTCTGGACTTACAACTCAAAAACAGCGTCGTGATTAAGAAGAATGTTACCGACTTGCGGAAGTCGGAATGAAAAGGATTTTTCATCTGTTTAATTTGTAATTATATAAGTCCGGTTGATATCTTCTGCTTTTGGAGGGAGAATTAGCAGATATACCATATAATCAAGGGGAGAAAAGACTTATAGCTCTATTTTAAATGAATGATCACTACCAATCAATTAATAATGTATAAACCGTAATAAAAAATGTATAATCCGTAGTAATTTATTTTTCTTTACCAACTTCAAACCCTTTAAGCAATATTAATGCACCCCGTTTTAAAAGTTCTAAAGACTCTTGATTGTTTAATCCACACACATCTTTGGATACGATAAAGGGTTCCATACCCATGAGAATTGTTAATAGATTTATCAGGTCTTCCTTATCCTTTTCCGGGATATTTGAGTTTTTCATTAAGAGATTCAAAGTTTTTTTGCGCCTTGCCCCTCTTTTAAATTCAGATGATTTTGAAGCCAAAACGGAACTGAGATACTTTCTAAAAACCTTTTCATGTTCTATGGTTAGGGTGTTATAGTAGTGCTGTACTTCCAGAACCTGGTCTTCTAAGTTTTCACCAACCAAGTTTTGATGTAAATATTCCGGACTTTTAGTGCTGATATCTAACCCTGCCTCATTGGTCAGAATTTCAACATTAGAGTAATATCTGTATATGGTAGCTCTCGATATTCCAGTTTTTTTTGCAATATCTTCCAAATTGAACTGTAACCCTTTATTTAGAAAATATTTGGCGCTCTCCAAGATTTTGGCCCTGGTCTCCTGCTTTTGGTTGGTTCTTCCTGTGGTGATATATTTCTCTTTCATGAGACAAATATCTCATAAAATTTGCATCTATCAAAGTTAAATCCTATGTTTGTGAGACAAATATCTCATAAAACTCATATATTATGAACACAAAATGGGTCTTAGGACATAAGGTAACCCCGCATGACACCAGCGGCAATTACGATTTAATGGTAGCAGAAACCCCTCCATTTGTTGGTGGACCTCCTCCACATTTACATCACTCTTACAAAGAATCTTTTTTAATTATAGAGGGTGAGATGGAGTTTTTTATCAACGGAGAATTCAAGGTGGTCAAAGCCGGAGAATCTATAGACATCCCGCCAAAAACACTGCACACCTTTGGGAATAAAAGCGACCAAACCTGCAAATGGGTAAACATCCATAGCCCCAAAGGGTTTCGAGATTTTTTTGAAAAAATGGGAGTACCTGAAAACGAAGAAGATGCTCAAGTTAAGTCCATAGCGCCCGAAATTGTAAAAAGCGTTGTTGAAACAGCCGCTGATTTTGACATGATCATTAAAGTCTAAAGCAGGAAATTATCCCAATACAAGGGTTCAACAGCCTTTGGGCTAGACCAAGACTTCCCCTTTAGTTACCATAGCTATTTCTTTCCTCCGGAATGTCGCTTAGATACTGAACGAATTCATATTGATTTCCATCCAGATCAGCAAAATAGTCCCGAATTCTGAACTGCTCCTCTTCTTTAGGGAAATCTCGCTTATAGCCATTTTTTAGAAGGTTATTTGCTATTTCTTCTACATTGGGTACCACAAAACCAATGTGATTTATGCCCATGCTATCATAATTTTTACGGGGGATCACATCGGTTTCCTTAGCCTGATTAATTGCAATGTAGGTATCATCATCTCCAAGATGCACCCATTCTCTGAGGCCATGTCCTCCTCCTCGTATTCTAAAATGTGGAAATGCCGTTTTAAAGAATTTTACGGCTTCTTCTATCTTGTTTACGGTAATATTGGCGTGTTCCAGATAAATGCTTTGCGATCTCATATGCTTTGATTTATAATTCTAAGCAAATATCGAAAGTGAAATTCGGGTATAAAACGAACCTAAGTACAGAAATGCACCTGTACTAAAGTACAGGGTAGAAGTTTTGTTGTGCATCTAAAAAAAGCCTTTTTTTAATCCAATATCTACAGCCTCCGTTCTATTGTCTGCGGCTAACTTAGATAAGATTGCGGTAACATGAAATTTAACGGTTCGCTCAGTAATAAACAGTTGCTTCCCTATCTGCTCATTGGTAAGGCCCTTTTTTATGAGAGTTAACACCTCTAATTCTCGTTTAGAAAGAGGGGTTTCGGGGTAGTTAAACTCTTTTATAGTTGAGAGGTTTGCTTCATGGACGGCGGTCTCGCTGAGAAGGACAGTTAATTCTTTTTGAAGCGCTGTAGCTTTTTTAAGGGCCTCCTCCGCTTTTTGCTTATCGCTTTTTGAGCTCTTAAGCCCAGAGATTAGGGCTTCTAGTTTGGGAGTGAAAATACGATTTAGCACCTCACTGAGGACAGTGGGTTGACCTTTATTATCATAGGATTGTTGCAAGCGCGCGCGTTGAATAGCTGTGCCTATTAGTTCCCCTATGGTATTCAGGATAGTCAGCTGCTGTTCGTTGAGCTCTTGGGTCTCTTTGCTCAAGAGGTTTATCAGCCCTACCTTCTGATTGCTTACCGTTATAGGAATGGTAGCATGGAACTTCAGCCCTTTGGTACCAGAGCCAATATCCTGCAGGCGGGAGCAAGTGATCTCACTAATATTCATTGCCTCATCCATTTCGTCTGATAGATACTGCTTTATACAGTAGCACCAGCCGGATAGCCGCTCAGGATGGTTGCTCAATGCAGGCGGAAGATTTTGAGAGGCAGCCAGGTAAACCGATGTATTATCGGCCTCGGTCAGCCAAATCCAACCCGTATCCACTTCAAGGATTTCCAGGGTCTTCTCCAAAGATTTACGAAGGGTGGCGCGTAGGGAAAATTCCTTGTTTAGTTGACTGGCAATTGCGTACAGATTGGAATAGTAATCCTTGTCGTTCATCAGAATTAAAGATAGAAAAATAGAATGGCATGAGAGGGCTATCTGTTTATTTGTAAAAACTAAGGAATTACTCACCCCTCATAAACTATCATTCACAAGTTATTTGGGCAGATCGCCATTTTCTCCTTCCATAGTCTTCTTGCCTTCCTCAATTTGCAGCTGAATTTGAGACCGAAAGCTACAGGTCTTCTATTTGTAAGTTGTACGATTGGCCATTAAGAAGCTTTAATCCCGACTTTTTAAAAGGATCAGTCTTTCAGCTTGGTGGTATTTATTAAACTATTAAATAATTAATGTTATGCGTACAAAAATCTTTTTTATTTCGATCAGTTTACTTTTTTCAATTTGGCAAACCAAAGCCCAATCGAACAATGAGCAAAAAAGCTTGAAGGGTAATACTGAAAACCATCCGGTGAGAACGCTTTATTTGTCGTCAATTGAAGCCTTTAATGATGGAGATCTTGAACTCTTTTTAGCTAACTTTTCGGCAGATGTAAAAATGTACGGAACTGACGGGCTGTATGAAGGAAAAGCCGCCTTGAGAGAACGTTTTAAAGCGATCCTTCAGCAGTTCCCTAAGAAAAAAATGGATATTCCAGAGCTAAAATTACACATACTGTCCAAAGAGGTAGTCATGGTAAATTTTAGGTGGAAATTATATCCCATGGGCCAGGGTCCTTCGTACGAAGGTGTTGGGTCTGGAATTTATACGTTGCAGCAGGATAAATGGGTTGAAATACTGGAGGTTGAAACGGTTACAGCGGTGGATGAGGTTTTACAGCAAAAACAGTAGGCCGATTCACAAATAATTTTCATGAAGGCATTCCGAATGGGATGTCTTCTACTCTATTTTGATCAATTTCCGTATCGCTTTTAGATATCCCTTACTACTGGTAATGGTGTCTAACTTAGGTTGATTAAACCGAATTACATATCGGCCATTGAGGTGTGGTACAATCTGCTGAATGTGTCTTGTATTGACTATATATTTCCGATGTATTCGTAAAAAGTCTTTATCCAAGCGGTTTTCAAGAAAAATCAGGGAGTAGTCACAAAGCATTTTTTTTCCACTAGAGAGAAAAAGGTGGGCATAATTATCGTAAGCCTCAAAATAGACTATATCCTGCACCCCAATTAATTGGATATTTTCTCCCTGTTTCACAGGAATCTTGGTGATAATTGCCTCTTTGGCAGTATTATTTAGGTCCGCCAGTTCACCCTTACTGTTTACGGCTATATTATTCTTTTTAGAAAACAACCGTTCGTTCAGAAAAAAACTAAATCCCAAAAATATGGCAATGACGCTGTTCGGAATATAATTATCAATGGAAGAAAAAGGGACATAACCAGCCCCTTGAAAAATCAGTGTTTTTATTAAAGCCTCTATTTCTGTTGCTATAATGCCAACTAAAAAGAAAAGCAGGAATAACAAACTGTACAATTTCCATTTTTGGCGTGTATAATGCTTAAGGATAATTTTATTACTGGCAAGCCACAATAGAGTGTACCCAATAATTAAGCTGGTGACTGAAGCCTGAATAACCCATTGAAGCCAATTATAATCTCCGTGTATGAAATAGTTAGTTGTCCCTATCCCCAGGCCTACCAGCAGAATAAAAGGCAAGTATTGATTTGCTCCCTTGAAATTTAATTGCATCTTTAAATTGTAATGCTGTATTTCAAAATTAAACTTTCAATTTTTATTTAGTGTATAGCGGATAAACTTCTCGTTGCCGACCTGTATCTCCTTATCTTTTTTGAAACCCAGCCGTAACAGGCCCTTAACACGAGTTCTCGAAGGAGGAAAAAGGACTTGTACAGAATGTAGTCCCAACTCATTAAATGCTTTATGGATAATCTTTTTATACAGAATCTTACCTAAGCCCCAGTAGTCTGGATGTAATACCAGGGCAAGATCCGCTTCGCCATTATCTGGCTGTATTCCACCCCAACCGGCAAAATGATCATTTACGACAAAGGCCCACGGACCATATCCGTGTTCTTCCCACATTTTTTCTTTTGAAGCCACAAACTTCTCATAATCACGCTCACTGAAATTCCCCTTTAATAGGGGCATTTGTCTACGCACCAAATTGTCATTCATTAATTCAATGATACTCGATTTCTCTATTTCCCCCAGGTTTTTAAACTCAATATTCATGTTATAATTGATCACTAAAGTTGGCTTTCAACTTTTACTGTCCTTGAAGTTCTATGTGGTTTCTATATAATTTTAATGCCCTTAAGTATTTTACGGCTCCCGCTTCAGTCTGGTCATATATAAAACCGTTCAAATCAGGATGATTTTCGTCAATCCAGTTTAAGAGTTTGCTCCTGTTTTGGCTGAATACAGAATCATTAAATACTTCGTATTTAGTGGTTTCAATACTTATTATTTTATCCTTATCAAAACGGATTATTTGATTGGTGACAATGGGCTCTTCATGAAGAAACAATATTCTTCTGTCTATTTTTGAGATCTTTGCTTTGACCATTCCATTTTCTTGCTCTATATGCAGTATTCTATAGGAAGGATCAAAAGAAGCATCCCATTTTATCCAGTCTATGTATTCATTTAGAGAAAAGGTCTGCTCATAATCGTATTCACTTTCTATGGTCAGCAAACTATCGATTAATAGTCCTGCTATTGACGCATCATCAGAAGTATCAAGAATTTTATAATACTGTTTTGCAATTTGGAGGTGGTCTACATCTTTTTCAGAATTTTTACAGGACATACATCCAAGGATCGCCAGGAAGAAAAGTATCAATATTCTATTCATGTGGATTTCGTTTACTTATGCACAAGGAAATTGGTATTCTGATCATAGTTTTTGCTATTTACAGTCAAATCCCAATTTTAGTTCAATCTCTTCATTGGATTTATATAAATGAACAATAAACTCGCCTCTATTTTTTGATATGGAATCCCCGATTTGCATCAATTCGTAATTATCGAATTCCGATAGTATCTGGCCCTGTATCTTATATGTTCTATCCTCATTTTGTACGCTTATGGTTCTAAAATCGTAGTTTTCTTGATCCAAATATTTGTCTACAATTTTTCCATGCCATGCTCTATTTTCGAAATATTCCCGGTATTCGCACTTGATTTTAGAGGTTGATTTTGACAGTTGAGTAATGGCTGCGTAAGCAAATGTGACAAACAGTACGGGTGTCAAAAAAACCAGCCCTAAATAGCTGATCTTTTTCCCTTTGTTATCTGTCTCTTTTGCAAGTTGAAAGAGTTTCATGGGATTAGCAAAAATTGCTCCATTCACCAAACTTGCAGTTACTCCATTATGTTTTAAAATAAGATAGGTTACCAAAATCAGTAGGCTAAGAAGTATTGCTAAAATTACCGCCAGACTTGGAATGCTATGCATTTGGAATTTATTTCAGGACAAAAAGCCCTGGTCTTATTTATCCCTTTAAAGGTAGTGAAAAGTGGAGGGAGTGTGCAGAGATTTTTTTGAAGAAGGGTATTTTGGTATCGGGCTATGGTTTGGATATTCCGGCTTTACCTATTTACACCTAACACCTGCTGTTGCCTTATTCCTTTAACTGTTCTAATCTGTTTATGGCGTTTTGATTTTGAGGATTTAACTCCAATGACTTCCTAAAATTAGTTCTGGCGCTTTCATAGTCCTTGTTGTAGAGATGAGCCTCGGCTAAACTGTCGTATAAATTTGCCGAATTTGGATAGATATGCAGGGCCAATAAAAACACGTTTACACCTTGTTCGGTGGTTTCAGGATTAAAAGACAGCCATAAGCCTAACATATTTAACATCCCTTCCTCCAACTTGAGATTGGGGTGTTCGACCAATATTTTTTTATACAATGGAACTAAATCTCGATATTCTTGCTGTAAAGCCAAATCGTTAAAATCCCGATAATCAAATGACTTTGCAAGCGATTTCTTCATTTTTTTTGAAATCAGATCTTTGGAAAAGCCATTTATCTGCGGGCTTTTTTCAATAAACTTCATTGCCTCCGGTTCATTTTTTAGCGTAGCATTTAAAAACTGCAAAGTATAGTTGGTTAGTATTTTATAGGAGGCCATTATTTCAGTATCACTTTTATCTTGCCTTTTATCCCTGTTGGCAAACAAAACTCCATAAGAACTAAAATAGGAATGAGTGAGATGATGAAATTTATAGCTATGGGCGTTGCTAAATTGAATAGAATCGTACAACTGGAATTTGTAATTCAACTCAACAGGAATTTTATCGCTCACCAATACTTCCTCCGGAATGTCTTTTTGAGCAAAATGTATATAAGGAATGTCGAACTTATCCAAATCAAAATAGGGTGATTTTGCCAGAACTGAGTAATTGTATCTTTCGGTACCATCCAAACTTACTAGGGCTTTAATGCTTTTGTTTTTCATAACGGTTATCGCATTGGATAGTCCGCCAAAGCTAAAGCCCATAAGTGCTATTTTATCGAGGTCTACATTTTTATATCGATGTATTTCCTTTAAAAGAAATTCTACATCTCTGGATTGTGTTTCCATATCCTTTGTAGTTCCTCCCTCTAACCACCTTGTATCTGTGCCTCGTGAGGGACTCGATATGATAACAAAACCATTGCTCACCAAATATTCGAACAAAGCGAAATTTTCAATTGATGATGCCTGGTAACTAGGCGCATAAACGACTACGGGGAATTTTCCTTCCAAAAAGGTAGCATTGGAAAAAGCGGTTGCCTCTTCGGAAAGATGTGCCTTATTTTGAGGCGTGTTCCACAAATGAGGAAACCAATCTAACAAAAACTCATTTGGTAGGTTTTTCCATTCTTCCTCTCCTTTTAAAACCTCTAAATAATCTAATATTTTTAGAGGTTTAGAGTTCTTATCTTCTAGTTCAGCCGGATACCATACACTGATAGGTATCGGCCTGTTTATCCATTGATTATTATATTCATTATGAATGCGGTAGACTCTTGTGCTGTCAGAAATTATGTAGTGCCGGAATCCTACATGGAATTTCCCTTTGTCCAGGTCAATTTCCTTAAGTGATGTCTGAGCATTTATAAAACAGGCTTGGAATAGCAGGATAATGTATAAAATTATCAATCGCATAGTAAACTCGTTATTGTTCTCAATTAAAGAGGCGATTATCCATTTATAGTTACAGTTTGCTAACCGAGCCATTAAAATAGCTCAAATAGCTAACTCGGAAATAGGTTTATTATTCGCTCAATACTAACTTACATATTTGGTAACTGCCATTTCTAAACCCGGTAATTAATAATGCATTTTTTTTTGGTGACCAATTTGGGAGGGTATCCCCATCTTCATTTTTTGTAATTCTTGTTTTATTCTCTCCATCTGCATCCATGATATAGATTTCCGGTCTAGTTCCCTCCATTGAAGTGACATATGCTATTTTCTTTCCGTCATTTGACCAGGATGGACAAAAATTGTGTTTAGGCCAGTTGGTTAATCTCACTTCTTGTCCATTTTCTACATTCAATTTGTATATTTCATCATCTTGATTGTTCGTTTCTTTCCTGGAGAAATAAACAATTTCTTTGCCATTTTTTGACCATTTAGGATAGGTACTCCTTTTATCGCTATTTGTAAGTTGCTTGATAATTTTTCCTTGTTCGTTCAACAAAAAAATGTTGCTCCTATCATCTGTTTCCTTTAAACCTATTGCAATAAAATTTTCATCTGGTGAGAAACTTGCAAACATTGGCTCCCCTTCAAGATCAAGACTCGGAATTTTATCAATGCTCTTGTCTTCTAAATTGAAGGTGTACAATTCTGGTCTACCACTCTTGTCAGATTCAAATAATATCATTTTACCGTTTGGATGCCAACTAGGCCGCCGGTCAGCATCCTCATTTGCGGTAAGTCGTTTTTGATTTGTCCCATCAGCATCCATAAGATATATTTCCCAATTACCGTCGCGGTCAGATTCGAAGATAATCTTGTTTCCGTCCGGGGAATATGAGGCGTATCTGTTGTTGAACTTGTTCTGAGTAAGACAGAATTCTTTAACCAGTTTTATTTGACTTAGCGCACAATTTGAATACAAAAGAGCTAGTAAGAAGTAAATTATAGGCTTTGTTGGCATTATTGGCAGATTTGATCTTCTTTATGGCCCGCCCGACCACTTCACCGGTGAACTCGTATGATCGCGGCCAGGTCAAGGACCTTTGTTCATTACAAATTACTGATTATAAAAATCAATTAAGAATTAAGAATGAATAATTAAGAATTAGGACGCTAGTTTACTACACGGAAGCCGAACCTTAGGAAAATCCGGAAGGACTTTTGGAGTATCACGAACTCCGGCAACAGATTGTGCTCCTTGTTAGCAGTGGTTTACTTTTTTGGAATCCTTCTGTTTCAAAGAGATCTAAGCCGCAAGCAGTCTCATTCTCTGCGTTTTTTTCCAAAGCCAAAGAAAAAATAATCCGTTCAAGATTATCCCCAGGTAACCCACTTCGGGACCTAGAAGAAAAGTATCAGTAACACCCAGCAGGCCAATTTTTTCGCCATAGCCAAATAGAAGATATGCCAGTGCATTCCAAACAGCGTGGGACAAAGCAGCAACGATTATAGAGCCAGAAGCCCATCTTAAGGTTCCCCAAATTAGGCCCAATAAGGTTCCGTTTACCAAATAGACAGGCACCTGAGTTAAAGGTAGACCATATTCCGTACCGGAAGTAACTGCCGAAATGTGCCATATAACAAAAAGAACGCTTGTGACAAACAGAGTTCTTTTAGGCGTCATTCCGGTTTTTCTAAATGATCCCCAAAGCCAGCCGCGAAAAAATCCTTCCTCAGTCAGAATTAATACAACCGGACCCAAAATAATTTCGAGGACCAAATTGAGCATGTCTTTTTTTAGATCGATCTCCCTGACAGCAAAGTCTCCGTATAGGTATGCAATCAAAGCCGTAGTTCCCAGCACTAAAACAGGATACATGAGCGCTAAACCATAATGCCCAATCTTTCCTGGTACCAATCCGATTTCTTTTCTTGATTGTTTCTGAATCAACCAAAAAACAAGGATAATACCAATAAGCGGTAAGGCACTGA
>JBFOMC010000234.1:0-6228 GCA_040830565.1 Flavobacteriaceae bacterium
AAAGACCATCAGAGGAATTGCATGAACTTCATTCAGGAGCAGTTGTTTAAGACTCCTCAATGGCTGATAGACAAGGAACTTTTCTCAAAAATTGAATATTCGGGATCTGTAGAGCGCGTAAGAGCCTTGCAGGTGCGCTGGTTAAATACGATCCTAAGTTTAGGCAAAATGGGAAGGATTATTGAAAACGAAACCTTAAACGGAAACGAGGCCTACACTTTAAGGGCTATGACCAGAGATCTCCGAAGAGGTATTTGGTCCGAACTAAATAGCGGAAGAAGTATAGATACATATCGAAGAAATTTACAAAAAGCGCACATAGACCGCCTTGAATATCTGATGACCGCAGGGAATCAAAACAAAAGACCAACCTTTAACGGATATCAGAAATCTACCGTAGTAAATACAAGTCAGTCTGATATTAGGTCTATTGCCCGGGCGGAGTTAAATACTTTGAAAGGAGTAGTAAGAAGCGCCATAGGTCGCACCAGTGACCCTATGAGCAGATATCATTTGCAAGATGTTTTGGAGCGTATAGACCTTATTTTAGATCCAAAGTAGTCTGGAAATCCTCGTTTAAATGCAGACTTAAGGGTTTTATGGAATAAGAGGAATGCTCGGGAATAAGTAAAAAATGGGGTAAAACCACATGTATTTTATTTTTTACTGCTTAAATCATTGTTTTCACAACATTGATTGTGCATTGAGCATGACACCGTGCTATCTTAGTATAAGAATCCAAAACCCGAAATCATGTCATATAAAGTCAAAAGTCTCCTGTATTTTACGTGTTTCTTAGTAGCGATAACCATGTACTACAGTATGGATAACAATATACAAATAGAGCCCTTAAATAATAATGTAGAGCTTGCAGAGGCGGACTTGAATGACATATCCTCTGATAAGCTTATAGAATTGGAAGAAGTTAAATAAGATTTCCTTTTAATATACTGTCAACGGCCGCGATCTGAAAAATTTTCAGATCGCGGCTGTTTTGCTTTCCTCCATATTTGTTAAATGCATCCTAAACTCAAAGCCCTGTTTAAACCTCTAGGCTTAAATACGGTCTTACCTTCAAAATCATTAAAATTATAAACAGATGAAGAATGTAATTGTTACCATGGCCCTGATGGTCGGGTTGGTCGGATTTGCCCAAAGAGGGGAGCATAGAGGAATGAGTGATCTTAGTCCTGAGCAGATGGCCATTTTGCAAACCAAAAAGTTAACCTTAGCCCTGGACCTGAGTGAAGATCAGCAGGAAGTTATTCAGGAACTTAGTGAAGAAAATGCCATTGCCCTAAAAGAAAGAATTGATGCTAGAAAAGCATCTAGAGAAGAAGGTAAGGAGAAGCCAAGTTCAGAAGAGCGCTTTAATAAGCAGGTAGAGCGCTTAGACAGAGCTATTGCCCATAAAGCAAAGATGAAGGAGATCTTGACTGAAGAACAATATCAGAAGTGGGAAAAGATGCAGGCTAGAAAAGGGCATCAGAGAAAAACTCATAAAAAAAGTAAAAGATCCCATAGACACAAAAGAGAATAGGTCAACATTGACCGTTAATGAAAGTGGTGGAGCAATCTTCCAAAGCAACACTTGCTTATCTCAACCAGATTGCTTCACTACGTTCAAAAGTCGAAAGAAATCCAAGGCTTACTTCAGCAGAGGAACTACCCTTTCCAATGCGGCAATAGTGGCATCCAAATCTGCGTAGGAGAGTGCATCATTAAGGAAGTAGCTCTCAAAAGCACTCGGCGGCAGATAAATACCTTCTTGTAGCATGCCATGAAAGTACTTTTTAAAGGTTTCATTATTTCCTTTGGCCGATGATTCAAAGTCTACTACGGGTGACTCGCAGAAGTGAAGCGAGATCATACTTCCAAATTTGTTGATCTGATATGGGATTCCCGAATTTTTAAGCACCCTGTCAAAACCTTCTCTAAGATGTTCGGTTTTCTCATCAAGACTCTCGAAGATCTCCGGATGTTTGTCTAACGCTGTCAGCATTGCAAGGCCGGCGCTCATGGCCAGAGGGTTTCCGCTCAATGTACCGGCTTGATACACCGGCCCTTCCGGCGCCAGATGCCTCATAATTTCGGTTCTCGCCGCAAAGGCGCCAACGGGTAGGCCTCCACCTATGACTTTGCCAAAAGTTACTATATCCGCATTGACTCCCAACGCCTCCTGAGCACCACCTTTTCCAAGTCGGAATCCGGTCATCACTTCATCGAAGATCAACAATATGCCTTCTCTTGAACAGAGTTCTCGCAGTCCGTGAATGAAGGCCTCATTAGGTATAATGCATCCCATATTACCCGCTACCGGTTCAATGATCACTGCTGCTATTTCACCCTTATTTGCAGCTACAAGGGAAGTAACATTTTCCAGATTATTGTATTGTGCCAGTAAGGTGTCCTTGGCTGTTCCCTGAGTTACTCCCGGACTGTTAGGGCTTCCGAAAGTGACTGCTCCGCTACCGGCCTGAATTAAGAAAGCATCTGCATGTCCGTGATAACAACCTGCAAATTTGATGATTTTGTCTTTCTGAGTAAATCCCCGGGCTAAGCGTACAGCACTCATGCAAGCTTCGGTACCACTATTCACAAATCGAATTTTGTCAATATTAGGAACCATGGAAACCGCTAGTTTAGCTAATTCGGTTTCTATTGCAGTGGGCATACCAAAAGAAGTCCCTTTTTTCGCTTTTTCTACCACCGCAGAGATTACAGCATCGTGGGCATGACCTAAAATTAGTGGTCCCCAGGAAGCTATATAGTCTATAAACTTGTTTCCGTCCTCATCAAAGAAGTAGGCCCCTTTGGCTTCTTTAACAAATATTGGATCACCTCCTACCGCCTTAAATGCCCTTACGGGCGAGTTAACCCCTCCGGGAATGTACTGCTTTGCTTCGGAGAAAAGAGCACTGCTACGTTGATAAAGCATATTACTTCCTTACTTTTTCAGTTTTGATTTTGAGTTTTTGTCCTATGGAAAGTGTACTATCTTTCATGCTATTGAGTTCCATTAGTTCTTCAACGGAAACAAAATATTTTCTTGAAAGCGAGTACAGGGTATCTCCTTTTGCCACGATATGGATCTTATGGTCATAAACAGCAGGCTCCTTTTGCACTGGATATCCTTCCTCAAGAACCTGTCTGTCAAATTTATAAAGTTCATAACGCTCGATAAAAGAAATGAGCTTTTGAGGATACCTTCTGTCTGTTGCATAACCAGCCGCCCTCAAACCTTTTGCCCAGCCCTTATAATCATCCCTTCTTAACCTAAAAAGTGATGCATATCTTGAGCGCGAAGATAAAAAGATGCTGTGGTCTCTAAAGGAATACATGGGGTGGTTATACTTTCTAAAGCACTCTCCTCTTTCATCGTCATCGTGCTTTTCATACTGGCCTTGCCATCCTTTATGGCATTTTATGCCAAAGTGGTTATTGGTCTTTCGTGTTAGTTCGCCTTGCCCGAAACCGCTTTCTAAAATTCCTTGTGCCAGGGTAATACTAGCAGGAATGCCATAAGCTTTCATCTCAAACTGAGCAATCTCTGAAAAGGTAGCTATATAATCATCAATGGAAGCAATAGGAAATTTTATAAATCTACCTGTATCCTCAGGCATTGGATAAAGGTCCATATCCTGGTCTTCATTCTTGGTTACAGTAGAAACAGGAGCTTCCTTTTTTGATTGAGAAGCTCTTTTTCTCGCACCACAGCTCGCTACCAATACACCTAGAACCAAGATTATGATTATTCGCTTCATATCGTAATTAATGGCAAATGCCGCGTTTTCAATTTCATATTCATTCCTTTAATTCCCTGTAGGCCTCCAGTATGAATAGCCAATATTTTGCTGTGCTCAGGGAAGTATCCCTTTTCGGCCAGATCAAGAATACCATACATCATCTTTGCCGAATAAACGGGATCTAGCTGTATTTGTGTCTTCTTCCTAAAATCATTGATAAAATTGATCAACTCCTCGTTCATATTCGCATAGCCCCCAAAGTGATACTCCAACAACAATGCCCAATTCTTGTTGCGGACAAATTTACGAATATCTTTCTGCAAAAAATCGCCCTTAAGTGCTGGAAATCCTAAAACCGTTTGATGCGCTGCGGAGGCATTGATGAGCCCAGAAAGCGTACCCCCGCTTCCCACGCTTGAACAGATAAAATTGAAGGTCTGGTCTCCCTTCGTTAGGATTTCTTCGCAGCCGCGCACCGCCAAGTCGTTGGTACCTCCCTCCGGTATCAAGTAGAACCTGTTATAGACCTCTTGAAGTTCTTGCAAAAAATGCCCGGTGTTTTTTTCCCGATACTTGCTTCGTGATACAAATCGAAATTCCATCCCTGCATCATGAGCCTCAACCAAGGTTGGATTTTGTTTCCAGTTTTGAGTAAGTTCTTCTCCCCGGATAACTCCGATGGTCTTAAACCCGTATTCTTTCCCAGCATGGGCCGTGGCATGGATGTGATTAGAGTAGGCTCCACCAAAGGTAAGTAGGGTATTATGAGCTTGTTCCTTTGCCCTGATCAAATTGTATTTAAGTTTTCGATATTTATTACCCGAAATTGTCGGATGTACCTGATCCTCGCGCTTCAAAAAAAGAGAGAGTTTCAACTTGTCCAATACAGGGAGATGAATTCTTTGGTTAGGAACCTTCAAGGTGTATCACTTAAGCCTTAAAGATACTTAAGAAAACTAAACAGTCTGCGTCGCTTTAGGTAAGTCATATCCTTTTCGTTGTGATAGGCCTCACGTTCAAAACTAATGTTTTGATAAGCTTTATAACTGTCAAAGTAGATAATAGTACGAACCAACCACTCTAAAACGTAAAAAACATAGAAAGGAAGAATAAGTAGTTCTAGTTGTTGTTTCAAATGGATTCTCTCATGGTTGATGAGCACAACGTCTTCCTTTAGGCGAATGTCTTTTAGAATAATAAAGGGCCATAAGGAAAGTCCTACATAATTCTTATGAAAAAAATGTCTTATTACCAAAATCATCAGCATTGGTTTAACGACCAATATCAAAGATAATTGTTAATCTTTACACTTAAGTCGTAAAATAGGTGTTATTACCAACAAATAGGATGAAAGCCCTACTTTGAATTTTCATCCCATTTTAGGGCATTATGAAGGTCTTAATCTGTTTATTAACAGGAATCTATTAATTTTATGCCCTTAAAAGTGCGAAAAAAGAGATAACTTTAATGAAAGAGCACATACCCTTGGAAGAGGGAGATTTTTATCTCTCGGAGGAAGGTTATAAGGTTTTTACCCGGCAGTATCATCTTAAGCGAGGATACTGTTGTGAAAGTGGTTGTAGGCACTGTCCTTACGGTTATAACAAGAAAACAGATTCTTATTAGGAACCCGTAGATTCGGCATGATATTTGTGCTTATTTAGGATAAATGCAAACTGTTGTTAACCCAAAATAAGATTGTTATGAAAAAATTGAAATTGCTGGCACTGCCATTGCTCGGGCTTATGATCTTAAGTTCCTGTTCTTCTGTTAAGGTTCTATCGGATTACGACAAGGAGGCCGACTTTAATTCTTACAAGAGTTATGCCTTTTACAAAACAGGTATAGATAAAGCGCAGATCTCCGACCTAGACACAAAAAGGATTCTCACAGCCATTGATACCGAAATGAATTCTCGCGGTTTTGTGAAATCTAAGCAACCAGACATTTTGATAAGCATTTTTACCAAAGAAAAAGAACGGGTTGACGTCTACAACAACAACTTCGGCTGGGGCTGGGGTTGGGGTTGGGGCTGGGGCTGGGGAGGCTACTGGAACCCATGGCTTTGGGGAGGCCCGGGAGCTTTCGGTCCAAATGTTAGTACCCGAACTGAAGGCGCTCTATATATAGATCTGATAGATGCTAAGAATAAAGAACTGGTTTGGCAAGGCAGAGGAGTTGGCACGCTTAGCAAGAGTCAGAATATTGAAAAGAAAGAAGAAAGAATTAGAGAGTTTGTTTCGCAAATTCTACAAAAATATCCACCAGATGCCATAGCATCTAACTAGTATACAGGCGCCCTGATCTAGAAGTCAGGGCGCTTTTTTTTGTATCTTTATGGCTGTATAAAACTACCCACATGTCTTACGAAAGCAATCATATTTTAAACAAACTCCAGAGCCCTTAAAGGAAAATATAAAACCTTAGGATTAACAGGACTATTACGCCAAAAAATAGGCAGTTTTGCGGTTATTTGATCGCA
>JBFOMC010000235.1:0-10200 GCA_040830565.1 Flavobacteriaceae bacterium
CTTAACCCTGTATTGAACGATGGTGATGATACGGATTTTGGTAATATGGATGTGCTGGATTATGCTTACCATAACAGTGAAGTAAGTAACAAGCTGTATAAGGTAAGGGATGATGGAGAAGATGCCTACGGCTTTAAAGACGGTTCCGGAGATACCCAGGATTATTGGTATGACGACAATGGAAACATGACTCGGGATCTAAATAAAGGTATTGGTACCACTTCTTTGAATGGAATTACTTATAATCATTTAAATCTGCCTACTGAGGTAAAATTTGATAATGATGATCAGAAAAAGATTACCTATATTTATGATGCTACAGGAGTAAAACTTCAAAAAATAGTGAGTACAGGGACTACTACAGATTATGCCGGGAATTATGTTTATGAAGGCGGCAGTTTGCAGTTCTTCAACCATCCTGAAGGATATATAGAACCAAATGGCAGTGTGTATGATTATATATATCAATACAAAGACCATTTAGGGAACATAAGGATATCTTATAAAGATGTAAGCGCCACCAGTACCCCCTCTCTTGAAATACAGGAGGAGAACAACTACTATCCTTTTGGGCTTAAACATAAAGGCTATAATTATGTGCAGGCCGCAGGAAGGGATCATAAGTTCGAGTACAACGGCATTGAAATAGAGGAGTCTCTTGATTATAGTATGATGGAGACGACTTTTAGGCATTATGATGCAGCTATCGGTAGGTTTGTTACGATTGATCCGTTAGGAGAGGTTAGAGAATACCTTACTCCGTATAATTATGTACAAAATAGCCCTTTAACAAGAGTAGATCCGATGGGTCTATCTGATTATGGTGTTGATAACAATGGAAACATAATTTTACTGAAGAAGTCCGATGGACCTGACAAAATATATTCAATTACCAGAGGTGACAATAATGAAATCTCTATCAATGATACAAATGGTGATAAAAAGATTGATAAATCAGATTCTTCTGGTGATATTGATGATAAATCTTTGCTGGTAAGTCTATCCATCTCTCATCAGAAGGATTCTAAAAAGTTCAGATCTGGTTTTACGGATAATCAGCGGGATGCCTATAGGTTATTTACTTTCTTGGCTGACAATACTGGAGTGGAATGGGGAATAAATCATTTCAGAAATAAATCAAGCGGAACGGAGGGATTTTTTATAGGTACTTACCATGATCCAGAATTATCACCAACTCCACAATCCATCTTTGAAGGTTTCGATAAATTCGCCGAGGAACTTTCAAACGTTCATAGCCATCCTGGTATAAATTTTGATGATGAAGACTGGGGAGACGGAGTTATTAAATTAAAGAACGGTAATTTAGTTCCGGGCACTGCGGGGGACTATGTTAACGTCAGAAACGGAAGAAGTAAAAATTCCAATTTTTATGTCTATTTCCCGGAATGGAAAACTATTTATCAGTATACTACTGAGCAAGCAAGAATAAAAATCATGACTGTTCGAGATAAGGATCAAATGCAAACCTTGAGTGATAGAATCAATAAATCTAAAGAATAGGATGTTTCCAAGAATTTTTAAACTGAGTATACTTATCTGGATTTTATTATCTGTTAATGGTTGTAAAAATGAAGAAACTGTTTTTGTTCATCCCGAATTGAAAAAAAGATTGGTCAAGTCCATTGTTGAGTATTCCAATTTCGTTGTAGAAAAGAGGAAAGAAGGCGAGTTCTACGATCCACCTATATATGAATTAACTTTCAAGGAATATTCTAACGAGTGTTATGTGGTGATAAGTACGAACAATCACTACAAATCAAATTTAGATGGATACTTCTTTTCGGACGGAAAACTTGTAACGTTTAATGAACTCAATCTAAACTGTAATGAGGATTACGTTAAGGTAAATAGTGAAATTAATCCTTCAGACTTAGAAAATTTCAAAAGTGATCAAGAGGCTTATGACAATTACAGCCCCGCTTATTGGGTATTTAAGATTGAAGATGGAAACTTCATTGATGATACTCAAGGAAGGTTGAAGATAAGTTTTTAGTAAAAATGGGTTGTTTCCCCTCGCTACCGCGAGCATCCTTGCTCGCGGTTCCATCAGAGTAAGAAGAATACAGAACCACAGTTGAAAAGCTGTGGTTTTCTTTTTCCGTAGTGTAGTGAACATGGGCGTTAAGAATTATTGAAACCTTGGAAATAATTTAGGCCATGTGAACAGTTTTTAAATCTTTTGATTTAAAAAACACATAGCGAAATCGAAGATTCATGAACACCTTAATAGAAAATAACTAACCGTGAATAAAAAGTCCCCTTTTTAAATTCCTTTTTGGGGAAGCAAAAAGGAATAAAGAATCCTCATATTTAAAGCGCGGAAAGCGCGGATTGCAAATCCGAGCTATCGGAGTGAATTATAAGTGCGAAGTTGCAAACTTCGCACAACTTGTATTTCATCGATTTTAGTACTTTTCTTACAACAGTTTAGGGATAATTACGTTCTATTTTCTTAGAAACCTACTTATGAAAAACTTGACTTATACCCTATGGGTAGTCCTACTTATTGCCGCCTGTAGTCCCCTTAAAAATTCTAAAACTGTTGAAAGTCATATACCCTCCCTGGGAGCCATAGGGCAGGAGGATAAATCGCTATTCGGAAGCCTCTTCTTGCAGATAGGTCACCCAAAGATCATGGCCCCAATCGCCCTAGGTGCTACCGAGACCCCATTCTCTAAAAGCAGCTTTAAAACCTATAGAACTCATTTGGAATCAAAAGGAGAAGAAGCGAAGATTACCTATGTAGATTCTTCCAAGGTAAAGCCTAAATACCTCTGCCTGGAGATCACTGATAAAATAGCCTTACAAACACAGCTAAATGCCGAAGAAAATAAGTCGGTAAGAAACTACCTTTCAAAAGATACCCACAACATGGTATCAAAAATATCCTTTGTTGCCTCAGAGCAAGTGCGATCACAAATTACAGATGCCAGGGCCCTTTTCCTATCACAAAATAATCATGGTGTTTTGGGCATAAGCGTCATCCAGAGAAATACAACCCATTTTCTGCCGATGTCCGATTTGGAGACTTTTTCCTTTAAAACCTCCGGTTTTTGTTGGGGTAAAAACATTTATGGGCAGTTAGAGATAGATGCCATTGTCAGTAGTGACAATCGATGTCCTAAAGGCACGGAAGAAGATGCCTATAAACTAACCGAAACAAAATCCTATCTAAAGCTATGAGAAATACACTCGTAAAGTTTGGTTCTTATCTTCTGATTTTCGCAACCGCTGTTTGTTGTGAGGATATTCTGGAAGTGCCAGACATTTCTAAGGAAACTGTTACCCTTTTAGCGCCCAAAAACAATACCACGGTTGAGGATAGTCAGGTAACCTTAAGCTGGACAGAAGTAGCCGAAGCAGACGCCTACCTGGTGCAGCTGGCTACCCCGAACTTTGAAAATGCCTCCCAATTGCTATTAGATAGTCTTGTGGTGGTAGACAGCACCTTTGTTGCTCCTCGGGTTACCAAAACGCTGGACAATAACATGTATGAATGGCGCGTACGGGCAGCCAATAGCGGTTACCAAACCGAGTACTCTAGCGGTAATTTTAGTGTTGAGGCATCAGAAAACTAAGAGAAAAACTCCGTGAAAAAAAATAAGAAAACGTATCTGCTGTTTGCGCTGGTGGTTGCCATATGGGGAGTCTTAGGATTTAAGATAGTTAAGTCTATTAATCCGCATGATCAGCCCGTTGAAGCTCAGCCGAAGTTGGTAAACTTTAGCCCGGAAGTGATAAAGGAGAGAGATACTTTTAGTATTCTCGCCAATTATCGCGACCCCTTTTTGGGTACCCTTCCCAAAAAGAAAAGGATTACTGAAAGAAACGCCGTGACACCAAAGCCACAACTTCCTAAGAAAGAGATCGGCTACTCAGGTTTTGTTACTGAAAGAGGCTCAGGGAACAAGATCTTCTTTGTTAGCATAGAGGGGAATCAACATATGATGACTTTAAAGGAAGTGGTAGAGGAAGTAAAATTGATAGCCGGAGATGCAGAAAAGATTAAAGTGCGCTATGGAGGAAAAACCCAAACCATATCGCTTAGCCAATGAGATGGAACAGCAGCATAAAAGCCGGGGCACTACAATTCGTGCTTTTTATTGGGGCCATCATAGCGGTTTTGCTTATGGCCTTTCTGCTTATCTCTCATACACATTCTTATTTTGACAAAAAAACTGAGATTAGCATAAATCTCTTTCAGGCGGCAGAACAGGCCCTTTATCTGGCTTTTGAAAAGGACAAAGATTTGGGAGATGTTATGCTTCCCAATAACGATGAAAACAATATAACCGTTGAAGTAAGTAGAGACCGCTGGGGGGTATTTGAAAAATGGACGTCCAAAGCAACCCATCAAAACCAAGCTTTCGTGAGAACAGTTTTGGCAGGGGCTAAAAAAGATCCACAAAAGTCGGCCTTATACTTACAAGACAAACAAAGACCGCTAATTATTGCCGGCGGGGCTAAAATTACCGGAGATGCCTATTTGCCTGAGCAAGGTATACGCCCGGGCAATATTGCCGGGCAGTCCTACTACCGGGATCAACTGCTCTATGGGAATCAAAAACAAAGTACAGCGGAGTTACCTATACTAGATCCGGGGCTATTAGCTCATCTTCAAAGTCTCATGAATTCTGAGGCCCTATCGCAGGAAGAAACCATTTATCTCAGCCCAAAACAAGAGGTAAAGAATTCTTTTCAAGCACCTACAAAGGTGATCAGTGGTGCTAGTATACGTCTAGAGGGTGTAAGGCTTGCAGGAAATGTGCTTATAAGGGCTTATGAAAGAATTATAGTGGAGCCGAATGCCAGGCTTCAGGACATTATTCTGGTGGCTCCCGAAATTATAATCGAAGATAGGGTTACCGGCTATTTTCAGGCTGTTGCCACTGAGCGAATCACAGTAGGTAAAAACAGCCTTCTAGGATATCCTTCGGCCTTGGTAGTTCTTAATGATTTAAGTGCGGAAGCAGTTGATGAAAAAAATACTGAACCAAATATAATTCTGGATAACGGTGCAGAGGTGCGAGGACTAATGGTATACCTAGGAAGCAATAAAGAACAGTCCCCTAAACCTCGAATTAAAATTTCCGAAAAGAGTAGGGTTCTTGGTGAAATATACTGCTCTAAAAGCCTGGAGCTTAAAGGACAGGTTAGCGGTAGTGTAATGACTGCAAGCTTTATGGCCCGGGAGAACGGAAGCATTTATCAAAACCACCTGTTTCACGGAACAATTAATAGTTCGGAATTACCAGCATCATATGCCGGACTTATTTTTAACACCAAGAGCTCTAAAACCATAGGGAAATGGCTGTACTAAAAAAAATAAAAGCGGCTACCCTTATGGAGACCTTGGTAGCCACAGTGCTCATCGTGATCATTTTTATGATCAGTAGTATGCTTTTAAACTCCATGTTTGCTAACAGTATAAAAAGCAGAAAGCACCATGTGATTTCTCATATGCAAAGATTGAAATACGAGCTTCAAAACCACAGCATTCAGATGCCATATACGAAAAAGGATGGGGATTGGAAATACACGGTCTATCATGAACCAGAAGGAAGATTAAACTATGTAGTTCTAGAGGCCGCCCATCTTAAAAGTAAGAAAGCGTTTAAAGACAAGATGATCCTCAATGAATAGGCTGCAAAAAATAAAAGCTTTTACACTTAGTGAGATGCTAGTGGTACTACTTATCACAACCATAATAGTTGGGATGGCTTTTGCGGTGCTCAACCTGGTGCAAAGACAAATGCAGGGTATACAGGGAAATTATGAGACAAATACGCAATTGAATCTCTTGCGTCAAAGCTTGTGGACCGACTTTCATCGTTTTGAAAACGTTCGTTACCATGACGAGCATTCCACCCTGCATTTTAGTAATGAACTGGGGCACAGAACTTATGTTTTTGAGGAAGATCTCATCATCAAAGAGCAGGATACTTTTAAGATCAAAAGAGAATACCTAAAACTCTATTTTGAGAATAGAGCGCAATCCTCAGGGATCATTGATGCTCTCGAATTGAAAACTACCAAGGCTTCCGGTAAGCAGGAAATATTTGTGTTTAAGCAGAATACGGCCAATATCTATATGAATTTATAAACATGGGCTTTAAACTAGAACATACGGCAGAGGTAAAGGAACAGGTTTCTGGGCAAGATTGGCTATCGCAGACTTTACAGAAAGAGGTGCGGCTGTTTGGTAAGTTGTTTGGCAACAAACGCAAAGAGGAATTTTACTCAGAATTGGCTGTACTGCTAAAGGCTGGAGTGAATCTAAAAGAGGCACTTGTTTTAATTGCAGAGAATCAAAAGAAAGAAAAATTAAAGACCTTTTTTGAGGACATGATAGATGCCCTGGTTTCCGGTAAAAGCTTTTTTGAGATCCTGCAGGACAAACCTGAGTTTACGGAATATGAGTATTACTCGGTTAAGATAGGAGAGGAAACAGGAAATTTGCCGAGGATCGTTGAGGAGTTGGCTAAATTTTATGCCGGGAAGAATGAACAAAAAAGGGCGCTTGTGAATGCGTTGACCTATCCTCTTATCATCCTTGTGACCGCGGTACTGGTAGTGATCTTTATGTTGAGGATGGTGGTACCCATGTTCCAGGATATTTTTGAACAGAATAAGGTGGATCTGCCCGCCATTACAAAGATGATTGTGGCAGTTTCAGATTTCATTGGAGATTACGGATGGTTGGTATTGTTATCACTACTATTACTTTTTCTTTTGAGGGGTAGCTTCGCTAAAAAGGAGTGGTTTAACAGGCGCAAAGATTACATGATGCTGAAGATTCCATTTCTTGGAAATTTTATCAGTGCGGTTTATTTGGCACAATTTACTCAGGCCGTGGCCTTACTAACAAGTTCTAAAGTTCCTATGCTTAACAGCATACAAATGGTGCATAAAATGGTTCATTTTTACCCTTTAAATGAGGCTTTGGCTAAAGTGGAAAAGCAAGTTTTAAAAGGTGAAAGTTTGAGCTACAGCATGCGTGGTAATGCCATTTTTGACAATAAAATGATTACCCTGGTAAAGGTGGCGGAAGAAACTAATCAAACCGAATATGTTTTTGAGCGCCTTAACCATCAGTATGCTATTGAAGTACAACAAAAATCTAAATTGTTTTCCACACTAATGGAACCTATGATCATCTTGATTGTAGGAATCTTTGTCGGGGTGATTTTGGTCTCTATGTACTTACCAATGTTTAAGTTGAGTAGTGTCTTGGGGTGAACTATAAAGTTGCTATTTTGAATACATAATGTACTTCTCCGTATTTCTTCTTTACCGAATCCCGGACAAGTCGGAGGTTGTTCTTTAAAGCAAGATTCTCTATAGTATTGATTTTGCAATCCTCGGAAAGGATCATTACAATAGTATTATCCGAAGTACAGAAAGCTGGCAATTCTTGGAATAGATTTTTAAAGTAGTCGTAATCTTCTCCACAGTACCAGGCTTTCTCCTTAATATTTTGTGGATTTTTAGGGTAATATGGGGGATTTATTATAATAAAATTGAACTCCCTTCCCTTCAAATTTCCAAACAAATCTGAGTAGAAAATTTCTAATTCAAGCCCCTGTTTAGATGCAGCTTCATTAAGGTATTCCAGGGCAGTTTCATTAATGTCCGTTGCAGTAACTTTGGCGCCTTTTTTAGAGGCATAAAGCGAAATAATACCACTTCCGCAACCCAGTTCTAAGAAAGTTTTGGTCCCAATATCTAATAGGGAAATGTAATCTAATAAGATTTTAGTGCTCAAAGTAAGATGAGGAGGAAAAACATCAGGATGAACTAGAACTTCTACACCATCATAACTAAACTTTCTGGGCTTGGAATAATAAAGTTTTAGGCCTTTTTTAAGGAAAGGGTTTAGCAGAGTTTTTAGGATCTTTCTCATTATTCTGCGTAAAACCCTTGAATTTCAGGCTGTCTATACTTCCATATCTTGTGAAGAGCCTTTATTTCATAAGGATATTTGTAGAAACCGCTTTGATATCTGGGTTTAGAAATACTCCGCAGTAATTTCTTCTTAAGCCCTTTAATCCTAAAATCAGAGGCGGTGGGATAATATCCATTGAGTACGGTCTCAAAATTTTTGATCTTGTCTACCATAGCCGGCGTAAGCCAGGGAGTTAGTGGATTCTTTCTCAAGTCAAAATTTGCCCATGCAGGGTTTAGCCAATCTTCAAGTTGTTTGGGAAAACTAAAACCTGCTTTCTGAATTTGTTCATAAAGTTCGGAACCCTCCGTAGCTACAGGGCTGTATAGATATATGATGATCTCAGCATTGGGATTTATTTCTTTGATCTCTTTTATAAAATTTATATCCCAGTCTATTTGTGCCATGACTTTCTCTCGAGTTTCTGCCGGCATACCAAGTACAAAGGAAAACTCGGGGATAATGCCTATAGGATAAAGTCTTTTGGCAAATGCCTTTATGCCCTGTCCGGTTTGTGTACCCCCTTTATTCATCTGTTTAAGGATCTCGTCATTACCAGTTTCGGCTCCCAAAAAAATCATTTTACAACCCGCATCTCTCATTAACACCAGATCCTCGTCGCTGTATTTGTTTATGGTGTCTATTCTTCCTTCTCCCCACCAGGTAATTCCATCGTCCTTAATCAGTCTGGAAAACTCTACAACCCTCCTCCTGGAGGTAAAGAAGTTATTGTCGTGAAACTCAATTGCATCTATGCCGTAGTTATCTTTAAAATAGCGTACATCCTTATATACCGTTTCTGCGGTTTTGGCTTTCCATCTACCTTCATAAATGGGAACCACAGCGCAGAAGGAACAGGTAAAGGGGCACCCCAGGCTAGAGTGATAAGAAAATGTTTTACTTCCTAAAAACGTACGACTTAGATAGTGATTAAGATCATAAAACGTATTAAGGTGAGCGTAGGGTAGTGGAGGTAATGAGTCCTGGTCTAACAAGCTATCTTTGGCTGTGCGAACTATATTCCCATTTTCTTCAAGAAATACCAGGTTTTTTATGTTCTTAAGAGCAGGAAGATCATTCTTTTCAAGAGCTTCAAGCAGCGCCGGAAAGGCTACATCTCCCGGGCCGTTGATAATATAATCTACGAAAGAGGATTCAATAGATGCCTTGTATTGATTTGATGCAAAATACCCTCCCCATATAGTAATCGAATTTGGGTAGTGTGCCTTAACCTTTTTAGTAAATGGAATAGCCTGACTTAGTTGCGGGCCTGGCATGACGGTGCAACAAAAATATTTGAATTCACCGGTTTTAAAATAGGCTTTTATTTTCTTCCAAGGATCCCTTTCAAGATTTCCATCAACAAATACGAAGTCGTACTTACCATAAATAGCTGCGCCGACTTGCAAAATAGAATTGGGTATTCTGTGTTTAGCATTTGCGCTACGAGGATTGAAAATAAGAATCTTGTTCACCATTTTAAGTCTTAAAAGTCATATAAACATCAATCAATAAAATTTAAAATGTATAAAACTCGTAATCATTTAAAAGTACAGTTTTAAATTTAAGCCGATCCTCTGCAGAGAATTCTTTTTGCCAATACCCCTTAGAGCCTTGCCGCATTAATCTTTTAAACTGTTTGTCGTCTTGTTTATTTACTACTTGTTTAAGCCTGTTGAAACTTTGTTCTTCTATACTTTTTCTAAGGTGCGACCTAGACACTTCTGTATCGAGATAATCCGTAATTCTTATGCTTTGTTCCATCGGATCGGTTAGCAGATCTTCATAGCTTATGAAAAGGATGTCCCTGTTTTGAAAACCCTTATAATGCCTTGCCCAGGGTGTTTTTAACCAAGGATTTATTTTGCTATCGCCTTGTAGTACGGCACCAATCATTTGCCTTCTTTTTTCTTTAAGAGGTACTAATTTGTTTAATACCCTCATTGGTAATCTGCCCAACCCTCTTTTGGGAAAGGTGGGTAGCCAAGAAAACGAGAAACTAAAATAGTGAGACCCTGAAATTACAATGTCCCTAGGATCTCTTATTACATAAATAATTTTGTGAATTTTTAATTGAGATACTTTTTGAATCTCACTATATGTATGGTGGGATTTGAAGCATTGATAGTCAGATTTTCGGTTCATCCCGTCAGCATATGGCGCGGCAATTTGTTCGTAACCCCAATCACCTACTAATGGGCAACTCATAATTTGAGCAATTAACCTACTAGCCC
>JBFOMC010000236.1:0-2699 GCA_040830565.1 Flavobacteriaceae bacterium
GAGATGAAGCCTGGGGTGATCTACAGGGAACTCTGAGCTGTTGGGCACCTGGGACCCTGGGCAAATAAAAGAGGATTAGAGTCAATAGTGCAGACCGCAAGCGGATGCAATTCTGCGGAAGCTCAGGCGTATGCTGAGATCCAGAACGCAAACGGGCAGGACAAAGGCATTCAACTTATGCCCAAGGCAGTTCCCATAAAGAGGCTGGATGTCGCGACAGGTTATTTAATGCGCGTCGGAAGTCAGCTGGCCCTATTGAAACGAGCAGAGGAGGGGGGCAGTTGGCGAGTCCGTTGTTCCTTGTTGCAGACCGCAAACTGGCTGCAAGGATTGGGAAGGCAGTCGCCCTTAGCGAATGCGCCTGAGTTTGACACTTCCGCCTGGCTAAAGCCGTTCCCCTCAGAATATGGAGAGCTGATGGCGACGCCCCATGCCGCTCAGTTTTCGGATATTCCTGTGATGTTCAAGCAAGCGTCTGTGAAACCTGGTAGAAACGATCCTGAATGGTGGTAAGGACTGTACGATCAAGTACTGGGTCTCGCTAATTCGATACTGCTTGAGGTAAATCCTGTTTCCAGCCGCTGAACGGAAATTTCTTGTGCCTGTATATTGTGTTGGGTCTGCAGCTGATGTAGCCATGCCATAAGGCTGTTGAAGTTTACGGATTCTATCCACAAGCGGATGCTACCATCTTCTCCAGGTTGGACTCGATTTAATGCAATTTGACTGAGTTTCGAAGTCTCTGTAACGATGGTTAACAGACTTCTATTATCGTGACTGGCTGTGGCCCGCTTAGGTTTAGCTGCTGGCAGATTATTGCTTAGCCAGGCTTTCAGCTCGATTTGCTTTTCCAAGCGCTTTTCATATCTCTGATGCTCCTTCTGTGCAGGTGCTGAAAAGAAGTTATACCAAAGTGCGAGTAATATGGTAATGCCTAAAGCTTTAAGGATAAGCTGTTCATTCGTGCTCTTACTTTGGTAATAATCTTGTAGAGGTTTAAGAATATGCATGCTAAAGCCCGCTGATAATGAGTTTGCCCCGAGCCCCGTTTTGGCTTTCATTTACGGAGCTAAGACGCGCAGAAATCTTTCTCTGTAACAATCTAGATAACAATTGCTCGAATTCAGTGATGTCTCTGGCTCGAACATCCAGATGGAGTTCTTGATTGCTACCATTAAATTTCAAACCTTGTAGCTGGTAGTTCGGGCTGTTGGCAACTTCGGCGGTGTATTGCGCGAGTAAGTAAAGGAATACAGAGTCTTGCTTCAGCTCTTCTTGTCTCAAAAGATTTCTTATTTGAGTTTTTATATTCACGACACGTTTTACATCAGGAAATCTCTGTTTGAATTGAGTTTCATTATCAAGACGTAATGCCAGGCTTTCTTCCCTAAACATACTTGCTTGATAGTAGGTGAATAAAGGTTGACAGAAGATTAGTGTCATCACCAGTAATATAAGCCAACCGTATTTTTTCCCTTCTCCCAGACTCGAACAAAGCTCAGGGAACAACGTCTGCTTATTGGATAGCGTTGTCAGATCGTTTCCATTGATTGTTCTGACTTTTGGGATGTCCTCAAAACTACCATCAAGGGGGGCTTCCATCGGCAATGCCAATACTTGTCCATCCTCGGACTTTTGTAGTTGTTCATTTTCCAGGTGAAGGGTTTCAGGATCCTCGGAAGCGAGGTTCAGAAGCTGCTGATGGCTATGTATGCGGTGAACAGTTATACCAAAGCTTTTCAAGCTTTCCAGGGCATGATTAAGTTCTTTTTGTTCAGAGCAATATGTTGAAAAGTAAGAAAATTGGTCATTACTAGTAAGTTTTTCACTGAAAAAAGCTATTTGTTCAATAGGGCTGCTTATGTATTCTTCAAGCAAACCAGGAATGATCTGCCGCGCGTGGCGAGCTTGCTGTGGTGGCAGTTCAACGCGGTAGTAGAATACCTGAGCGGCAGATAGAATAAGGTATATTTCAGGCTTAAGCTGCAATAGCTCTGAAGCTTCTTGCTTCAGCTGCTCTTCATTACTGCAAAGAGCCTGCCATTGATCATTGTTCGGGCTCAAATAGAAAAAACTGTTCTCCAGTGTTTCAGGGTCACGTCGGTACTGTATTGCCAGCTTATTGTTTTTGTTCTTCATATTTCGAACTTTCGTGATTTATGTGGCTGGCTTGGAGTTAGGTCCCGACTTACCACAACTGCAGACTGCTTGGACTCCCGATAAATTGTGCTTTTCATCGAAAAGTGATGCTCATTAAATTGCACTTGAATATCAACTTCGAACCACTCGCTGGTTCCCCCTTTGCTAGGTCTGCGAGAGCGGGTGGAAGAGAGGGAGCCTAATGGTTTGCTCTGTTTTGCTGCATATACTGCGGGAGTTGCCGTATTGGGTTTGTAGCGTAAAGGGAGTTGGCTGGCAGCAATATGCGGGCTGAGGCGATGCCAGCTTTTGTTATCCAAGCCATGTACTCCGCGAAGCTGGTGGATACTTTCCAAACGACGATTGGGGGGCAGCGGTGCTCCGGGTTCCAGATCACTTCGTTCAGAGCGCTCTGTTCTGGGGCTGTCATCCTTATCTAGCCAATCGGCCATACGCAAGCCTAACTTGGGGTCAAGAGAAAGTACTTTGAGAAGGCGAGTGAATTGCTTTAGTCGATTATCGTTAATCTTGCCATTGCCATCCACAAGGCCGTTTATATC
>JBFOMC010000237.1:0-15997 GCA_040830565.1 Flavobacteriaceae bacterium
AAAAACAAATTTATGAACTGGCAAGAAAATCATATCTGGCAGTGAAGGATGACGGAGATGGAGGGCCATTTGATATGATCCATACGGAGAATTTTATGCTTATCGATAAGGAGCGGAGAATAAGGGGTACTTATGACGGTACCGATCCTGAGGAAATCCAGGAATTATTGGCCGATCTCCAGGTTCTCAAGGCCTCATACAGAGAGTAAAACCCAAATTCCGAGACCAATTTCCAAAATGAATAGATTGTAAATAGACATTTCATCTTTTTTGGAGTTTGTCAAAATAATTGGGCTTTTTGCCTTATTTTTGCCCTTACTTAAAATCAATCTAAATAAAAATTGAGTGTGACCGTCGCACATCTAAAGCTTGGAGAAAGAGGTATTATCAGGGAATTTGCTATGGATATTCTTCCTATAAAGCTACTGGAATTAGGGTGCCTGCCGGGTAACGAGGTAGAAATAGTACAAATTGCTCCTCTAAATGATCCCATTTATATTAATGTAAACGGTTCCCACATTGCTATTAGACGATCCGTTGCTGCGCTCATAGAATTAGATCTTATAGAAGATACGTTAGGAATATGAAGAAGCGTATCAATGTAGCTCTAATTGGAAATCCCAATACCGGAAAAACTTCTGTCTTTAATGAACTTACCGGCTTAAAACAAAAAGTCGGAAACTACCCGGGGATTACCGTAGAAAAAAAAGAGGGCGTTTGCAAATTGCCTGAAGGAGTAAAAGCCCATATTCTAGATCTTCCTGGTACTTATAGTCTAAATACTACCTCCCTCGATGAAAGTGTTGTTGTTGAATTGTTGCTCAACAAGAACGATAAAGATTTTCCGGATGTGGCTGTGGTAATAAGTGATGTGGAAAACCTAAAAAGGAATTTACTGCTATTTACACAAATAAAGGACCTTAAGATCCCTGTGATATTGGTGATAAATATGTCTGATAGGATGCCCAAAAAAGGCATTTCTCTAGACATTCCGTTGCTAGAAGAAAAGTTAGACACTAAAATAGCCCTGGTAAGTACCCGAAAGGGAGTGGGAATAGGCAAAATTAAGGAGCTAATAGCTAACTATGAGCAGCTCTCTTCCTCGCCCAACGTAGATACGACAGTCATCGACCCGGAGTATTTTAAACGGCTGGCACAGGCCTTTCCTAAGGAAGAGGTCTACAAGCTATGGCTTGTGATTACTCAGGACGCCAACTTTACACCTGTAGAGAAAAAGGAAATAGAAGATCACTCCTCATTTAGGACAAAATCAAAGTCTGAGCTAAGAAGGTTACAGCAGAAAGAAACCATTTTGCGGTATCAGTTCATCAACAATATTCTTAAGGAGACTTATAAGAAAGATCTGAGCGCAGCCAAGGGATTAAGAGCAAGCTTAGATAAAGTGCTTACACATAAGGTATTTGGTTATCTTATTTTCTTTTTGATCTTATTGACCATTTTCCAGGCAATTTACGATTGGAGTAGCTACCCTATGGATTTTATTGAAGAGCAATTCGCTTCGGCCAGTACCTGGGTCAAAAACACTTTTCCACCTGGAGTATTTACAAATCTCATCGCAGAAGGTATACTTGCTGGCATAGGGGGGATCGTTATTTTTATCCCTCAAATTGCCTTTCTTTTTCTCTTTATAGCCCTTCTGGAGGAATCCGGATATATGAGCCGGGTTGTGTTCCTGATGGATAAGCTAATGCGACCTTTTGGCTTAAGCGGGAAAAGCGTGGTACCCCTTATATCAGGAACCGCCTGTGCAATCCCTGCCGTAATGGCAACCAGAAACATTGAAAGTTGGAAAGAACGGCTGATCACCATTTTGGTAACTCCCTTTACCACCTGTTCTGCAAGACTACCGGTTTACCTCATCATTATCGCTCTGGTTATTCCTGAAGGTCGGTTTTTAGGTTTGAGCTACCAAGCCCTGACCTTAATGTTATTGTATCTAATTGGTTTTGGTGCCGCCATTCTTGCGGCTATGATCCTAAATAAGTTTTTAAAAGTCCGGGGGCGGTCATTTTTTGTCATGGAAATGCCTAGTTATAAACTACCGCTTCTTAAGAATGTAGCTTATACAGTGCTTGAAAAGACCAAGAGTTTTGTTTATGGTGCCGGTAAGATTATCCTCGCAATCTCAATAGTTTTATGGTTTCTGGGGTCTAATGGGTATTCGGACGATTTTCAAAATGCCGAAACGATAATTAAGAACAAAATTAAAACCGAAGGCTTCTCGGAATACAATCAAAAGGCCATTAAAAATGACCTCAACACTTATGAGCAGGCCTTAAATGACAGTATTGCCTGGAAGGTCTACAAAATAAGTCCGCAGATGTTACAGGACTCTTTGGAATTAAAGCGGTTTGAGCTAAATAGTTTAGCAGAAAGCCAGGAAATTGCCGGATATAAACTGGAGAATTCCTATATCGGATTTATGGGTAAGGCTATTGAACCCGTTGTAAAACCTTTAGGGTACGACTGGAAAATTGGCATAGCCGTACTTACTTCTTTTGCTGCAAGGGAGGTTTTTGTGGGCACGTTGGCTACAATTTACAGTGTGGGCAACGATCAGGAAGATACCATAAAGCAACGAATGGCTGCAGAAGTAAATGCACAAACCAAAAAACCCATATTCAATTTTGCCTCGGGTATTTCACTCTTGCTGTTTTATGCTTTCGCAATGCAATGCATGAGCACCCTGGCTATCGTTAAAAGGGAAACCAATAGTTGGAAATGGCCCATCGCTCAGCTCGTATTTATGAGCGTTTTTGCGTATATTGTAGCGTTGATAGCGTATCAGGTGTTGAATTAAGGGAATAGACAATAGAAAACAGTCAAGAGAGACCTGGTAAGGCCATTAGACGTAGTTTAATAGATTTATGAGTATTGTTCAAGAAATATTGGTTTATCTTACTCTGGCAATCGCCATAGGCTATCTTGCGAAGAAATTCTTATTACCCAAAAGACTTTTTGCCTCTAAACAAAATACTTCCAAGGCTTGCGGTCAGGAGGACTGCGGATGCCATTAATTGAAATTTAGCAGGAAGCGCATCTCCAGTTAAGAACAAAGACAAAAGAGAAAAGAACAAAGACTAACTCCCGCTGCAAGTTCAAGTTCAAATTCAAATCAAATTTCATGGGAAGCTGTACCCAACCGCGAGCTTCGTACCACTTGCTGCGACAAAGGAGGAAAGAGGAAAGAAAATAGACCAACCTACTAACTCCTAAATGCTAACTCCTAATTACCCCTCCAATTTTCCATTTTCATTTTTCCATTTTCATTTTTTTTACTGCTTGATGTAACCTTTTGTAAATTCCGGACTATATAGAAATGAACACCAACTAAAAATGTCGTTTTTGAAAACACGTTCGGATGAAGAACTCATGGCAGAAGTGGCTTTAGGGAATCTTGAAATAGCAAGGGTCCTGTTCGACAGGCATCACGTACATGTTTACAATTTTCTCTTCAAAATGTCTAAGGACAAGATGTTGAGCGAAGACATTACCCAAGAGGTCTTTTACAAGTTGATCAAATATAGAAGCTCCTATAATAACGGAAAATTTGTTTCATGGATGTTTACAATAGCAAGAAATAGTCTATCGTCACATTTTAAAAGCGTAAAAGGAAAATACGCAGACATGGAACATATTGCCCATAAACTTGCAGAGGATGAAGCGGAGAAAGATGAAGAGTTTTCTCATTTACAAAAGGCGCTAGATAAGTTAAATCCCGCAGATCGGGAGCTCTTGATCCTAAACAGATTTCAGGAAATTAAATACAACGAATTGGCTGAAATCATGGACTCTACGCCAGGAGCGGTAAAAACAAAGCTGAGTAGAGCTTTAAAAAAGCTAAAGGATATATATTTTGAAAAGGTATAGTTATGAATGACAAGCATGTTACAGAAAAACTAGCAGACTACTTAGACGGTTTATTAGATGAAGCGGAGCATGAAAAGGTTAGTGAACATCTTGCTCAATGTTCCGATTGCAAATCGGAATGGGAGCAGATGAGGCAGTTGCTTAAAGCCTTCAAAGCAGAGGAAGAATCTATCCCCTCTAGCCGTTTAGAGACCAACTTTGATAAAATGTTGAAAGAAGTTCAAGGAGAAGAAACTAAGGTGATCTCCATGAATAAAAAAGGCAGTTTTGCCACAGCCTTCTTAAAAATTGCCGCGGGTATCGCACTTTTGGTAGGAGCATTCACTCTCGGAAAGTTTCAACAGCAAGAGCAGTCCAATAAGGCCATAGCTGCGATAGAAAATAAGAGCCTGGCAATAAAAGAAACTGCCATGCTGTCCCTGATGGAAAATCAATCTGCCAGCAGGCGTATTCAGGGGGTGAATTTTATAGAAGAATTTGAAGAACCAGATGAGGCTATAATAAAGGCTCTGGCCAATAGAATGCTATATGACGAAAACAAAAATGTGCGCTTAAGTGCCGTAGAGGCGCTAGGCAAGTTTACGAATTCTGAAGCCGTAAAAAATGCCTTCATCATTGCTTTAGAGACTGAAAAAGATCCAAGCATACAGATCACCATAATTCATACCCTGGTAGCAATACAGGAAAAAAAGGCTATTGCTCCGATGCAAAGATTGCTAGAGCAGGAGGAAACTCAACCTTTTATAAAACAACAAATTAAGTCATTATTACCAAATATTATTTAATCATCAAAAAGCGAAAATTATGAAACTTAAAGCATTTACATTTATAGTATTTCTTTGCTGTGCAATCATCAGTGCACAACAAGATTATACAAAATCCCTTGACGGAATTGATTGGGTTAAAATAGAGTCTAAGGCAGACCTGACCATTAAGACCCATGACAAGAACCAATTACAAATCAATGTGGGCGAGGCATCCAGGATCCCCGAGCGGGCCAAAGGCCTTAAACTTGTAGGAGCAGATGGCAATGACAATACAGATGTCGGCTTCTATGTAGTAGTAGACGGAAATAATTTGATTGTAAAAAACCTTCGGAAATCTGAGGGAGCAGAAATTTTTCTTCCAGCATCTCAAAAGATAGCAGTAAAAACCACCTGGCAGGGAGATATCGATATTCAAGGGTTTACCGGCGAAATAGAAGCCAGTGCGGAAATTAATGGAAGCATCTCCATAAAAGATGTCAGTGGCCCTATTACCGCAGATGTGCTTAACGGAGAATTGGAAGTGGTGTTTTCAAAAGTAAATCAGAGTTCTCCTATCTCATTGTACACCACAAATGGGGAATTGGATGTAAGCTTGCCGGCCAGCACGCCTGCCAATCTTACCTTGAGTACCATAAATGGAGAGGTCTATACCAATTTTGATATTAGTCTTCCGGATAAGGACGGGATGAAAGCCATTGCCGCTAAAAAGGTAAGAGGTTCTATAAATAACGGAGGAGTAGATATCCAATTGAAATCTACCAACGGAACTATTTACTTAAGAAAAAAATAAATCAGAAAACTGAACAGTCATGAAAAAACTAGTAAGCTTATTATTGCTGGGCTTCATCAGCCTAAGCTCAAACGCTCAAAAAGTCATCGAAAAAAACATTGCATACAATAATCAATATATCGATGTGGAATTAAAATTTGCTTCCGAAATGGAAGTAAAAACCTGGGACAAACAAAGCGTGTATTTTAAGGCAGAAATTTTTACCAAAGATGACAAATATCTGGATGCATACAAATTGGATATTGACGAAAGCAGCAGTAAGATTTATATCGCATCCGATGCTAAGCCAATTTTTGAAAAATTTCAGGATGAATGGGACCGAGAGCATGGGAACAAGAAAAGACGCTATTACAACACCGGGGATTGGTATGAATTTAATTATGTCCTCTACGTGCCAAAAAATGCAAGATTTAAGCTTAGCAGTATTAACGGGCATCTGAAATCTGAGGTCATAGAAGGAGACTTTACCGCAGATCTAATCAACGGAGACATCGATATTAAGAAGTATTCCGGAGACCTGGACCTGAGCACCATTAATGGAGAGATAGATCTGAGAATGATTAATACCACTATGGTTGCAGAAACCATTCACGGAAATATCTATGCGGATGAAAAGCTAAAATTTGAATCCGCCGATCGGCATGTGGGTCAGAAAATCGAGGGAAGATTTGATAATGGCTCCAATAGATTGCGTCTGAATACTATTAACGGCAATATGTATTTGAGGCAATAGATTATGCGTCTTCCCGTGGGCCTTCTTATTCTGCTAGGTACTGGTTTTTTAAATTTTTCATGCCAGGAAAATAATCGATCAAACCTTGAGAAGGTCCGCGAAAAGATCCAAATGGCCTTAGACAAAGGCGTTGAAGCGACACGATCAAAAAATATCGAAGTCTATATGGAAAACATCCCCGAAGACTTTATCATTTATGATGAGCACGGGGATGTAATTTCCAGAGAACAACAGAAAGCATTCACGTTAAGAGATTGGTCCATAATAGATACCACATTACGTATAGAGGTTGTTATTGACAGCCTCAACCTTTTATCCACTGACAGTGCTGCTGTTTACAACTCCCAGATATGGGAACGTATCATGTTTAGACAAGATGGGATTACTAAGGACACCGTATTAACCACCCAAAAACACAAAGAGATCTGGAGAAAAAATGACAAGGGTTGGCAAGGCTACCAAATTGAAGAACTAGGCGGAAAAGTATTCATTAATGGGGAGGAGTATCAGCAATGACCGGTGCAAAGCCAATTAGACCATATTGGCAACAAATGAATAAAGCAATAAGGCCCACCCTGCAACCAAAAAGAGTCCTCCAACAGGTGTAATTGGCCCCAGGAATTTCCAATTCTTGCCTTTTGATTTACCAAGACATAGACCATAAATACTAAAAGAAAAAAGCAAGGTTCCCAGGGCAAAGCAATAGATAACATAGCTCTCTAGAGGGGTGGTAAAGCCAAAATTAAAACTCAGGATCAGGAGCATAATCGCATGAAACATCTGGTACTTGACCCCTGTTTCAAAACTATGTAGCAGGTCTGATGTAAAGGACTTTTTTAGCTTATGTGCGCCTAAAGCGCCAAAAATTACCGCAAGCAATCCATAAAGCGCTCCGGTGAACTGGGCCAATAATATTGTCTCCATCTTTTTGGAGGCTAAGATAGCTAAAGGTGCGGTCTATAAAGAATGGACCGGTGAGAATTCCCAGACCGGTCCTTTTTTACTACTGTGCTATTACACCTGACTCATTCCTCCGTCAACTGATAATTCAATTCCGTTGACATAGCTTGCTTCTTCAGAAGCGAGAAAAAGTACCGTTCCAGCTATTTCCTGGGCCTGTCCAAAACGCTTTAAAGGGACCCCTGATGCAAAGCTTTGTCCCATTTCATTGACAGTCTCCTGTGTCATTCCCATTTTGTCATAAATGGGGGTTTCAATGGGTCCTGGAGCAACAGAATTCACCCGGATACCGCGAGGGGCCAATTCTGAAGTAAGCACTCTGGCATATGCCCTCAAAGCACCCTTAGTGGCGCTATAAACAGATGCACCTTCAAAACCTTTTTGATGTACTATAGAGGTGTTAAAAATTATGGATGCCCCATCTTTGAGATTAGGGATCGCGTTTTTCACCAGGAAAACAGGACCTTTTATATTAATATCGAATTGAGAATTATAGTGGTCCTCATCTACCTGATCTGCAGGGGAGAAATAAGCCACTCCGGCATTGGCAAAAACGACATCAATCTTTCCGAAAGTCTCTAAGGCAGCCTGAATGAGTTTCTTGTTGTCCTCAGGCTTGGATTGATCTGCCAAAACTGCCCGAAATTCTCCTGAAAGTCCTTTTGAAACCTCGTCTAGTGCTTCTTGTCTTCGGCCAGAAAATACCACTTTAGCACCTTCGTTTAAAAAACCCTTAACGGTTTCTAAACCTATCCCGGAGTTACCCCCAGATACTACTACTACTTTGTCTTTGAATCTAGTCATGATATATTAGATATTTAATTTGAACCGATCGTTTCAAAATGGGTTAAAAAAAATTTACATTAATACATTTATTGAATTGTCTATGATATGCTGTAGGATCTTCCGATCCCTAATTAGAATGCCTGTCATTCGGAAGCCCTGAAACGCATTGAGCATGTAATATGCATAGGACATGCTATCCTCCCTTGAATTAATCACACCCTGTTCCTGACCATCTTTTATTAAATCTTCAAAAAGTGCCAATGCCCCCGCCTGATGATCTAGTAGCCACTTTTGCAACTTGTCGTCCTTGTTGGCCATTTCGGCCTTACAGTTCATAACAAAGCAGCCTTTACCTTCTTCATCCTCGAGAATCACTTCCAGGAAGTTTTCAAAAATCAATCTCAGCGCCTGCAGGGGATTGTCAGCTTTCATCAATGCGTTTTGAAAACATCCCCCCGATGCTTTTTGGTAATGGGTCAGGGAAGCTTGATATAGCTCCAACTTAGAACCAAAAGAATTGTAAATACTAGACCTGTTCAAACCAGTGGCGTCCACGAGTTCCTGCATGGAGGTTCCGTGATAGCCCTTTTCCCAAAACAATTGCATGCTTTGGTTCAATACTTCTTCTCTATCAAAGGTTTCAACTCTTGGCACGGTAAAGATTTTGAACAAATATATATTGAAACGATCGTTTCATAATAATATTTAACATATTTTTAATTTGCGGACATCAATTGACAGCTGTAACCCAGGAATTGTGTAAATTGAAGCGTTAAACCAAAAGAATTATGAAATTAAAGCAAATATTAGGACTCATGCTCCTTGTGGCGCTAGTAGGGTGCGGGGCATCCAAAACCGCAGATGGCACTGAGACCTCTTTAGGCGAAACCCTGGATAAGAAAAACAGGGCAACCATTACACTTCTTGATCAAATAAGGAGATTGCCTGGAATTACCTTAAGAAATGGAGTTCCGGTGTTCAATAAAACTAATAATTCATTGGCATCCAATGGAAATGCCGAACCGCTCTATGTCCTCAACGATTATATTGTAGGAAATTCTTTTAGAAGTGTGGATCAATTGGTGCAAAACGTTGATGTAGATAAAATTGAAACCTTTACCGGTCCGGATGCTTCCTTTTACGGTACAAGAGGGGCGAATGGCGTTATAAAAATAACCACTAATAGATAGTGGTTGAGTTGATTTTAAGTAAAAAAGGCCCTTGAAAATCAAGGGCCTTTTTATTATTGCTGCATATCGTAAAAAAACTGCTCTCTCACAATTTTTCCATCTTTCACCTTATAAACCCCAAGCTCTGAGGACTTAGATCTTTGCCCTGAAGGCTTGTGTGTGGTGTCCATCTCAAATCTTACAGAGAACCAGTTATCGGCAACCACAGGATCAGACACTTTGCTGCTGTGTACTTCAAAAGTATTCTCCCACCATTCTCCTTTCTTCATTACTGCCTCCATCCCTTCCAGATGGCCCATCTCGCTCTGATCTTCTGTTTCTATACTCACAATTTCCGGACTATAGTATTCCTCGTATACGCGCCTGTAATCGCCCTTATTACACCATTCTACCAAATTGTTTGCAATTTCTTCTGTTTTAGCATTCGCCGTTGTTTCCATGATTCCTGTTTTTAATTGATTAACCTCAAAAAGGTACAATAATTTAAGGCCCAAAAAGAAGGCTTAACAAAAGTTTAAAATATGCTTCATAGAGCTTTCTCAGCCCTTGAAGACATTGTAAAGGACTAAATCAAAATTCATAAAATAAACGGAGGAAACATTTATAGGGCTTGGCCTAAACTTTTCCTTTTTAGGCTATTCCAACACTACGGTTAATTGTTGATCTGCATCCAAGTCTATACGGCAGTCTTTAAAACTTGGTGGCCCGAAGGTTTTCATTTTGGCATTTGAAAAGCCTACAGCCTCTTTTGGGATTCCCAGCCAATTCGTGTCTAATTCATCGTTGCTATTCTCGTCATGAAAAATGGCAAGGGCATATTCACCTTGAGGTAGATCATCAATTAATATTCTTGTGCTCCCACTCTCTGCCTTTACACTATCTGTCTTAAATACACTGTCGAACCTTAGGAAGGTATCGGAAGAGTCATAAACGGCCACGCTAATTTTTCCCTTAGAATTCTTCACTCCTTGAACATCCACAGATAAGGTATTCTGGCTAAAAAGGCCCAGAGGAAGTAGCAAAACTAAAAACAAGATATTTTTCACGCGTCGACGGTTATTTGATTTGAACTATAAATTCAATTGGGTTCTAAGATTTGGGCTTTTAACGCATTCTTCTTCTCACTGAGGAACTGATACATCTGTTCTGTTTTGATCGAATCAGCAAAATTCAGAAAGAGTTTTATTGAGTCGTTATGCACCACTTTGATTTTGGGTTGTCTGAGATTATCTACATAAACCCTCACTTGATTTTCCGGATTGATGGAGTCCTTGAAAATACCTTTTTCCATGGCCCAGGCAGAAAAGCCATTTACCCTTTCCATCTGCGGGATCTTTTCTACCATGAAAACACTATCAATGTCCTCAAATTTTAATTCCTTATAATAAACTCCTGACAAAATCCGCAAATGGTCACCCTCGATTTTGGTCCAGTTCTTGTAGTGAGCGGTGAATGCCAAAACACAAACCACAACTGTTAAAAGAATGAGGATATTCCAAAGCCAATGCCTTTTCTTTCTTGCCATGTGTTCGTTTTGGTTATCGGTGTTAAATAGATGCATTTTTAACTATATAACCCCTGCTTAATAGTATCAACGACAGATATCAAATAAAATTTTTAAAACCCGCCAATAATTAGCTGCAAGAACTATGCCCCGTATGCTTTTGTCAAATTTAAATAGTAAATCCAAGTCTTATCAGATATTAAAAAAAAAATGTTGAAAATATCGTATCTTTAACAGTGTATCCGAAATGCTTAAAATAATATCAATATCGCTGTCATTTTTAATATTGCTTCAGAGTTTCAACATAAGTATTGGAGAAATTGTTGAAATAGATGAATTAATAGAACATGCTCAATTCCATTCTGAGGAATATGGCGATAATTTCCTGGTATTTCTCTCCAAGCACTATGGTGAACTTAAATCCGAGCATAGCAAAAAACATCAAGAGGAACGCAAGGACCATGAAAAACTCCCCTTTCAGCATCAATTGCACGGCACCTCTCTGTCTGCTTTTGTTATTGAGAAGCTGGATCTGTCCCTAAATCCCTGTTTCATCATTCCGATTACCGATAATTATTATTATCAGGATTCCCATTCTTTTTTATTGGAGAAAGACCTTTTTCAACCTCCCAGGCGGGCATAGAATATTCTTAGGTGCTTTTAACGGTGTCATCTACTTTAAGATGGCACCAAATTATCCATGATTATTTTATGTATTATGTTATTCCGCATTATAGCTTTTAGTATTAAGAACAAGCTTATTATTTTCCTATTTACGGCTTTTATTATTGGTTTTGGTTTTTATGCGTTAACTAAGATCTCCATCGGTGCTGTCCCGGATGTTACCAATAATCAAGTTCAGGTCATTACCACTTCAAGAAATTTGTCTACCCAGGATATGGAGCAATTCATTACATATCCGGTAGAACTGGAGATGGCAAATTTACCCGGTGTAAAGGAGATTAGATCCATAACAAAATTTGGTTTGTCCGTGGTAACCATCGTCTTTGAAGATGATTTAGGCACCTATCTTCCAAGACAGCTAATTGCAGAAAAGATTAAGTCTGCATCAGAAAAAATTCCGGAAGGTTTTGGCACTCCTTCAATGGGACCAATTACTACAGGCTTAGGAGAAATCTATCAGTACATTTTGGATGTGAAACCTGGTTATGAGGATAGGTATTCTGCAACAGAATTGCGCACAATTCAGGATTGGGTTGTAAAAAGACAATTATCGGGCGTACCTGGAGTGGTAGAGGTAAATACCTGGGGTGGCTACCTAAAACAATATGAGGTAGCCATTAACACCGAAAAACTGAATGCCATGGATATCACGGCAAGAGATATTTTTGAGGCATTAGAAAATAACAATAGTTCGGCAGGTGGCGGATATATCGAAAAAGTGAATCAATCCTACTTCATTCGAGCTGAAGGCCTTGTAAATACACTCAACGATATTGAAAATATCGTCATTCTGGTTAAAGATGAAATACCTATACTAATTAAAGACGTGGCGGAGGTAGGTTTTGGTCATGCAACGCGTTTTGGCGCCATAACAGGTAACGGGGAAGGTGAAAAGGTATTAGGTCAGGTTATGATGCTCAAAAATGCCAATTCTAAAAAGGTCATTGATGCGGTAAAGGAAAGAGTAGCCTCCATATCAAATTCACTTCCGGAAGGGGTTTATATAAATGCCTTCTTAGACAGAAGTGAACTTATTGCAAAAACAACGTTCACGGTTAGCGAAAATCTAATTCTAGGATGTTTAATCGTCATATTTGTAGTGGTATTACTGCTGGGAAACTTAAGATCTGGCTTGGTAGTAGCATCGGTAATTCCCCTTAGTTTATTATTTGCTCTTTGTTGTATGTACCTCTTCGGAGTGGATGCAAATCTAATGAGTTTAGGAGCGATTGATTTCGGAATTATAATTGATGGCGCCGTCATAATTGTAGAATTTATTGCCTTTCAAATAAACTCAAGAAGTCCTGAACTCATGGGGCTGTCTAAAAAAGAAACTCAAACCAAAAAAGATGATATTACAGTTAAGAGTGCATCAAAAATGATGAATTCAGCCATTTTTGGGCAACTCATTATTCTTATTGTTTTTATTCCCATTCTCTCCTTAAGTGGAGTGGAAGGCAAAATGTTTAAGCCAATGGCATTGACCTTCAGTTTTGCCTTGCTTGGAGCTATGGTTTTATGCTTTACCTACATCCCCGTTGCAACTTCATTATTCCTGAAACCGGTCGAGTTTTCAAATAAGAACATTTCAAATAGATTACTGCAAATGTTCAACAATATTTATGATCCCATTATTCATTGGGCCCTCAAGAGTAAAAAACTGGTTATTGGCGCTGCCGTCATACTCATGATTATCGCAGGAATTATTTTTAGCTCTTTGGGCAGCGAATTTGTACCTACCCTAGACGAAGGTGACTTTGTTATCCAACCGGTCCTCAAAACCGGCACCTCCTTAAGTAAAACTGTCGAGATCACCACCAGAATAGAAAAAATATTACTTCAAGAATTTCCGGAAGTTGAACAAGTGGTTACCAGAATTGGAGCGGCAGAGGTCCCAACAGACCCCATGTCCATGGAAGAAAGTGATGTCATTATCATTCTAAAACCAAAAAAACAGTGGGTTTCTGGAAAAACTAAAAATGATCTTGCTAATAAATTCAAAGAGGCCCTGGCCGTTATCCCGGGAATGGAAGTTGAGTTTACGCAACCCATAGAAATGAGATTTAATGAATTAATTACCGGCGTCAGAGCTGATATCGCCGTAAAGGTTTTTGGCGAAGATCTTGACATTCTTAGTAAAAAAGCTAACGAAATTAGAGCACTGATAAATGATGTAAGTGGAGCGGCTGATATCAGCGTAGAAAAAATAGTCGGGCTACCTCAAATGAGTGTAGTATACAATAGGGAGAAAATTGCCAGGTTCGGCCTAAATATTCAAAGCTTAAATGAGATGGTGTCCATGGGCTTCTCTGGCCGAACCGTCGGAGATGTTTATGAAGGTGAAAGGCGTTTTGACCTCGTGGTGCGTTTCGATCAGGAGAATCGAAGCAATATTGACAATCTAAAAGATCTTTATGTAGACGTCCCAAGCGGTGGTAAAGTTCCCTTGAGTGAATTGGCAAGCATTAGTTACCAGAAAGGCGCGGCAAAAATCTCTAGGGACGATACAAGAAGAAGAGTTGTTGTTGGGGTTAATGTTCGGGAAAGAGACTTGCAATCTGTAGTACAAGATATACAGGAACTCGTTGCTGAAAATATTTCTCTGCCAACGGGATATTTCATTACATATGGAGGGCAGTTTGAGAATTTACAAAGTGCTACCTCAAGATTGGTTGTGGCGGTACCAATCGCTTTGTTATTGATCTTTATCTTGTTGTATTTTGCCTTTAAGAATACAAAAGAAGCTCTAATCATATATACCGCCATACCATTGGCAGCTGTTGGAGGAGTACTACTGCTTTGGATAAGAGATATGCCATTTAGCATCTCGGCTGGCGTAGGTTTTATTGCCCTATTTGGGATAGCCGTCCTTAATGGCATCGTGCTAATTGAACATTTTAAAGAATTACAAATAGATAAATTTACCAATATTGAAGCTCTGGTTAAACAAGGCACTAAAGACAGACTGCGCGCAGTTTTACTTACGGCAACTGCAGCCGCCCTGGGCTTTTTACCTATGGCGATTTCTACCAGTGCTGGTGCCGAAGTTCAAAGGCCTTTGGCCACGGTAGTAATTGGCGGTCTCATTACTGCAACACTGCTTACTCTTGTTATCATCCCCGTTCTGTATGCCTTTCTTCACAACATGAAGGGCTTTGATCTGAAGCTGATTTTCAATAAAAAAATCCTCTCAATCGTCATATTTTCTATTGCTTTTCAATTGGGTAATGCACAGACCAGGGCACTATCTCTTGAAGAATTGTTAGCACTTTCCATTAAAAACAATTCAGGATTAAAAGCCGCTGACATGGAACGCAGTTTTAAAGAGGCTTTGGTTCCTAGTGCTTTCAACTTTAATAAAACTCAATTGTATTACAACTACGATGAAAACAACTTAACTCTAAACAACGAACCTCTTCGTGTTTTTGGGATCCAGCAAGAGTTTTTGTTCCCTACGGTTTACTTTGCCGAAAGAAAACTGAACCAGACCGACTTGGAGGTCCAATCATCCGCCTTTGAAATAGAACGAAAGGCGTTAATTAGAGCAGTTACAGCTGGCTATTATGAATACCTATATTCAAAAGAGAAAGAAACGCTATACGGAGATCTTGATAGTCTATATGGCAGATTTGCATCTATGGCTGAGCGAAGATTTGAATTGGGCGAGACCAATTATTTGGAGAAGCTAACAGCGCAATCAAGCAAAAAGCAAATTGAGATTAAGTTAGAAAAGGCTCAGCGAGAAACAGTAGTGGCTTACAGCAATCTCCTGTCATGGGTACAAAGTGATACCGCTATAAACATACTTTCCGTACCAATCGACAAAATTCTTCTCAATCCTAGTGACATAAGCGAATCGCCTGAGGTAAAATATTATGAGAATCAGATTAAGTTACAACAGGCCAAAAAAAACCTAGAAAGGCAACAACTTTTACCTGATATTGGCTTAGAATATTTTCAAGGCACTGCTCCAAATTCAAACGGGACTCTTAACGGTTTTCAATTGGGTCTAAAAATACCGCTGATATTTAGCGGTCAGGCTTCAAGGATAAAAGCTTCGTCCTTTGCAAATAAAATGGCTATTGAGCGGCTAAAAGAATACGGAAATTTACTCAACACCCGGTCACAGGAACTAAATGCGCAATATGCTTCTTTGAAAAAGGCCTTAGATTACTTTGAAAATGAAGGCACAGCAATCTCCGAAGAAATTTTAAAAACTGCCTCTTTAAGCTTCAGAAATGGCGAAATAGATTTCTTTCAGTATATCCGAAGTATTGAAAATGCCTATGAAATTAAGTTAGAATATTTGGATAATTTAAACAAATACAACCAAACGGTTATCACCTTAAATTACTTAACATATTAGCTATGAAACAATTACTTTACCCTATTGTTTGGATACTTATTGTGAGCACTTTTGCCTGCGGTAATCTTGAGAAGAAACCTCCTGAAGTAAAGGGAATGGCCAAGGACAAAATAGTAGTTTCGAAACTACAATTTGAAAACAACGGAATGGAGCTAGGCTCAACTACTAAACAAGCCTTTCCGGAGGTTGTAAATGTTCGAGGTATGATTGATGTGCCTCCGGAAAATAGGGCAATTATTAGCGCTACTATGGGAGGTTACGTAAAGGAAACTCCTTGGCTAATAGGAGATCAGGTTAGAAAGGGGCAGGCTTTAGTGACATTAGAA
>JBFOMC010000238.1:0-17131 GCA_040830565.1 Flavobacteriaceae bacterium
AAAAACAGCTTGGGTTTTTCATATTCAGATGAAAAACTGGATCTAAATCTGCAATACGGCCATATGAGTACGGACGGCTACAGGGAAAACAATGCTTTTGACCGGGATGGCATTTTACTCAACGGGTCGATAAAGCTAAATGAAAGAAGTAAGCTTTCCCTATTGGTAAATCATATTGACTACACCGCTCAAATTCCCAGCTCGCTTGGACAGACCGCTTTTGATGAAGATCCTACTCAGGCCGCTTTCACCTGGGCTGCGTCCCGGGGATTTGAAGCCAACAAATATACGCTGGCCGGGGTTTCATATGCCTATGACATTAGTAATGATCTTAAAAACAGTACCGGGATATTTTATAGTTATTTGGACCATTACGAGCCCAGACCCTTTAATATTCTGGATGAATTTACCAATGGTTATGGTTTTAGATCCAGGTTTACGGGGAACTTTCATACAGGATTAGGCAACGCAGAATATAGCTTTGGAGGCGAGTTTTACCGAGATGAATATTCCTGGCGTACCTTTGAGAATTTGTATAGAGACAATAACGGCAATGGAAGCTTGGAGGGAGCACAAATAAGTAATAATAAGGAATACAGAAGACAGTTCAACGGTTTTGCCACCCTTACGCTTCCGGTCACACTACGTCTGAAAGCACAGTTTGGACTAAACATCAATAAAACGCATTACGATTTTCGTGATTTATTTATTATTGGCTCGGGCAATAGAAGCGCCAGCCGTAATTTTAAGACTATTGTCCTACCCAGCCTTAGCCTGGAGTACCTCTTTGGACATGGAAGCAGATTATACACCAATATTAGTCGGGGATATTCCAACCCAAGCCTTGAAGAGACCTTAACTCCGGATGGGATTATTAATCCGGATATTGCACAGGAAACCGGGATTAATTATGAGTTGGGAACACGGTTGTTTTTTTGGCCAAAAGCAAAGCTCTGGATAGACATTACGCTTTATCGTATGAATATTAAAAATCTTTTGGTGGCACAACGCATAGGAGAGGACCAATTCGTAGGTAAAAATGCAGGACAGACAAGACACCAGGGGGTAGAATTTCAGTTGGATTCCCGCATAAATTTAAGCCCGCAAACCTCCATAGCCCCTTCAATCGGATATACTATAAGCGATCACAGTTTTGTGGACTTTGTGGATGGGGATGATGATTTCTCTGGAAATCCACTTACCGGAGTCCCCAAACACAGACTACATCTAAGTACAAGACTAGAGCACAAGAAAGATTTTTACTGGAGTACCTCCTATCAATTTGTAGACGAAATTCCCCTAACAGATGCCAACAGTTTGTCTAGCAAGTCTTACGGCATTTTTAATAGCCGCTTAGGATATAGCAAACAAATAATTCAGGATCTATCTATTGGATTCAACGCAGGTGTAAACAACATTTTTGACAGTCGGTACGCCCAATCTGTCTTGATCAACGCTGTAGGGTTCGGAGGCAACGAACCTAGGTATTTCTATCCCGGGAACGATAGGAATTTTTATGGAGGTTTGGTACTCAAATATGATCTGTAAGTTGATTCCCGATTAAATGCTCCAAGCTTTCAGAGTGAACATCTCTAGTTTTCAGAAAAGAAATAAGGGTATTCTGATGCTTTATCAAAATACCCTTAGTGAACCATTTCTTGGTTAAGATCAGGCCAAATCGAAACGATCTAAGTTCATCACCTTATCCCAGGCTGCCACAAAATCGCGAACAAACTTGTCTTTAGAATCCTCACAACCGTAGACCTCTGCGAGGGCCCTTAACTCTGAATTTGAGCCAAAGATCAAATCTACCCTGGTACCCGTCCATTTTAATTCTCCGGATCGGCGATCTCTCCCTTCAAAAACCTCATCGCTTTCAGAGGTTGCTTCCCAACTCGTCCCTAAATCGAGTAAGTTGACAAAAAAGTCATTAGTAAGAGCCCCTGGACGATCTGTAAAAACTCCGTGAGATGAGCCGTCAAAGTTGGCATTTAAAACCCGCATCCCGCCTATCAAAACTGTCATTTCAGGTGCGGTTAAAGTCAGCAACTGCGCTTTGTCTACCAAAAGTTCTTCTGCGGGTACACTAAACTTCTGCTTTACATAATTTCTAAAACCGTCGGCTTGCGGCTCCAAAGCCTCAAATGCCTCGGCATCCGTATTTTCTGCAGAAGCATCCGTTCTTCCAGGATTAAAAGGTACCTGCACATCATGACCCGCGTTCTTTGCGGCCTGTTCAACCGCAGCACATCCTCCAAGTACGATCAAATCTGCAAGGGAAACTTTCTTATTTCCGGATTGAGAGCTATTAAACTCTTCTTGGATCCCTTCTAATATCTGCAGGGTATTCGCCAATTGTTGAGGATTGTTGGCCTTCCAGTTTTTCTGTGGTGCAAGACGCAAGCGAGCTCCATTGGCACCTCCTCTCATACCAGAACCTCTAAATGTTGAGGCAGAAGCCCAGGCCGTTGAAACCAGTTGAGAAAGGTCTAAACCGCTATTGAGAACCTTGGCCTTTAAATCGGCGACATCACTTTCATCTATTAGATCATGATCAACAGCAGGTAGAGGGTCTTGCCAAAGCAAGGTCTCTGAGGGAACCTCAGGTCCCAGATATCTGGATACTGGTCCCATATCTCTGTGGGTAAGCTTAAACCATGCCTTAGCATACGCATCTGCAAACTCCTCAGGGTTCTCGTAAAAATGTCTTGAGATCTTCTCGTAGGCCGGATCCATTCTTAAAGAAAGATCTGTGGTAAGCATAAATGGAGCGTGCTTCTTTTCGGGATCGTGAGCGTCAGGAATGGTTCCTGCTCCTGCTCCATCCTTTGGTCTCCATTGATGAGCTCCTGCCGGGCTTTTAGTGAGCTCCCATTCGTAGCCAAACAAATTCTCAAAGAATTGGTTGCTCCATTTTGTCGGCGTGCTGGTCCAGGCTCCTTCTATACCACTTGTTATGGTATCCGGGCCAACCCCACTATTGAAGTTGTTTTTCCATCCCATGCTCTGCATTTCAATGGATGCCCCCGCTGGTTCGGCTTCAACAAATTCGGCATCGCTTGCTGCTCCATGTGTCTTCCCAAAAGTATGTCCCCCGGCAATAAGGGCAACGGTCTCGTAATCGTTCATGGCCATTCTTCCAAAAGTCTCGCGAATATCGTGTGCTGCAGCTACTGGGTCTGCATTGGCATTGGGGCCTTCCGGATTGACATAGATCAACCCCATATGTGCAGCTCCCAAATGACTTTCCAATTCCCCGTCATTTTCATATCGTTTTTTGTTCCCTAACCATTCTGTTTCAGAACCCCAATAAATATCTTCCTCAGGCTGCCATACATCTTCACGACCTCCGGCAAAGCCATACATTTTTAATCCCATGGATTCATGAGCGCAATTACCGGCCAATATCATCAGATCCGCCCAGGATATTTTTCTACCGTATTTTTGCTTTATAGGCCAAAGTAGCAGGCGGGCTTTATCCAGGTTGGCATTGTCTGGCCAACTGTTCAGCGGAGCAAAACGCTGGGTGCCTGAAGCTCCTCCCCCTCTTCCATCCGCTATGCGGTATGTCCCCGCACTGTGCCATGCCATTCTAATAAAAAATGGACCATAATGCCCGAAGTCTGCCGGCCACCAATCCTGGCTATCGGTCATAAGTTCATAAAGATCTTTTTTTACAGCTTCTAAATCCAGCGACTTAAAAGCTTCGGCATAATTGAAATCCTCGTCCATTGGATCTACTAGAGAAGAGTTTTGACGAAGGATGTTTAAGTTCAGTTGATTTGGCCACCAATCTCGGTTGGTTGTGCCGCCTCCTGCTGCCTGGTTCAATTCTCCGCTGAGAAAGGGACATTGAGCCGCAGCATCATTAACATCCCAGCTGTTTCCATTTGAAGATGTTTTTGGGTGTGCATTGTTGTTATCCATTGGAATTTTCTTTACTAAATTAGATACTAATAAAAGTAAGGGTATAGTTTATAAATAAATAGTTCACTCAATCTTTTTGACCTATTTAAGTATTAGTATTTCTTATACTTTCGTGCTTTTTTGATAAAGTTTAGCTATATCGGATCTGCACTTTAAAAGTGGGGGTTGAAGGAACCACCAAAACTCCTTAATAAGTTGCGGTATTCCGGCAGAAGGTACTAAGTGAGGTTCGGTACTGCTTATCAGATCTTCTTAAGCCACTCCCGCATACCTACCTGAGCCGCAATAGTAGATTTTACCTCCTTTATTCCCAGACGTTGTTGTTCCATAGAATCTCTATGACGAATAGTGACCGTTTGGTCTTCTAATGTTTGGTGGTCAACAGTAATACAGAAAGGGGTTCCGGCGGCATCTTGTCTTCTATACCTTCTCCCGACAGCATCTTTTTCATCGTATATTACGTTGAAATCAAATTTAAGTTCGTCTACAATTTGATGAGCAATCTCCGGGAGGCCGTCCTTCTTCACCAGGGGTAGTACGGCCGCTTTTGTAGGGGCCAGCACTGCCGGAATTTTTAACACGGTCCTGGAGGTGCCATTCTCCAGCTCCTCTTCCTGGAGGGCATTAGAAAACACAGCCAGAAACATTCTATCTAAGCCTATAGAGGTTTCCACAACATAAGGCACATAACTATGGTTGTCCTCAGGATCAAAATATTGTAGTTTTTTCCCGGAATACTTTTCATGACTTCCCAGGTCAAAATCTGTTCTGGAGTGGATTCCTTCTAACTCTTTAAAACCGAAGGGAAAACGGAATTCAATATCAGCCGCCGCATCGGCGTAGTGAGCCAACTTCTCATGGTTATGAAAACGATAATTCTCCTCGCCCATTCCCAGGGAAAGATGCCATCTAAGCCTGGTTTCCTTCCATTTCTCATACCATTCCTTTTGAGTGCCTGGTTTAATGAAGAACTGCATTTCCATTTGTTCAAACTCCCGCATTCGGAAAATAAACTGTCTGGCAACGATCTCGTTCCTAAAAGCCTTACCTATTTGAGCTATGCCAAAAGGTATTTTTAATCTGCCCGACTTCTGGACATTCAAAAAATTCACGAAAATTCCCTGAGCTGTTTCCGGTCTCAGATAAAGATCCATTGCGGTATCTGCGGAGGCGCCAATCTTAGTGCCAAACATCAAATTGAACTGTTTCACATCTGTCCAATTCTTAGATCCGGAAACTGGACATACAATCCCCAATTCCTCAATAAGGGCCTTGACGTCTGCAAGGTCTTCCTGCTCAAGGGACTTCCCTAAGCGTTTCAAAATAGCTGCTGCTTTATCCTGATAGTCTTTAACCCGCTGATTGGTGTTTAGGAACTGTTCTTTGTCAAAAGCATCACCAAATCTTTTGGCAGCCTTGGTTACTTCCTTTTCTATTTTAGCTTCAATCTTGGCCACATGATCTTCTACCAAAACATCTGCTCTATATCTTTTTTTAGAATCTTTATTATCTATCAGGGGATCATTGAAAGCATCTATATGTCCAGAGGCTTTCCAGGTGGTGGGGTGCATGAAAATAGCAGCATCAATACCTACAATATTGTCATTGAGCTGCACCATAGCCTTCCACCAGTATTCGCGAATATTCTTTTTTAACTCCGCTCCATTCTGGGTGTAGTCATAGACCGCACTAAGGCCATCGTAAATTTCACTGGATTGGACTACATATCCGTACTCCTTGGCATGGGATATTACCTTCCTGAATACATCTTCTTGTTTTGCCATTCGGCAAAAATAAAATATTAGTCAAAAAGATGGTTTAATTTACTTCAATTTATTTCAATTGAAATTCCGTAGAAGCCAATAGCTTTTCGTCTTCAAAGACATTAAGTGTGTACGTACCTTCAGACAACGAACCTTCCGGGATTGTGATAAAATCACAGACAAAAATCTCTTCTCCCATAAAAATGAGTTCTACTCTTTTGCTGTAGATGTTCCCGTTTACTGAAATGGTATTGGCATTATCTTCGATAACGCCCATATTAGGGCCTAGGAATTGAAAATAAATTACACGCTCTTCACTTCTGGCATTGGGGTCTCCCATAATGGTTACACAACCCCGTAGTTTCTCAATAGTAGAGGCCTTGTTCGTTTTTATGGGGCGTCCTCCTCTTAACCTAAATCCACTACCCTCGGAGTTTTGTAGTTTGAGATAGCTTTTGATTTTCAGTTCTTCGCTTAATTCCTGATTCTTTTTGCGCAATAGGGCCTCAGCCTCAGCCAGAGAACTGCTTCTTCCTCTAAGCTCTTCTATCATCTTCCTGGTCTCTTCATACTTATCAGCCAAAAGCATATTGTTGTACTTAAGGAAGTTGTTTTTAAGCTTAAGACTATCATGCTTGGCTTCCAGCTGACGAAGTTCCTTCTTATATTCTCTTAATTTGTCTATGGTGAAATTAAGACGTCCAACAGAGTCTAACAATTGCTGCACTTTGAACCTGGAGTCCTGTAGCTCTATTTCGCTCACCTCATTTTCTGCCGAGAGTCTGTCTACCTCAGTTTTCATCAAGGTAAGATCCCTCACCAAAAGGCCTTTTTCTTCCTCCAAATAGCTGATTTGGCTTCTGGATTGGGCATAGCTATAGTAAAAGGCAATCAAAATACCGATGATTACCGCAACCAAGGCCGCAAGGATTATTTTATAATTGAATTTGTTATCTTGAATGTCCATGCAATAAGGGCTAAGTTATAAGTAGGGTATAAGTAAGATTTGATGTATTCCAAGCTATCAAATATAGTAAATGATATCAACACAATCATGATGCCAAGGTTGTGTTTTGGATGTAATGTTCGATTATATCGAGGAGAACAACATATCTGTACAGTTTGTCGTAATGAATTACCACTTACCGAATTCAATTATTCGGAAGAAAACGCCGTAGATCGGATTTTTTACGGGCGAATTCGCATCGAAAAAGCGGCTTCTTTGCTCTATTACGAAGAGGAAGGAATAGTAAAAAACCTTATCCATTATCTCAAATATAAAAATCAGAAACCAATTGGTATATTTTTAGGAGATTGGATGGGCGAGCGTTTAAAGGCCGAGCTTGCACTTCGTCGGATAGACGTAGTAATTCCTGTACCTTTGCACCGCATCAAACTTCGTAAAAGAGGCTATAACCAGCTCACTGGGTTTGGGCAGAGAATTGCCCATCACCTGGATGCCGATTACCAGGAATCTGCCCTTAAAAAAAATGCAAACACAAGGACCCAGACAAAAAAGAATAGGTTTTACCGTTGGTCTGAAACTAAGGAACTATACACACTGACCAATCAGGCTATGGTCAGGAATAAAAAGGTGCTCTTAGTAGATGATATCATCACTACAGGGGCCACTTTAGAGGCTTGCGCAAGAGCACTAAAACAGGCAGAGGGAGTAGAAGTTTTTATTGCGACCATGGCCGTTGTTCCATAAACTAAAAATGCAATGGAGTTTCAGCAAAATAGTCGTTTCTTTGCTCCATAGTTTTTAAAATGGTTTTTGCAAAACGAATTGTATCCGGACTTTTTCTGATGGCTTTGGTTTTTGCCCTGCTGCAATGTGCTAAAAGAGGAAATCCTTCAGGTGGACCTAAAGATATTACCCCCCCTGTGCTCATTAGAACAGAACCGGAGAACCTTACTACCAATTTTGACGCTCAGAAGATCCGATTGTATTTTGACGAGTACATTAGACTGGATGATATTCAAAATCAGCTCATCGTTTCTCCTCCCCTAAAAAACAACCCTAAGATTAGCCCGCAGGGAGGTGCCAGTAAATATGTTGAAATCATTCTAAAGGATACTCTAAAAGAGAACACTACCTATACCATAAACTTTGGCCAGAGTATTGTGGATAATAATGAAGGCAATCCCAATAGCTTTCTTACCTATGTTTTCTCTACCGGCGATTATATAGATTCTTTGACACTCAGGGGTGTTGTTAAAGATGCTTTTAATAAGGAAGCAGACGAATTTGTAAGCGTAATGCTTTACGAAATTGATACGGCTTTTACAGATTCCACAATCTACAAGAATCCTCCCAACTATATTACCAACACCCTGGATAGCACTGTCATTTTTGAGCTCAAAAATTTAAAAGAGGGGAGTTATGCACTTATTGGGCTCAAGGATGAAGGAAAAAATAACGTTTTTGATCAGGGAGTGGATAAAATAGCGTTCATACAAGACACTGTGAGTTTACCTACAGATTCTATATTCCTTTTAACCCTTTTTAAGGAAATCCCTGACTACAGTGTCCCTCCTCCTAAATTTCAGGCGAGCAACAGGATCATCTTTGGTTATAATGGGGGGGATCAAGTGATTGGAATTAATCCTTTATCTGTCTTACCAGACACCATAAAAACCAGGCTTGCAAAAGAGCCTGAAAAAGACACATTAAACTATTGGTTTACCCCTTTTGAAGTAGATTCTCTGGTATTCGAAGTAGTCAATGCTGCAAAGGAACAAAGAGACACCTTTACAGTAAAATCCCGAAAACTCGCGGCCGATTCCCTGATCATAAATCCTAGTCATCGAGGGAATATTAACTTTGAAGAGGGTTTCAGTATTTCTGCAAATATTCCGATCATAGCGGTAGACACGGCACAAATATCAATGCTGAATAAGGACTCAACGGACGTAGATTTTAAAGTGGCCTTCGACAGCCTGGCAAACAAACTTACCTTTAAGTTCGACAAGGAAGCCAATGACAATTACAATATAGAAATGCTCCCAGGCGCAGTAACCGACTTTTTTGAAGCTTCTAACGATACGATCAACTACCGCCTTTCTACGGGCAGTTACGCCGATTACGGAAATCTTAGTATGAATATTACCGGAGCCGTAACCTACCCGATTATCGTACAGTTAACTAATGACAGAGGAGAAGTAAGGCGCGAAAAATATGCCAGCTCACCAAGCCTTTTAGAGTTCAGCAACATTGAGCCAGCCAACTATCTGGTTAGAGTCATTTTTGATACCAATGAGAATGGCAAGTGGGATACAGGAAACTATCTAAAAAAAGTGCAACCAGAACGAGTGAGCTATTATCCCGTTGAAATTGAAGTACGCGCCAATTGGGAAAAGATAGAGACCTTTACGGTATTACCAGATTAAAGTGATCTCTGTCTTTAAGAAAATTTAATTTTTGTCTTGTGCTGTCAATATGACTTCTGCTTAAGCTTGTATAGAGCACAGTTTCTTCCTCAGAAAAGACCAGTTGTTTCCCAAGGCAGTCGTAAGCTGCCGAATGTCCAGAGTATTCATACCCGTTAGGATCTGTACCTATCCTGTTTACCCCTATACAGTAAGCCATATTTTCAATGGCCCTGGCTTTTAACAATGCATCCCAGGCACCTATTCTGGGTTTAGGCCAATTGGCCACGTAGATCAAGGCATCATATTCTTCCGTATTTCTTGCCCAAACCGGAAAACGCAGATCATAGCAGATCAGGGGGCAGATTTTGAATCCTTTATAATCCACAAGGAGCCGGTCTTTCCCTGCTTCATATACCTTGTCTTCTCCTGCAAGTGTAAACGTATGCCTTTTATCGTATTGGGCCAGATTGCCATCGGCATCAACAAAAAATAATCTGTTCGTATATTTTTTGGGATGGTGAAAAGAAATACTTCCCAGCAGCGCAGTTTTTCTGCTCTGTGCCATTTGCTTCATCCAGGATACCGTTTTCTCGCTCTCAATGGCATTGACATTTTCCGGAGTCATTGTAAAGCCTGTAGTGAACATTTCTGGTAGGACAATGAGATCTATGTCATCGGAGATCTCTTGTATTTTTCCTTCAAAATTAATTCGGTTTTGTTCCGGGTTTTCCCAAACCAGGGAAGATTGAATTAGGGCAATTTTGAGGTCCTTAGACATATTTCCTAAACAGCTTTCTCTAAAAGTTTAACGATCGGATCCAAACCCTGCTTTGTGGCATGATCTAGTGCTGTGCTGCCCCGGGCATCTCTGGCCATCACATCTACCCCATGACTTAGAAGTAATTTCACTATGTCCATCCTATTAAAAGTAGTAGCGAATATAAGGCAGGTGCCTCCCATGGCATTCCTGGCATTTACATCAGCTCCCTTTTGCATCAACAATTTGGCGAGCTCTACAAATCCTTTAAAACAAACACCCATTAAGGCAGTATTGCCGGCAGCGTCCTTTTCATCTATTGCAGCACCTTTTTCTAATAGCAGCTCTGTAATTTGCAAATGGTTGTAATAGGTAGCCAAAATTAATGGGGAGGAGCCCCTGGCATCGACAGCATTGACCAAACCAGGTTCGTCGGCCAAAAGTTCCCGCACTTTTGACGTATCTCCATTTCTAATTGCCTCAAAAAAATTTGCGGTAGCCTCTTTCATTTCAATTAAATGTATAAAAAAACTGCCACATACAAATGGTGCATATGGCAGTTATATGTAATGGTTAATGTTTCTAATGAAATGCCAATGACCATATTTTATTCATGGCAACTAAGTCATTGTCTTCCTTCATCTTATCTTTTCAAAAAGCAATATTCTGCTGCTTTGAAAAATACGAAATCTTCCATTTTTTAATATCACAATATCATATGATAATGCTATACCATTATAGTTTTTGTCTATTAAAAATAAAATCTCTTACTGCCCGTTATACTTATAAAGAATGTAACTTAAGTAGGATGTAATTTGAAGTAAATACCTACATTTTTATGAATCGTGCTACCTCTACCTTAACGCACCACTAACCAAAAAAAAGCCTTTGGAAACGCTATCTATTAATTATCTTATAAAAGACTCCCCGGCGGCTGTAGCCGTGTTAGATAGGTCGCTTCAATTTGTCTGTCATTCTGACCTATGGTTGCGGGAATTTCACATTAAGCAAAAAGACATTATCGGGAAACACTATTACGACATTATTCCCAACATTCCAGAATCTTTAAAACAAATTCATGCCAGTGCCCTTGAGGGGGTCTCTAGTATAAACAAGGGGCAAAAGTTCATGCACTCCGATGGCAGTTTTCAATGGCTGAAGTGGAAAATTAATCCCTGGAAAGACCATGAAGGAAATATCGGCGGACTTATTGTTGTTCAGGAGGACATTACTGAACTTAAGCGAGAGGAGGAATTATTGCTGATCGCCGAAAGGGTAGCCCGTATTGGGGGATGGGAAGTCGACCTCTTAAAAAATGAGGTGTATTGGACAGACATTACCAAGGAAATTCATGAAGTTCCTGAAGATTACATTCCGAATCTGGAGGAAGGTATTAATTTCTATAAAGCCGGCGAATCTCGTGAAGAAATCACCGCTCTAATCAGTGAAGCCATCGCTAAAGGTACCCCCTGGGACACTCAACTACAAATAGTTACAGTGAAAGGAAAAGAAATATGGGTACATGCCAAAGGTCAGGCCGAATTTATTGATGGTACCTGCGTGCGTCTATTCGGCACCTTTCAGGATATAGATCAAAAAAAGAAGGTTGAAATAGCTTTTCAGGAAGCCACCGAAAGGTTAGCCGTTGCCACCGAAGGTGCTGGAGTTGGAATCTGGGATTATGATATTGTTGAAAACAATCTGGTCTGGGATGACAATATGTACCGCTTGTACGGGATTAAAAAAGACGACTTTTCCGGAGTATATGAAGCCTGGAAAGCCAGTGTGCATCCACAGGATATGGAGCGGGGAGATCAGGAGATTGCAAAGGCCATTTCCGGTGAAAGAGAATTCAATACCGAGTTCAGAGTTGTCTGGCCAAATGGAGAGGTTCGTTATATTAGAGCCATTGCTGTTACCCAAAGAGATAAGAACGGGAAAGCATTGAAGATGATAGGCACCAATTGGGACATTACCGAATTAAAAAGAACCCAATTAGAACTGGTGCGAAGTGAAGAGTCTTTTACAGGAGCCTTTGAAAATTCTGCCTGTGGAATGGCTATTGTAGGTTTGGACGGAAAGTGGATCCGGGTAAACGCTAGCTTATGTTCCAGTTTGGGATATACTGAAAAGGAACTTATGAAACAGACCTTTCAGGATATTACCCATCCGGAAGATTTGGATAAGGATCTGGCACTTCTTAAAGAAGTTGTACAAGGAAAAATAGCTACTTATCAAATAGAAAAACGCTATTTTCACAAGGCCGGGCATATTGTTTACGCTGTTCTAACTGTCACGGCGGTAAAGGATATTAACGGCAAGCTTTCTCATTTTATTTCTCAGGTTATGGACATCTCTTCTCGGATAGAGGCCGAAAAGCGGCTTACTACCCTCATTGATGTTACCAAAGAGCAGAACGACAACCTCTTGAACTTTGCCCATATTGTATCTCACAATCTAAGATCTCATGCCGGTAATCTTTCAATGCTGACCAATTTCTTGGTTAAAGAGGAAGAGGAAGCCGAAAAGAAAAACCTCGAAGGCATGCTTAAAAATGCTACTGAAAGTCTGGATGAAACAGTAAAACACCTCAACGAAGTGGTACAGGTAAAGACCGGGGCTTTAGACAAGCTAACCAGCGTAAGCTTAAGAAACAGCGTTGAAAGTGTAGAAAAGAATGTCAGCGCTCTTTTAAAAGAAAAAGGAGCTAGATGTAGTATCAAGATCTCCAAGTCTCACTTTGTAAATGTCGTGCCAGCCTACTTAGACAGTATTTTGCTTAATCTGTTTACCAATTCTCTAAAGTACTGCAGCACTGAAAGACCCCTGGCACTACGCATTTCGTCCATAAAAAAGGAGGGTGAAATTGTGATAAGTTTTAAGGACAATGGGCAGGGCATAGATCTGGAAAGACATGGCGATAAAATATTTGGAATGTATAAGACTTTTCACAAACATAAAGATGCTAAAGGTATCGGCCTTTTCATAACCAAAAATCAAATTGAGGCTATGAGTGGGAAAATTAAGGTAGATAGTAAGGTGGGGGTAGGAACTACCTTTACCCTGCATTTAAAAGAAGGTTAATGAAGAAAATTAAGAGTACCTGTATTATAGATGATGATCCTATCTTCATTTATGGTACAAAGCGGATCATGAAGGAGGTGGATTTTAGCGACTCTATTCTGGTGTATGAAAACGGCCAGGAGGCCATTGAGGGACTTACTGCATTAAATGAAACAGGCGAAGCACTGCCCAGCGTAATATTCTTAGATCTGAATATGCCCATTATGAGTGGTTGGGAGTTTCTGGACCAGTTTATTAAGATCCCCAATCACAATATTGAAAATATAGTGGTCTATATCATAAGCTCATCTATTGACCCAAGAGATCTTGAACGGGTAAAAGACTATCGCATAGTGAGCAATTATATTCTAAAGCCCATTACTCCCGAAGACCTTGAAGGGGTGTTACAGGCCATTGCCAATGAATAGTCAGCGCTCTCCCGGACTAAAGTCTTCAGGCGCATTTTGTGGTAGTTTGATGGTCTCCATGGCCCCGGTGTCATTGTAGATGGTCCACTCGTCAGGATTAAATATCGGGTTGCCTTTGCTAACATCTAAGTTTCTAAAGGCCCCGCCATCCTCAAACTCGTGATTGGTTCCGGAACCGTCTTCTCCAATGACCCCAAAGAGGTCTATTAGCTTGTCGAAGGGATCTACTAAAGCGATATTGTCATCGCCATTTGAATTGGCCGCCGTGTTTCCAGGTGCCGCGACATCTGCATCAAAACCATAAACCTTCTTAAACTCTTCAGGGTCAGGTGAAATCACTAGCGTGCTCTTTGCTTCTATCGTAATTCCGCTCAGATCGATGATAGAACCAATTTCCGTATTGTCATTGGTATAACGCTTAAGTGTCCAACCATCTAGGATAAAGGAGCTATCATCTGCATTGTACAATTCTATAAATCTAGCCTTATTGTTATTGTCCGGGTCAGCCAACTCAGTAATAAAAATTAGTTCAGAACTGCTTTCATTGACCAGACTTTTACAACGATCATTCTCAAAATCTATATCCTTTGTGTCTCTGATAATTAAGGCATATTCTGCACCAACTTTAGCTAGCACTCCTGTAATATCACCATTTCCGGGAGGTAAAATTCCCTGATGAAAGTCCGAAAACCCACTATTTAGTAGTGTTAGTCTAGAATTCTCACAATTTGCCAGAATCCTGCTCGTTTCCTCTTCTGAAATTGCATAGGGTAGGTTTAGTTGCTCCTCAATAACCTCAACATTTTCAACTTTTATTAAAGTGTTGATCATACGATCATCTAAATCCTGAATGGCTTTTAGGACAGGTTCAATTACAGTAGTCGCATTACAGGGAATAACGATATGCTCTTTTACCATATTAGCGGGTAAGCGACCAACTGTTTCATTGCCAAAGGAGTTCAATACTCCACCCAACTTATAGGTCGATCTACTCTTTCCTAAAAATAGCCCCTTGAGCTTTACAAAAATTCTAGTCCCGGAAGGATAAATAAGATGGGCGTCCCTTAAGTCTATTTCTATCTGAAGACCATCTGAGGGTAACACCGAACTGTCTTGAAAATGTAAGGTGCCAAAAAAATTCCCCGCATGATCAGAAGATATTATATAGCCTTCCACTATTAGATCCTCCTCAATTTGAATAGTCGATTCTGAAAATAAATGCTTGACCTCAGCCAGGGAGGTATTGGCCACTATTTTGTCGTTGCAAGCATCTTCCGGAGCATCAAAATTAGTATTCTTTACACAACGCAATCCGGTTATCACCAAAAACATGATGCTAATTCTCTTGGCTAGGCCTAGTATTTTATATCTCATATTAAACGGTTAAAAATTTATCGCCAGGTTTAGAAAGTATGTTCGCCCAAATCCGTACCAATATTTTGGAGCAAAGGAAGGCGAACCACTTAGATTATCTCTGGCCAACTGTGCGTAATTTCCATTTCTGCTCTGTTCGTAACCTCCTGATCTATAGGAAACATCAAAGACATTATTAACATTTGCAAAAATGCTTATGTACTTCCCCTTTTTCCGCCAGGATTTGCCGGCGGTTATGTTTAAAAGATAGAAGTCATCCATTTTTCTTTGCCTTAATAGTTTCGAGACATTTTCTGGGGTGGCTTCAGGAAAAGCTTGGCCACTTTCAGGATTTAAATAAAAACTTCTGGTTCTTTGTATAGAAGAAATACTAGCATAATTATGGGCCAAATAGTTTGCAGTGGCGCCGATCCACCAATATTTAGGATCTCTGTATTCTAGGCCGAAAGAAAGTGCTTTTTGTGGCCCCTGACCCAGCTTTAGGTTTTTGAGATTTGCTTTACCGAGATCCAACTTCCCCTCATTGGCTTTGAGTTCTATCTCCGGATCAGAAGGATCAAAGTTTATTTGTATCTCAGGATTGTTTGCATAAAGATATCTCCCGACCGAAGCTGCCAGAGTCAAATTTACAGATGAGGAAATCTGACACTTCATTCCCATTTCTATCCCCATATGCAATTTGTCTAAATCGGTCAAGACCTCCTGGACAAAATCCGAACCTAACCCGGAATCGACAAAGAAAAAATTTATATCCGTGCCCCTTTGAAAACGCGAGTAAAATCCTGTCACCCTTGCTATTAAATCGGGAAGGCGCAAATAATAATTTACGTCAACACTGCTTATCTTTTCACTCTTAATGTTTGGGACACTCCCATTATGTTCTCTTGGATTGACATAGACATTTTGGTAAAAAGGAGCCCTATTCAGCATCATGGCATGTGCTGCCACCCAATGTCTTCCTGAAATTCTATAAGTAACTCCACCTTTAAGGTTAAAATTGGAAAATTGAATTCTCTCACTTTCCCCTAAGGAATTCTCCGGATATCGTTCATTTAGAAAAAGCCCTTTCCGAAAATAGGAGGTAGCAACTATATTGCCAGAAATGCTTGTATCCCATTTGCTTTTGCTTGCTCTAACCTGCAAAAATCCTCTTATTTCCTTTGCTCCAAGAATGTAGTTATAATTAAATAGGTCACCTGTTACTTTTTCTAGGCTCCCTTTAAGGTCGTTCTTAGTATTGGAAAACGGATCTACGTCTAAGTGCATTTCAGCGTCTAGTAAATCCCTTATCCTGGCATAGTTTTTTGAGTGTGTCTTCCTAAAGGAAATACCAAAGTTCAGTTCAAGGGCCTGATTAAATTGAAGTCTGCCCGTACTGTTGAGTGAGAATACGTCTCTCTCTATGATGTCCTCGTATAAAATATAAGCTGCTCGTCCATTGAGCTCTCGCACCCTATTACTTGCATATAGATCCGCCCAAAAAATCTGTGGATTAATAAGAAAACCTTCCCTGGCCAGAGCAGCATTAAAAAGGTTAGCACCAATTGGACTGTTCAAATAAAAACTCGGAAGATATCTATAATAGGTTGGATCAGGATTAGGTGCATCATAATATCCCAATCTGCTTCTGGCCTCAATTCCAAACTGATAGGCAATACCAGTGTTCAGATTAAATTTTTCGGAAGCATGATAATGATTTAATATCATCATTGCTTCTCGAATTTTTCGTTCTCGCGAGTTTCTGATTTTGCCATTTTGAATCCCCCAGTATGGATTGTATTTTTTCCCAACCAGATCAAATACTTCTTCCGTTATCGCGGAAGATCGGCCTCTCCTATTAGATGCGAGGATTGCTGTGAGGTGAACAGTATTTTTATCGTTATAGTCAAATTCCAGACTACAATATGCCGAATAAGCGTCGTAAAGAGTTCCGTCTATAAAGCCATTTTTAGCCCAACGTCTTGATCCTGAAGCGCTATAAGACCATCCATTTTCTGACTTTCCTGAATTAAAAGTGGTCATCAATCTGCCCGCATAGGTTCTGTTGGAAATAGAGCTGGAAAGTCTAAGCCCGGGACGTAGAATTGAAGGTCTTGTATTGATATTGTTAATCCCCAATAAGCCGCCAAATGCATGCTTAGAACTCTTAAGTCCCAAAGTAAACTCCTGATTTCTGGTAACATCATTCAGGCCGCCCCAATTGCTCCATTGAGGTCTCCCATCAGCAAATTTGTTCATGGAGATTCCATTTAATAAAACCAGTCCATTACTGGAGTCATAGCCTCTTACTCTAAAAAAAGCTTGGCTAAAATCGAATGCAGCTCGTTGTAGATAAATATCTCGAGTAGCCTGTAGTAGTCCGGCACTAGTCACGATATCTTCTTCATCTGCCAGATCTGCTTCTGTAAGGGTAACGAGTTGTGCTACTTTCTCAGAAGACATAT
>JBFOMC010000239.1:0-5037 GCA_040830565.1 Flavobacteriaceae bacterium
CGAATCCGACGCTGGCGCCACCTTCCTGCATATTGCTGGCAAACATGCGCCCACCATGGTTATCAATAATCGAATCACTAATAGCCAATCCTAGACCCATGCCACCAGATTTCCAACTGGAAAGTGGCTGAAATATGTTAACCAGTTTGTTTGGATCAATTCCCGGCCCGTTATCGGTAACAGTGACTCTAATAATTGATGCCTCGGATATGGTAGAAATTTTGATTAATCTATTATCCTCTTTATTGGCCCGCAAAGCATCTACGGCGTTGATAATCAAATTGAGAATAACCTGCTGAATTTGGGCGGGATTCCCATCAACCATTGGAAGATCGTCTTCGCCCTCAAGAAGGAAACAGACATGATTGTTAATAAATTCATTTTTAAGAATAACGTGCGTCTGCTCAATGACCTGGTTCAAATCTGTCGGCATGCTCGCTCCCTTTTGCTCCCCGTATAGGTCCCGCAGATTCCGGATGATGTTACCCGCCCGTTTTGTGTCCTCAATTATTTCTCTTATGACCTGCTGAACTTCTTCTGGGGTAGACTTTCCTGTCCTATGTAACAGCTCAGCAGCTTGTGCATTGCTCAAAATCCCGGTCAATGGCTGATTCAACTCATGTGCTATCGCTCCAGTCAAATGGCCAAAAATCGTAATCCTCTCCATTCGGGCGAGATGCTCCTTCTGCTCAGTCAATTGGTCTTGGAGCTCCATCAATTCAGAAATGTCCGAGAGCAGGGTCAGGATTGCCGGCTTCGCCATCCATTCGGCAGTAGCAGAATTGACGATAACTGTCTTAGTCTCTCCAGATTTGGTCAGTATTCGTATAGTATATCTGTTTCGGGTTTTCTCCCCGCTAATACGCTGCCTATATTCATTCAGAACTAATTCGCGATCATTTGGATGAATAAATTCGATAAATGACCGATTTCTGATCTCCTCCTCGCTGTAACCCGTCAATCCGAGCGCTGCCGGATTACAATACTGTACTTTTTGCTCTTGTGTGATGAGAATGGCCTCATTCGCCAATTCCACAACAGACCGATATTTGGCTTCGGCTGCTCTCAGTTTATTCATTGTGGCTTCCAAATCAGAAATATCTCTGCCGGTCGCCCATGCCCTTACAAGATACCCATCCTCGTAATCCCCGATGATGTTGTTCAAGTAGATATGAACATTGCCATTTTCGTCGACTTCGTAGGTCTTGAAATCTCGCATACGGAAATTTGACGCAACCACCTTCCTGTAGTTCTCAATATTCTTATCATCTGAAGGAGGAATAATTTCAGATAATGGCTGACCAATTGCTTCCTCAATTGAGCTGAATTTCGACGTATTCACCATGGCCTCATTCACCTCTGCAATAATTGAGTGCTCAGCTATGTAATCGAGTTGTTCATCCACTGATAAGCCTGGCGGCAACGGAGGCACTAAATCCACACAGCATATCGCCTCCGTACAATTTTTTATAAATGCCGAGAAACGCCTTTCGGCCAGGACAAGTGACTCTTCATATTCCTTCCTTTTTGTAATGTCGGTGGACACTACTGCCACCGCAAAGTTATTGCCCTCAATCTCGACAGGAATCCAACGCGTTTCAAACCATATTGAAGAACCGTCCTTGCGTTGCAGGTGGATTTCTGTGGAATGTGACTCGCCGTTTAATGCCTTTTCGAGATTTTCTCGCCATTGCGTATTCTGATCGAAGAGCTCTGAATCCAGATAGTCCTCAACGTGCATCCCTTTCTTGATGTCCACATCGGAATATGCTGCAATTCCATTGGCGAAATGCCTGTTCCATTTCAATATCCTGCTTTCCCTATCAAGAATACAAATTGAGGAATCAGAGTCCTCAAAAAATGCCTCAAAGTATGCCAGCTTCTGAATAAGGGAAGATTCGATCCGCTTCACCTGTCTTCCCCTAAGAACTACATAGAAAATCAACGCCCCCAAGCACAGGAGAAGAATCAGTTCCAATCCTGTAGAAATCAATACTGGTAAGCAGGGCACCATATCCCCGAAAGTAAAAGGGGCTGAGCCATTGAGTCAAGGAAGGCAGACAGCTTCCTCGTTACCGGGTGCGGATTTGCCTATTTATACAACTAATAGGGAATAGTATTTGCTCCGAATTTCAATATACTGAGGTCCCTAGGAACAATCGTTTTGAATTTCCAACCAAATCAAAAGGTCATGAAAGTATCATCAAAAAAACTTACCATTCTTCTCTCTTGCGTGTTATGCATGGTTTTGGCGAATCCCGCTTTAGCGCGTAAAGCTCCACCTGAAACCACTCACGACGGTCTGTCTTTGGTCAAGAAGGCGAAAGCTGCTGATTATGTATATCTTGCCCCGGATGCTGATTTGACCGGTTATAAGAAAATTATCGTCATTGAGCCCCACGTAGCATTCCGTAAAGGATATAAGGACGACTACAACAGCAGTGGAGTGCATGCGTTTAATCGCCTTTCAGACCGTGATCTGGAAAAGATGATCGCACGTGCGAAGGATCTATTCATGCATGAATTTGTTGAAACCCTGGAAAAGAAAGGTTATCCCGTCGTGAAGGATGCCGGCGAAGATGTCCTCGTTGCCAGAGCGCTTATTGTCGACCTCGAAGTAAACGTACCAGACCCCAACCGCACAAAAGGAATGGGGAGAAGTAAAACCTTCGCAGAAGGTGTTGGAGAAGCAACTTTTGTACTTGAATTGTATGATTCCGTCTCAATGGCAATTATCGCAAGGGCAGTCGATCACATTGACGAAATGGATAGTGCTTTTGGATGGAGGGTGCCTCGTGATTACGCCACAAACACCATGGATGCTCAAGATGCCTTCGGTACCTGGGCCGTTCACTTGGCCAAGGGTCTGGACAGGGCCAAAAAAGAAGCAAAGTAATCAACTTTTCATTCCCAACTTTCAACGGTCCACAGTATGTGGGCCGTTGTTTTTTATAAACATGGTTATACATCGATTTGTGTCGGCATTCTATAGAATTACCGGATATTATGCAGTACTGACCCTTACCGTCTTGCTCATTTCATGGCTATTTCCATCTGCCATCGATTTTCTTCCTGTTGGTACAGCACAAAAGATCTTCTCGAATATCGGTACGATGGAATTGGACTCGACAGCCTACGCCGAACGATTGAGCGAAGTGGGAGTTTCAGGACATGTTGTTTTCTTTTCGCTCTGCTTTCTTACCTCGCTAGCTTTGTCAATCCCTCTGGGGACTGTTTACCTATCGACAAGAAGGAACAGTAAGAAATCAGATTCTCTCGCCAAATTGATAGTACTCTTACCATTGGCTGTCACAGGGCTTGTTTTGATTGTCCAAAACAGCCTTGCTCTCGCCTTCGGTCTGGCGGGCATCGTTGCAGGTGGCGGCATCCGCTTTAGAACAAATATGCGTGAGTTCACAGACACTCTGTTTTTCCTGATTAGTATCGGAATTGGTCTTTCTGCGGGCATCGGTGCATTGGGCCTAGCCCTCATCATGTCTGCAATTTTCAATTATGCGGCCCTGTTCTTCTTTGCTATTGATTATGGGAGCTTAACAAGTCTACCCGGACGTCCTGATGAGGAAGAAGTGAAAGAGAAAAATATATCAAGATGATAGTGAATCCATGAATGATGAAGCTTCACTCAGTTAATAGAGTATACACACTTCTATTTATCCTGGGAATTCTGGTAGTTTGCCCTGGATTTGGGAAGGATGCAGAATTCCCTTCCCAGAACAGGATCGTTGTTGTGGGTGATGTCCACGGCGATTTTAACCGCATGGTGGAGGCTTTTCAACTAGGAAAGGTCGTCGACAAGAAAGGCCGATGGATCGGGAAGAAAACACACCTTGTTCAACTTGGGGATATTCCGGATAGGGGTCCGGACAGTCGAAAAATTGTCGATTACCTGATGAAGCTGGAAAAGTCGGCTAAAAGGAAAGGTGGGCGTGTACACATACTCATCGGCAATCATGATGCCATGAACGTGTATGGAGATCTTCGATACGTTACAGAGGAAGAATACACAGCCTTCTCAGACAAACAATCTGTAAAACGATTGGAACTATTGTATGAGGACGAAATAAAGTGGATACAGGAAAATATCCCTGAGGAGAATTGGCCTGTTTTCGACGATGCTTACAGAAAGAAGTGGTTTGACTCACGTCCACCAGGATTTCTGGAACACCGCTGGAGTTGGCTGCCGGACGGCAGAATTGGAAAATGGATTTTATCCCACAATGCTGTAATCAAAATTGGCGAATACTTATTTGTTCATGCGGGGATCGGACCCGCTTATGCGGATTGTTCAGTTAGTGAGCTGAATGAATTGGTTGAACAGGCGCTGCAAAACTTGGACAATGTGGAAAGTTCAATTCTGCGAAGTCAGGAAGGCCCTCTCTGGTATCGTGGCCTTGCCCTTGAACCTGAAGAATCGCAGAGAGATCTCCTTGACTCCTTGTTGGAGATTCACGACGTAGACCACATCATCGTTGGACATACGGTTACTGGTGGCATAATTCTTCCTCGTTTTGATGGAAAGGTCATCCTTGCTGATGTTGGTTTGAGTTCCTATTACGGAGATAACATGGCATGTTTGGTCATAGAAAATGGTAATATGAAAGCAATTCATCGAAATGGTGAAGTGGAACTGCCTGAATCAATTGAAACAGATGAAATCCTGGATTATCTTGTTGAAGTCCAGTCACTGGAGCCCGGAAACCAATCCATAAAAAATAGGATTTCAAAAACCAAAAATGAATCTCAGGTCGAGGAGTCGATTTCCGTCAAAAACCCATATTAGGGAGACTCTAGTTCATCGATCCGTTCCTCAATATACTCCTCCATTTTTGAGCCATTCCGCATTTTGTTTCTGATCTGCGTTTTCAATAGTATCGGATTTTCCAAAATTCGGTAGAATTCCCTTATGTAGGCTAATGCCTCTTCTTTTTCCTTATCTGGAAGCATGTCAGTTTCATCCCATATTCTGATAATGTCCTGTTTTGCGGAAATGAACTCTCTCACGACACCATCAAACAC
>JBFOMC010000240.1:0-4355 GCA_040830565.1 Flavobacteriaceae bacterium
CTGCTTCTCGCTATTGCAGGCCTGGTCATTATTGCACTGTTTATTTTTGTACAGTTACTTAAACCCGATTATAACGGTAAAAAAACTTTGGCCCAACTGAATGGGACTGTTGAGGTTTACTTTGATTCTTATGGCATCCCCCATATTTATGCGCAGGAAGATACAGATGCTTTTAGAGCTCTGGGCTATGTTCATGCCCAGGATAGGTTATGGCAAATGGAAGTTTTAAGACGGGTGGCTACAGGAGGCTTATCTGAGGTTTTCGGGCCTGACTTGGTGAATACGGATCGTTTCTTTTTGTCGCTTGGAATTGACGATGCTACCGAAGCAACGGTAGCTAGTCTGGATCCCAATACCGAAATGGTCAAGCTGGCTCAGGCCTATCTTGACGGAATAAACGATTTTGTTCTAGAAGGACCCACCCCAATTGAGTTTTACCTTACCGGTATCGAAAAAACACCTTTTACTTTAAAAGATATTTACAATGCCGTGGGCTATACTGCCTTTAGTTTTGCCATGGCACATAAAACAGATCCCTTACTTACTGAAATTAAAAACAAACTCGGACCGGAATACCTGCAGGATCTGGCGATAGATGTAGATACAAATACGGTTTGGATCAAGAATTACCCCAAAACTTCCCTTGACGTTCCCGAGAACACCCTTGCGGCTTCCGTGCATGGAGCGCTTGAAAAGCTCCCCGTACCCCTTTTTGAAGGAAGCAATAGCTGGGTAATTGGCCCTTCAAAAACTAAAAACGGGAAGGTCATCCTTGCCAATGACCCACATATCGGTTTTGATCAGCCCACCGTATGGTATGAAGCGCATATCAGCACACCAACCTATGAAAAGTACGGATATCACCTGGCAGGAGTTCCTTTTCCTTTACTAGGTCATGACAGAAACCTGGCCTATGGGTTAACGATGTTTGAAAATGACGATGTTGACTTTTACTATGAGGAGACGCATCCAACAGATTCAACCCAGTATAAAACTCCAGCGGGGTGGAATAACTACGAATATATCGCCAAAACCATCAAGGTAAAAGACGGAGAAGATGTCCCTTTTACCTATAAAAAGACCAGCCATGGTCCGGTACTCAACGGGATAGCCAATCAAATAAAGGGGGAGATGCCCTTAAGTATGTCCTGGATGTATACAAAAAAGGAGAATAAGGTAATGCACGCTTTATTTCAAATTTGTAAGGCTACAGATCTCAAGGAATTCAGGGCCGCTTTACCCAATATTCATGCTCCGGGTTTAAACGTGATGTATGGTGATGCTAAGGGTAATGTAGCTTGGTGGGCTACCGCTCAATTGTATCAAATGCCCGATAGTACCCATACGAAACTTATTCTAAATGGGAGTGCAGGAGAAGAAGAGCCGCTTCGTTTTCTTGAATTTTCTGAAAATCCCCAAGCGATTAATCCTCCCTGGAATTATGTGTATTCGGCCAACAATCAACCAGATTCAATTTCCGGGATGTTGTACCCTGGCTATTATCTACCGGAGAACAGGGCAAAGCGGATAGTTCAGTTATTAGATCCTAAAGACGATTGGGATAAGGAGGCCGTATCCAAAATGATCACTGATGTCACTTCATCGGTTAACCCGCAAATTGTAAAAGATCTTGCCAGAGCAGCCGACGTCACCGAGCTCACAGACAGTCAAATTAAGTTACTCGACGCTTTGAGCGCCTGGGAGGGAAGTTACCCCGTAGAAAGTGTTGTGGCTACGGCTTATCACAGATGGATCTACTTCCTTTTAAAAAATACTTTTGAGGATGAACTCGGACAGGAGTTGTTCACCCAACTGCTCGCAACTCATTTTCACAAACGCCTTATTGCGCCTATGGCCGCCAACCCCAATTCAATATGGTGGGACAAGGTGGACACTGAAAGGACTGTTGAAAAACAACAGGATATTGTAAACATCTCCCTAATAGAAGCTCTTGAATCCTTAAAACGTGACCTTGGCCAAGATCCAGGTCAGTGGCAGTGGGGAAAGGTCCATACTCTTGAACATGACCATCCTATAGGTCAAGTTGATGCGCTCCGGGCTTTCTTCAATGTGGGCCCCTTTCCTGTACATGGATCCAGGGAGGTGATCAATAATATGGCGTTTACTTATACACCGGACGGACTTTACAAGGTTGGCTCGGGGCCTTCTACAAGGCGAATAATCGATTTTTCTGATATTGAAAACAGTATTAGCATTTTACCTACTGGCCAATCCGGAAACCCTTTTAGCCGGCATTACGAGGATCAGGCCGAAATGTATCTCAAAGGAGAGTTTCGGAAAATGATGATGAACAAAGAAGAAATTATCTCAAGTTCAAAATCTAAACTCACCTTCACTCCAAATAGCAGGAACTAAATTTTTTTCACCAACTGAAAGTCTTTTGCAGGGAACCGGCCCATATTTGTTCCAGGCGACTTTTGTTCCCTTCCATTGCAATTCCTTGTTCATTGTTATTAGGTAAAAGTCGCCTTAACATACTTCAAATAGCTTCACTAAGGGGTAGATCAAAACTGTAGGAGATGCTTACTAAAGTTTATGGCAGTGCCGTATTTGGGGTGGAGGCCACTACGATAACCGCCGAAGTAAACGTGGATACAGGTATTGGATATCACTTGGTGGGGCTTCCTGACAATGCCATAAAAGAAAGCAACTACAGAATTGCAGCGGCTTTGCTCAATAATGGTTACAAGATTCCCGGTAAAAAGATCACTCTGAATCTTGCACCGGCTGATATGAGAAAAGAAGGCTCTGCCTATGACCTAACACTTGCTTTAGGCATCCTTGCCGCTTCAGGACAAATTCAATCTCAAGATCTGGAAAAATACATCATCATGGGAGAGCTATCTTTAGACGGAAGTTTGCAACCCATAAAAGGTGCACTGCCCAGCGCCATAAAAGCTTTGGAAGAGGGCTTTAGGGGCTTTATTTTGCCTATGCAAAATGCAAGAGAAGCGGCCATTGTAGATGGGCTTGAGGTCTATGGTGTCAACAACATAAAAGAAGTAATAGATTTCTTTGACAAGGAAGTTCCCTTAACAAGAACCATAGTAGATGTGCAGGCAGAGTTTCATCGGGCGCTTAATTTTCCGGAATTCGATTTTTCCGATGTCAAGGGACAAGAGAGCATTAAGCGATGTATGGAAATTGCTGCGGCCGGGGGGCATAATATCATACTTATAGGTCCGCCAGGGGCAGGAAAAACCATGTTGGCCAAAAGAGTGCCTTCAATTTTACCTCCCATGACCATGCAAGAAGCTCTGGAAACGACTAAGATCCACAGTGTTGTGGGCAAAATCAAGAATAGCGGGCTAATGAGCCAACGCCCTTTTAGAAGTCCGCATCATACCATTTCTGATGTGGCGCTGGTAGGTGGAGGCACCTATCCACAACCTGGGGAGATATCTCTTTCGCACAACGGAGTACTTTTTTTAGATGAGCTGCCCGAGTTTAAGCGGGGAGTCCTGGAGGTAATGAGGCAACCCCTGGAAGATAGAGAGGTGACCATCTCAAGGGCCAGATTTACGGTTACATATCCCAGTAGTTTTATGTTGGTCGCGAGTATGAATCCAAGTCCAGGTGGCTATTTCAATGATCCGGATGCGCCTATCACCTCTTCTCCGGTAGAAATGCAACGATATTTAAGCAAAATTTCAGGACCTCTTCTCGACAGGATTGACATTCACATTGAAGTTACACCAGTTCCTTTTGAAAAACTTTCTGATGAGCGAAAAGGGGAGAGCAGTGTGGACATCCGTAAGCGGGTAACGGCGGCCAGAGCCATACAAACCAAACGTTTTACAGGCTTGGACAAAGTGCACTACAATGCCCAGATGAATTCTAAACAGATCCGAAAATTCTGTGTCTTGGATACCAACTCCCTGGATTTATTAAAGCGTGCTATGAATAAACTAAATCTCTCTGCGCGAGCCTATGACAGGATTTTGAAGGTAGCACGGACCATTGCAGATCTGGAACCCTCTGAGGCCATTGTCGGCCATCATATAGCCGAGGCTATTCAATATAGAAGCTTGGATAGGGAAGGGTGGCTGGGGTAGGTTTCAGTAGGCAGTAAACAGTGATCAGTAAACAGTTATCAGTGAACAATAAACAGTAAACAGTCGGCAGTAGGCAATGGGCAAGCTATAGTGCCCAGAGAGTTATTGTAGATTTCGTCGAGCCGCGAGCCTCATGCATCGGACCCTCTTCATTTTCCACTTTCCACTTTCAATTTTCCATTTCCATGGTTCTTCCAAGTGCTTTGTGGGCTTTGCGCCTACTTTGCGACCCTTGCGGTAAGAGATACAGTTGGGAGTAGCAGTAGCAGTAAACAGTGA
>JBFOMC010000241.1:0-23562 GCA_040830565.1 Flavobacteriaceae bacterium
AACAACAGTAAAATGAATAAAATTGTAAAATACATATTGATTGGGATCCTGGTGCTAGGAGCGCTATGGGCGGCAGCCTTTTTCGTAAAATCGAACAGCAAAGGCGCTATAACTTATGAAACTAAGAAGCCGTTTACCTCTAGTATTGAAATGAAAACTGTAGCTACAGGTAAGGTTATTCCAGAAGACGAAATAGAAATTAAACCTCAGATCTCCGGAATTATAGAAAAGATCTATATGGAGGAAGGAGAAAGTGTCAGAGCGGGCGATCTTATTGCGAGAATAAAGGTAGTGCCTAATGAGCAGGCGCTTAACCAGGCCAGAGGCCGTGTTCGTACTGCCGAAATAGCATTGAACAATACCACTACCGAGTACAATAGAAATAAGGCACTTTTTGACAAAGGTGTTATATCTAGTCAGGATTTTAATACGCAGAAGTTGCAGTTTGATCAGGCCGAACAAGAATTGCAGAACGCCAGAGCAGATTATCAGATCATTAGAAGAGGCTCTGCAGGAGGCTCTGCAAGTGCAAACACCAATATCAGAGCCACTGTTACAGGAACCATTTTAGAGATCCCTGTGGAAGAAGGTGACCAGGTGATACAAAGTAACAATTTCAATGATGGTACAACCATTGCCTCAATAGCAGATCTTGGAAAAATGATCTTTGAAGGAAAAGTAGACGAAGGGGAAGTAGGGAAGCTTAAAGTAGGAATGCCCTTGAAGATTAGTCTTGGTGCGGTTGAGGGCAAAGAATTGGATGCCAAATTAAAGTTTATAGCTCCTAAAGGGGTTGAAGAAACCGGTGCTGTCCAATTTAAGATCGAAGGAGATGTGGAGGTAGATACCACCTTTATGATACGGGCAGGTTACAGTGCTAATGCTTCTCTCGTCCTAGAGAAAAAAGACAGTATAATGGTAATTCCTGAGGCTTTACTACAGTTTGATAAGGAGACAGATAAACCCTATGTTGAGGTAGCGGTTGGAGATCAGAAATTTGAAAGGAAAGACGTCGAGATTGGTATTTCTGACGGAGTGAATGTTGAGATTGTTTCCGGAATAACAGAGGATGACGAGGTTAAAATATGGAATAAGACCGAGCCTGTTAAGAAGGGAGAAGATGAAGAAGAGGAGGATGCCTAAAAAGAAGAATCAAACAAACTTAGTGAAGACAATATCAAATCAAAAAACGACAGATGAAATTTAAAATAAGCCTGTTGATATTCCTTTGTGCATTAGGAATTTTATCAGCCCAGCAAAAAAAATGGACCCTAGAAGAATGTGTTACCTATGCTGTAGAGAACAATTTGACGATAGAACAATTTAGGCTAGACTTGGATGATGCTCGAATAGATAAAATGGATGCAATCGGAAATTTACTGCCCAACTTGAACGGATCCAGTACCCTTTCTAGTAATACCGGTTTCTCTATTAATCCGACTACCAATGATCCTACCAATGTTACGACACTTAATGTAAATGGTGGTTTTAGTTCGAATTTGACCATGTTTGACGGACTTAGGAATGTTAACAGATTACATCGGGCCAAACTCAATGCTATAGCGAATCAATACAGACTAGATGATCTTGTTGATGATATACGTCTTAATGTTGCCGTAGCCTATTTGCAAATACTTTCGGATAAGGAGTCGCTAAAGGTCTTTAAGGCACAATTGAGCGAAACACAACAAGACCTTAACAGAACCAAAGAACTGGTAGAATCTGGGGTTTCACCAAGAGGAGACCTGTTGGAAATTGAGGCCACTGCCGCGGGTCAGGAACAACAAGTCATTAACGGTGAGAATAGTGTATTGATTTCTCGTATTAATTTGGCGCAACTTCTTCAGATCACTGATTATTTGAATTTTGACATTGCCGATGAGGAATTTGATGTTCCCCCCACGGATATACTAGATAACTCAGCAAAAACCATTTTTGCTAAAGCGCTTACGTTTAGAAACGACATAAAATTTTCAGAGTCGAGCGTGGCATTAGCCGAAAGAGACGTGCAAATAGCAAAGGGAGCTTTGTACCCAACACTAACCGGGTTTTTTAATTACGGAACAAGATATTCAGATGCAACAGTGATACCCGATGGGAACAACATGCCATTTACACCTAGCTTTTCCGACCAGTTATGGATATTTGACGGGATTTCGTATGGAGCTCAAATAAACATCCCCATATTCAATGGTTTCAGTACCAAAAACAGTATTAAAAGGTCCAAAATTGGTTTGGAGAAGGCAAAATTGCAATTAGAGCAGGATAAATTAGCACTAGAGACCAATATAAATCAGGCTTACGTAGATGTTGAAAATAGCGCTAAGGCCTATGAAGTTGCACAAAAAACATTGGAAGCCAGAACCTTGGCTTATGACTACTCTAAGGAGCGTTTTGACGTTGGTCTTATGAATGCCTTTGATTTTAGTCAGGCACAAGCGAGGGTGGATAATGCAGAAGCGGAGGTTATCCGTACCAAGTACGATTATATTTTTAGAATTAAGGTGCTCGAATTCTACTTTGGCCTTCCTATAGTATTGAACTAGAATCTAAATAAATAAAATTAGAGACCTGCAGGTTTAGAAAACCCTTGCAGGTCTTTTTATATTTGCGCCTATGGCACTCATATTGAATTTAGAAACGGCTACCACCAATTGTTCTGTAAGTCTGGCAGAGGATGGCGAGATCATGGCTCTAAAGGAGCATAATTCTGAGAGTTATTCTCATTCAGAACAGCTGCACGTCTTCATTGAAAAAGTTATGCAGGAAGCGGGAAAAGACTTCCAAGATCTAGACGCCCTAACCGTAAGTAGCGGCCCAGGTAGCTATACCGGACTTAGAATCGGAGTTTCGGCGGCTAAGGGTTTATGTTTTGCTCTGGATATCCCATTGATAGCCGTCTCTACGCTGGAAAGCTTGGCTCATTTAAAAAAGGGCGAAAACGGTTTTATCATTCCCGTCCTGGACGCTCGCAGAATGGAGGTATATTCGGCGGTATTTGATGCGAATTATACTATGGTGAGGGAAGTTGCCGCAGAGATCATAGACGAACAGTCTTTTATGGCGTATGCAGCGAAGGACAAGGTTCATATTATAGGTTCAGGAGCCGCCAAATGCCGCGCCCACCTAAAACATTCCAACCTTAGTTTTAATGATACGGCAGTTCCTACAGCAAGTATCATGGGGAAACTTGCCCACGAGAAATTCCTGAAAAAGGCATTTGAAGATGTGGCCTACTATGAACCCTTCTATCTTAAAGATTTTATCGGAAATAAAATAAAATAGAATGGCTTTATGAATACTTGGTATTCATATTGTTTTAAAGGTCTTCCAAAAAAGTATCCCAGATCTTACTTAAGAATTACTAAGAATTTACCTTACCCTTCTTTTCTACCAGGTTCTGGTTGTGGAAATTCAGAAGTCTTACGATCTCTTCCTCTGTTTTGAGCTTAAGATTGTTTTCCTCAACATACTTCCGAACGCTAACAGATTCCTCTTTGAGGTGTTTGAGCAGTTGCCTTTTATTCAGGTTGATCTTTACCAGTGGCTGCGATCCAACTTGTAAATAGTAGGCAGATACATCCTTAAATACAGGCGGGTCAAACTCGTCATAGCCATTATCTGGTTTTTCTGCCTGCACAAATACCTTCTTGGGTTTGTGGTATAGCTTGACAAAACCTGAATTCAACGGGTTAAAGTATCCTTTTTTCTCTTCACCGTCCTCAGCGTAAGCTAACATTCTATAGATTTTTCCCCCGAATGTAGCTTCCAAATCAGTTCTTTTTAAAAGGTTGAAGGATTTTTGGTACTTATCTTTCATTTCTATTTGATCCGAATAGGCATTATAACGCATCAGCAGGCGTACACTTTTACCGTTCACCACCGTATTGCCTACCACATACCGCTCATTAAAATAAGGAGAACCTTGAATAGGGACTTCCTCAAAGACGGTACCAACCTGAGAATCATAACTTGGAACAGACCCTCTTGATAATTCGCTTATTTGACCGAAAGAAACTCCTATCCCAAGAAAAAATAACAACAAAAATGTTCTCATGACTTTTTATTTTAGAATATTAGAAGATACGAATTTTCCGGCAGATTTTCAAATCATGATTTCTGATGTAGAACACGTTGCGGAAAGGGGATTTCAATACCAGCCTGGTCAAACTTGTACTTCAAGGTCTCAATTACATTGAAATGCGCGGGCCAGAAGTCGTCATTCTTAGCCCAGTATCGGAGACTCAGGTTCACCGAGCTTTCACCCAATTCTCCTACGAAAACTTCGGGTGGAGGATCTTTAAGGATGGTTTCATCATCTGCACAGATCGCTAAAAGAATATCTTTGGCTTCTTTAATATTTGAGCTGTACCCAATACCTACATCAATCTTATCCCTTCTGGTCTCTTCAGCATTGTAGTTGATGATCTTATTGTTAGACAATTGTCCGTTGGGGATAATAGCGAGCTGATTTCCAAAAGTGTTCAGTTTGGTTGTAAAAATTGAAATCTCCTTGACGGTTCCTTCGGTCCCCTGGGCCGCAATCCAGTCTCCCACCTTAAAGGGCTTAAATAAAAGAATAAGCACCCCACCGGCGAAATTCGACAAAGATCCCTGGAGGGCTAACCCAATCGCCAATCCTGCCGCTCCGATCATAGCTACCAGCGAAGAGGATTTTACTCCAAGCTGTGTAACTACTAAAACAAAAAGTAAAACTTTAAGACCGGTATTTATAAAACTTTGCAAAAAAGTCTCCAGGGCCAAATCATAATCTCTGTTTTGGAAAAATCTACGTACCAATCTGTTAATTAGTTTGATGAACCATAGTCCAAAAACTAAAAGAATGGCCGCCATTATAAGGTCTGGAATAATGTTCCAAATCCAGTTTATGGCATTGTCTATATGTTCCTGATAGTTAGCTAACTTATCCATATTTCTAGAATTTTTGAAGGAAATCAAATTGCTTTTCGCTTTGAAATCAAAGCGTTAAAGCTACTGTTATTTTTTAGTCCTTGCCCATTTGGGTAAGGGCCTCTTTAGGTCTGCTAACAGGAAGTTTACAAGATCCATGTTGGCAGATGTAGATCAGGGTCTTGTTTTCAACCCACCTATTTTGAAGTAAGGGAAGCTCACTGGTCTTGTCTGCTCCGGCAAAAATGGCATTAGGCAAATAGCTTTTTTGCAAGCTTCTGGCCTTCTGCAAATAATCCTCCCCGCTAATGACAATTTCGTAAAATGGGCCCTCAAAATAGAGTGACAAATGTAACCAATTGGCATAACTTTGCACATTTTCCAGAATAGACTTTCGCATTGTTATGAACATCTTTTTGGCAATGGCCTCATACTCAGATTCGGGGAACATTTTGCCCATTTTAAACAAAGTTTTGGCCATAATAGAATTTGATGAGGGAATTACATTATCTGAGGTTTCCAAGGTGCGCCTAATCACAAAATCATCCTTTTTAGAGGTAAAGAAGAAAAGTCCGCTTTCAGGATCTTGAAAATCTTCAATACAGAGGTCTAATAACCCTTTGGAGGCAAATAGCCAAGACTCATTCATAGTAACCTCATAAAGATTAAGAAAGGCCTCTGCTACCGTTGCATAATCCTCAAGGTACCCACTAATACTACTCTTGCCGTTTTTGTGGCTATGGAACATGCTACCGTCCGTCTTTATCAAATTTTGCCGAATAAAAGTGGCATTTTTCAGAGCAAGATCAAGGTAATCAGGGTTTTCAAGGCAGCGGTAGGCATCTATTAAACCAGATAAGGTCAGACCATTCCAGGAACTGAGTATTTTGTCATCTAATCTTGGCTTATCTCTCTTGTCTCTTTCCTGCAATAGAATTTTTTTAGCCTTTGCTATTCTTTTAGTTAGGTTTTCCACAGAAACGTTCTCCATTTCGGCTATACGTTCAGGGGACTGATCCTGAATAAGTACATATTTGCCATGTTCCCATAGCCCATAACTATTGATATTGAAATAGGATTTAAAAAGTTCATAATCAGCTCCTAAAAGCTTTTGTAATTCTTCTTTAGTCCATACATAAAACGCACCTTCTTCCAGCGTACCCTCCTCATTGTAGCTATCTGCATCTAAAGAGGAATAAAAGCCAAAACTTACATCCATCAGCTCGGTCTGCATAAAGGAAATAGTCTCGTCTACAGCCTTTATATATAAGGCATTACCGGTAGCAGCATACGACTTTGAATAAAGACACACCAATTGGGCATTGTCATACAGCATTTTTTCAAAATGTGGCACATGCCACTTCATATCTACAGAATATCTGGCGAATCCACCTCCAATATGATCGTAAATGCCGCCATAAGCCATTTTTGTAAGCGTTGTATTCACATATTCGAGACTGGAAGATATTTGCCGACTGCTGCCATAGTGCAGAAGAAAATCTAGATTTACAGGCATCATGAATTTCGGAGCCCGGTTGTATCCTCCCTGTCGTGTATCAAAATACCGGGACCAGCCTTTATAAGCATCTTTTAGTTCTTCGGTATCAATTATACCGCTATCCTTGTCTGGCTTGGGAATAAGATTTATGGCCTTAATGCCTTCGGCTAACTTTTGGGCATACTCTAAGATTTTTTCGGGCTCTTTTTCATAAAGATTTTGAAGCTGCTCCAAAATCCTTATCCAATCGGACTTTTTTACATAGGTAGCCCCCCAAAATGGACGCCCGTCCGGTAAGGCAACCACATTTAATGGCCAGCCTCCGCTTCCTGTCATCATTTGGAGCGCGTCCATGTAAATATGATCTATGTCTGGCCTCTCCTCCCTGTCTATTTTGATGTTTACAAAGTGACGGTTCATTACCTCGGCCACTTCCTCGTCTTCAAAGCACTCTTTTTCCATGACATGGCACCAATGGCAAGCTGCATAACCAATACTTATAATCAATAATTTTTGATCTTTTTTAGCACGTTCAAGTACCTCAGGCCGCCAGGCCTCCCAGTTCACCGGGTTATGAGCATGCTGCAGCAAATAGGGACTGGTTTCATTAATAAGGGCATTGGTATATTTTTTTGACATATGCTGCTTTTTTTGTCCATGAGTGATATAACTCATGAAAATGACAAGAATACATAAGCTTTTAGTCCACATATTCAAAGATATGAGGTATTAGAGCATAAAAAAAGCGCTTAATAAAGCGCTTTTAAATCTTTAAATGTGTTCTTCCTTATTTCACTTCAAATGTGATCTTAACATTTACTCTGTAGTCGTCCAATTCTCCATCTTTGACCGTAGCGCTCTGCTCATTAATGTAAACAGATCTGATATTATCTACAGATCTTGCGGCTTGAGCAACCGCCTTTTTTGCAGCATCTTCCCAACTTTTGTCAGAATTTGCCAATACTTCAATTACCTTTAAAACTGCCATAATGATTAATGTTTTTATGTTTAGTTAAAGAAACAAATAAAATTGAGAAAAGCCAAAGAAATCCCCCTACATTAGCCATTAAGTGCCACTACCTCATTCACTTTGTCGCCCATCATGTTTTTAAGCATATTTTCTATACCGTTTTTAAGGGTGAAAGTAGAAGAAGGGCAGCCACTACAGGCCCCTTGAAGAATAACATTTACAGTTTTGCTATCTTCTTCGTAAGATTTGAAGAGGATATTGCCACCATCACTTGCAACAGCGGGCTTAACATACTCATCAAGGATAGCAATGATTTCTTTGGAAATATCATCAAGATTTGCCGAAGCGATATCGAGGTCTGCAGATTTTTTCCCCACAGGAGTACTCCCCGGAGCTACAGCCTCATTACCATCTGCCAGGAAATCTCGGATCAATTCTCGCAATTCTCCACTGATCTCATTCCAATCGGCTACCTCATATTTGGTGACCGACACGTAGTTTTCGTCCATAAAAACCTCTTTAACATAAGGCAAATGAAAGAGCTTTTTTGCTAGGTCGGACGTTCCGGCTTCGTCGATATTTTTGAATTCGAAGGTGTCTGGGACAATGCGGCGGTTGGCCACAAACTTCAATACGGCCGGGTTAGGAGTTACCTCGGCATACATGGTTACCGCAAGCTTTTTAGGGCTCTCGTTTTCGATAACGACAGGTTCTCCGGCGTTCAGATATTCTACCAATTGCTGGGCAACCTCGTCTTTAACATCTTCCCAGGTGACTATATCAAATCGTTCTAAAGCAATAAAATTGCCAGAGATGTACACAGTCTTAATAAAAGGAAGGTAAAATAACTGTTGGGCCAGAGGCGAGTTTTTGGCCTCATCAATATTAGCGTATTCGTAATTCTTTCCCTCCACCAAGAACTGATTGGATTCAAATTTCAGAATAGCAGGGTTATTGGTCTCAACTACCGTAATCACAAACTCCTTCATACTTTGAATTTTATGCAAAAATACAACCATTTTCCTACTTAGGCCATATATAATAATGTTGGTTTTAAGCCGTTATACTTTATATTTGAACGACATGGCAACCAATAGCCCAGAATCTTAGATGAAAAAATTCCTATTTATTTTAGTTTCGTTCTTATTCTTTAGCGCCAACACTACTGCTCAGGAAGGTATCCCGGTATATTTTGACTACTTGTCTGATAACTATTATTTGGTACATCCATCCATGGCAGGAATCGGTCAGGGAGGAAAAGTGCGGTTAACTGCAAGAAAGCAGTGGTTCAGTGTAGATGAAGCACCCAATCTCCAAACCTTAAACGCCCATTACAGAATTGCGGAAAGCAGTAGTGGGATAGGGGCCATCATTTTTAATGATGCAAATGGATATCATTCCCAAACAGGTGGTAAGCTTACCTATGCACATCACTTGAATTTTGGCGGGGACATTAGACTATTAAACCAGCTGTCTTTCGGACTTAGTGCCGGATACATTCAAAGTAGTCTGGATGAAACCGAATTTAGATCGGTTATACCAGATCCAATAATTACAGGTGCCAGAGAGAGTGTGGGATATTTTAATGTAGATTTTGGCATGTCTTATAATTTCATGGAGTTTTACGCTCATGCTACCGTTCTCAATGCCCTGGGAAGTGGCCGAGATCTTTACACCGCTATCGAATTTGATAATCTTAGAAGGTACTTACTTTCTGTGGGATATGTCTTTGGAAAAAGCGAATGGCGTATAGAACCTTCGGTTTTACTGCAGCTAACAGAATTTACAGAAGAAAAGACGGTCGACTTTAATGCCAAGGTTTACAAAGATGTAAGTTTTGGAACAGTATGGGGTGGACTCTCATACAGAAGGAGTTTTGACGGAGCACAGTTTCAAACCAACGGTTCCTTTGGGGAGCAACGTTTACAATTATTTACTCCAATTGTTGGGGTAAACGTAAACAGATTTATGTTCTCTTATAATTATTCTTATCAGTCCGGGGATATCAGATTAGACAACGGTGGATTTCATCAAATTACCCTGGGGTACGACTTTGGTCCTGAAAGAGAAAACCGCTACGATTGCTATTGTCCGGCTGCCAATTATTAAGATGGAATAGCTATAAAGCAAACGGGCCTACCCTTTTACAGATAGACCCATCCTCCAACACCAACCAAACTTTTAATAGTTAATAGTTAATAGTTAATAGTTAATAGTTAATAGTTAATAGTTAATAGTTTTTTGTCTTAAATTACTGATTACTGATTACTGATTACTGATTACTGATTACTGATTACTGATTACTGATTACTGATTACTGATTACTGATTACTGGAACAAGTTCAAGTTCAAGTGTCAAGCTCAAACTCAAAGCTCACTACATTTAGGATTCAGGAATTTTACTGAACCATTAAACCCTGACAACAATTATTATCAGATAACCGCTAATTGCTAATTGATTATTGCTAATTGTTTACTGCTCAATCCCAGCTATAGTTTTTCTTGGCAGCTTGTCTCACTATAGCACTGAGCATAGCATTTTCTAATTCGCCGGTTTCACTCTTCTGATTTTTTACAATGTAGGCCTCGCGTTTGGCATTCGCTTCCTGAATTTGTTTTTGAATTCTTGAACGCTCAGCTTTTTTGTCCTTGATAATTGCCCTGATCTCAGCTGTTGACTTTCCTTTAAATTCTTCTGGCAATTGATCCTTCTTTACTTTAGAAAGATCAAAATTGCTGTCCTCAGAGGCATCAACGAGATCCCAGCCGGCATTTTTGTACAATCTTGAGCTTTTACTTACTGCTCTTTTTACAGCTACTGCTTCTTCCATTTCCATGGCATTGGCATCCTGAACGGACTGCTTTTCCATTTTGGCTGCCCCTAAAGCGCCATAAGAAATGTAAGTCTTGTTAAGCTTTGTATTTAGTTTTATGATGACGTCATCGTAGGGGGTGTCTATGTGTACTATATGCCTGTTATGATCAATAGCCATGTATTCTCCTCCTGTTAATACAGCGCCCGCTTTCCAGTCGGTGTTTATGCCCTGTTCATAGTTGCCACAGAATATGGTGTTTACAACAATGTCTTTTTCCTTTGCATTGGTTACAGCATCCCTGTAATTGAGTTTACCTTGAGTAAAAGGTTCATTTCCTGCAATAAAGATCATTTTAAGGTGATCTTCATTCTTACCCCAGTTTAATTGTCGAAGAGAGGTCTGAATAACTTCCCCGCAAAATTCTTCTCCACCATTGGTGGTCAGTGAAAAAAGCTTCTCTGAGATTTCGTCCAGGTCACTACTGAAGCCCAACACTTGTTGAATGTAACCTTCTCTTGAGGAAAGATTATCATTACCGTATTGGTATAAAGCAATTTGCAAGTCGGGCCGGTGATCCTTCCCGCACTTCGCTGTGGTGAACTTGTTGACGATATCCCATAACTGTGCCTTAGCCTGATTAATTAAGCCATCCATACTATTACTGGTATCTAGAAGTAAGGCGATCTTTACTACATTGTTTGATGCATAGGGCTCATTCGCAACGGCCATTGCATTAACGGATTGTGATTTGCTAGCCCGGGCATTAAGCTCACAGGCATAGGTAGTTCCCATGGCTAAACACATAAACCCTACCCTTAGTAATTGTTTCATATTTTTCATTTTAATTGTATTTAATTATTGATCTATTCCTTTATGTATTTTTTGTAGCAATCCTAGCTTTTCAACACCTAGCAGAAAACAATAGGCAAAGAGAGCCATGAAAAAGAGGGATGCCGTAATTTTCAAATAAGTAACAATGGTCCATTCTAGGGCCACCTTGATGCGTTGCAGAATACCGATCTCAATTTCCCGCCCTTCAGACAAGGAAAATTTTACCGTGCAAAACTCGTTTTCATCATCAAAGTTGCCGAGACTAACCCCCAAATCCTGTAGTTGTTGGTCAATCTCCAGGATGCGGTTTTCCAGCTGCATGAATTCTTCTATTTTACCTCCCTTCAGTTTTAGCTCAACCAATGATGCTCTGATATTTTGAAGCGACAATTTTTTAGCATTCAGTTCTTTATATTCGTTGGTTTTGTCCTTTTTGGTGATCTGTTTGCTCAATATTTTGCCAAGTTTTGTCAACTGGGCATAGAGATCATCAAAGTTCTCCGGGGGAACACCAATGACCAAATGTGTGTGTCTTGTTCCTGGATTTCCACGCTTATTCTCAAATTGAATAAGTCCGTCATATGCTGCAATTTGACCTCTTAGTTGTTTTTCTACCTCATCAAACTCGGAAGTCGTGCTGCTTATTTCTGCAATCTTCTCGTACTTCTGATCGACCCTAACAGGGCTTTGACCGGCAGTGACTTTGTATTTTTTTGTTGCGTAGTTTTTTCGCTCCAACTGTACGATCTCCATAAAATCCCCGCTAACGAGAGTCTGCTCCGTAGCAACGTCCTTAGTGTAGCCAAAGGCCAATCTAAAAAGGAAAAGAGCTATAAAACCCAATAACAAAATGGCCATAAGTCTTTTATACCTTCTCTTCATTGTAGCATTCATTTGTTGTCATTTTGAACACTAAAAGTAGGAGCAAAGTATTTTTTAAAAAACCAGCAATGAGGGAAAGCGCACTTTGAATGAGTCACTGGTCATCCTCAATGCGGGAGGGCCAATAATAGGGCTATAAATGGTGGTATATAGCTTTTTTCACATTTTTTAAAACCGCATAAATCCACTAAGTTTACCTTGTTTAAATCACATAATGAAGCAAATTCTATACATCCCTGTTTTCTTTTTCCTGGCAGTTGTGACATGCTATGCGCAGCAACCTCAGGAGCGTGCCAGCTTCCAGATTAAGGGTGCTGTTAAAGGAAAGGAAAATCGTTCCCCTTTGTCCGGAGTTGAAGTCTCTACAGATAAAGGAGCGTATACTCTTACTGATGCACTTGGTGAATTTAGGATCAGAGCTTCCATTGGCGATGTAATCACCTTTGAAAGCCCTGATATTGAAACAGTAAGATACACCATCAAAAGTGACGAGGATATAGAGGTAGAAGTGGAAGGATATTCTAAAAGTAAGCTGGGTAGAAGCAGGTCTGAGCCAACCAAATCTGTTGTCAATCTCCACAAAAGCTATTTGGATTCTGCCAATTTTTACAAACGCTCAGACATTGAAAAGAGTATTGATTTTGTTGCGCAATCCATAGCTCAATTAGGAAAAAGAGGAAATAAGCAAGAGTTAGCCAAGTCCTTTACCACTTTGGGTGAAATATATCAATACTACAAGCAATATGATCTTGCTATAGCGAACTATGAGGATGCGCTTGCAGCGTATAACACTACAAGGACTACACTCTTACTTGCCAAGGTATACTTCCTTAATAAAGAGCTAGACAAATCTGAAAATTTGCTTGTGCCGTTACTTAAAATCGAAAACCTAGTGCCGTACCAGAGAATAGAACTCTATGAGAACCTGGGCGACGTTTACAGAGAAAAGGGAGAGACCAATAAGGCTGTAGCACATTATGAGGAAGGGCTGACAATCGCAAGAAAAAATCAGGTAGCTCCTAAGTTACCCGACTTAAATTCCAAAATTGCAGATGCTTACGCTAAGGACAACAGATTACAAGAGGCTGAGGCCTTTTATGACAGTTCTTTGGAACAAGCGAGCAATCAGGCTCCGGCCAGAGCCGTACAAGAGCGAGAGAAGGTTGCAGATTTTTACAATAAAAGAAGCCAGTTCGAAGATGAAATAAAGCTGAGAAAGCAAAGCAAGGAAGAATTAAAAAAGTTGCCTGCTGCCGTGGAAAACAATAAGGCGGTAGGGTTTTTAAACAATGATTCTATCACCACCCAAAAGATAAATTATAAAATTGCGAATGCTTATATAGCCCAGGATAAATATGACGAGGCAATCCCTTATCTGGAGGAGAGTATTAAGGAAGCAGATAACGACAATGATCTTGTAGTGCAGAAAGACGCTACCAGGAAATTATCGGAAGTATATGAATACAAGGGCGATTTTACCAAGGCCTTTGAAACCTACCAAAAGTATGTAGCGGTGGTAGATACTTTGTATATCAGAAAAGAGCAGGAGATTTCAAGAGCTGCAAGATTTAACCGGGAAATTGCCTCCAAGCAAAGTAGAATTACCGGCCTTGAGCAAGAACGGGAACTTTCACAAAGTAAGTATGACTTGGCCCTGACAGAGCAACAGCTCTTCCAGGAAACAAACAAGCGCCAAAAATGGGTAATTTATTCACTATTACTGGGCCTGACCCTTACCGGGCTTGCTGCTTTTTTCTTTTATCGAAGTAATAAACAACAAAAGCTGGCCAATAATTTGCTTGCGCTTAAATCCTTGAGGTCGCAAATGAATCCACATTTCATTTTCAATGCCCTTAATTCTGTTAACAATTATATCGCTAAGAGCGATGAGCGCAGCGCTAATAGATATCTAAGTGAATTTTCAACCCTGATGCGGGCCGTTCTTGAAAATTCTGAAGAGGACTTTATTCCGTTAAGCAAGGAATTGGAGTTGCTAGAATTATACGTTAAGCTAGAGCACTCCCGTTTTCCGGAAAAGTTCGATTACGATATAAGTATTGACAAGGGCATAGATATTGAGGCATTTAAGATCCCACCAATGCTACTGCAGCCCTACATTGAAAATGCTATTTGGCACGGGCTTCGTTATAAAGAAGAGAAAGGTTTTCTGAAGATTGCCCTCAATCAAAGAAGTAAGGGGATGATAGAGATATTGATAACGGATAACGGTATTGGACGAAAACGGTCAGCTGAATTAAAGACCATGAATCAAAAAAAGCAAAAATCCAAAGGAATGGGGAACATCAAAAAGCGGATCTCTATACTGAATGATATGTACAAGGATAAGGTAACCGTAAATATTAAGGATTTGGAGAAGGATGAAACAGGAACTTCGGTCATGTTAACCTTAAAAAGAGATTGATGAAATTAAAAGCGATAATAGTAGAGGACGAGGCTAACAGCAGGGAAATATTGCGTAATTACTTGCTGAAGTACTGTGCTGATGTTGATCTCCGGGGGGAGGCGGCAAATATTGAAGAGGGCCTTAAGCTTATAGACGAGACCTCTCCGGATCTGGTATTTCTGGATGTGGAAATGCCCTTTGGAAATGCCTTTGACCTTTTGGATCAGCTTCCTGACAGAACCTTTGAGACGGTTTTTGTAACGGCTTATAATCAGTACGCCATGGATGCGCTGAACAATCACGCGGCTTATTATCTAATGAAACCGATTAATATTGATGAACTGGTAAAAGCGGTAAACTATGTAAAGGAAATAAAGGAAAAGGAAGAGGCCTTAGACGATCGGATACTGAGTTCAAAGCTTAAGAAGGTAGATGGTAAGATTACCTTACCTCAACAAGATGGTTTTCAGGTGCTGAATGTATCAGACATTCTTTTTTGTAAAGCGGATGACAATTATACAGAGATATATCTGGAGCATAAAAAATTACTTGTGAGTAAGACCTTAAAGTATTTTGAAGAAGCTTTGGCCGATTTTACGTTTGCACGTATTCATAAGTCGTATTTGGTAAACGTAAATGAGGTGGTCAAATATAAAAAAGGTAAAGGAGGTAGCGTGGTAATTTCGAATGGGAAAGAACTGCTGGTTTCAGCCTCCAAAAAGAAACAGCTTTTGTCTTATTTTGAGTAACTCCGGAATTAACAATTGAAAATGGAAAATGGAAAGTGTAAAATGAATAATGAATAATGAATAATGAATAATGAATAATTTCACCTAACACCTAACACCTAACACCTAACACCTAACACCTAACACCTAACACTTAACACCTAACACTTAACACCTAACATCTAACCCATGAATTCAAAAGCGCTCATTAAAGCTGTAAATGGAAAAAGTCCTCAAATTGGAAAAGATTGCTACATAGCCGAAAATGCGACTATCGTTGGAGAGGTCTCAATGGGAGATCATTGTAGTATTTGGTTTAATGCTGTGCTTAGAGGAGATGTCCATTTTATCAAAATGGGGGACAAGGTAAATGTGCAAGATGGAGCGGTAATTCATTGTACCTATGAGAAATCGCCCACTACCATTGGAAATAATGTTTCCATAGGGCATAATGCCATCGTTCATGGCTGCACCATTAAGGATAATGTACTGGTCGGAATGGGGAGCATAATAATGGACGACTGCGTTGTGGAGAGTAATAGCATTGTAGCCGCCGGAGCAGTAGTTACTAAAGGTACCCATATACCAGCCGGCACTATTTTTGCAGGAATGCCTGCGAAGAAAATCAAAGAGGTAAGTCCGGAGCTGAGTGCTGGTGAGATAGATAGAATAGCAAACAACTACGTAAAGTATTCTGGCTGGTTTAAGGAAAATGAATAGCTTAAGCAGTAAGCAGTAAGCAGTAAGCAGTAAGCAGTAAGCAGTAAGCAGTAAGCAGTGGCGGAAGGTACCCGGTGGTTGGCAGTTATTTCAGGTTTAGATATAAAAAAGGTGTTTTGTTTAGGGGGCTTTCAGCCCCTCCCCATTTCAAGATAACTTTTGAATCTGCAATTTCCATGCAGTTGAAGCATAATTAGTAATCCTTAGTTAGTAATTAGTAATCGGCAAACAGTAGTCAGAAGGCAACTTGGCGGTTAACACCAATATTGGTTTCGGAAATAGAAAGTTTGTTTTGTTTAGGGGATTTCCAGCCCCTCCCCATTTCAAGATAACTTTTGAATCTGTAATTTCCATGCAGTTGAAGAATAATCAGCAATCTGGAGTTAGTAATAAATTTCACTTTCCATTTTCCACTTTCCATTTTCACATTCAATTCCTTGATTCTTCCATCAACTATCAACCAACGACCATCAACTCCTAAATATTCCCTATTTTTGCCGAACTAAAATCTAAACCGATGAACGCATATGTATTTCCTGGTCAGGGCGCTCAATTTGTAGGAATGGGACTTGATCTTTACGAAAAATATCCCTTAGCCCAAGATCTTTTCGAAAATGCCAATGATATTCTTGGCTTTCTCATTACGGATACCATGTTCGAGGGTACCCCCGAAGATCTCAAACAAACCAAGGTTACACAGCCGGCAATTTTTCTGCATTCAGTGATCATGAGCAGGGTTATGGGGGAGGATTTTAGACCCGATATGGTAGCAGGTCATTCGCTGGGAGAATTTTCGGCTCTGGTGGCAAATAAGACACTGACTTTTGAGGATGGATTAAAACTTGTGTCTCAAAGAGCCCTGGCCATGCAAAAGGCCTGTGAGCTACAACCAAGTACAATGGCAGCCGTCCTTGGGCTTGAAGACGCTGTGGTTGAGAACATATGTGAAGAAACCGACGGCATCGTAGTGGCAGCCAATTACAATTGTCCCGGACAATTGGTTATTTCCGGCGATGTGGACGCAGTAAATGCGGCCTGTGAAAAACTCAAAGAAGCGGGCGCCAGAAGAGCTCTTGTTTTACCGGTTGGAGGTGCTTTTCATTCACCTCTGATGGAACCCGCCAGAGCTGAATTAGCGGCGGCTATAGAAGCCACCAGTTTTTCCACTCCTATATGCCCCATTTACCAAAATGTAAGTACCACAGCCATAGAAGATCCGGAAAAAATCAAGGAAAACTTAATTATTCAGCTTACGGCTCCCGTTAAGTGGACTCAAAGCGTTCAAAACATGTTAAAGGACGGTGCTACCCTATTTACAGAGGTTGGTCCGGGAAAAGTGCTACAAGGCCTGGTAAAGAAGATAGATTCTAGCGCAGAAACCACTTCCGTGTCCCTTATATAGGGCGATAATCGTAATTTCATGCATTTTAGCCGAAAAAGGCATATTTAACCCTATTTCTTGGGGTTATGCCTTATTTTTTAGTAATATTGAGACCCCATTTTTTTAACCAAACCTGCTTAAAGTACTGTGAATTGATTACGAGGTTGATTCAAAAGGCGGACTATGAAAATGGAAGAAAAATATTTCGGTTTTACTAAAACCGGCTTACTAAAGGGTTTACTCTTTTTAGGACTGCTGTTGTCTACATCTTTAGCGTCCGCTCAAACTCCTGAAATTAGAATTGAAATAGGTGATGATCAGGTTGCAGAGCAAGGATCAATAGGGGGCAGTTTTCGTATCCGTGCAGATGTTCCGGCAGGAGCGTTGGGGCTTACAGTTTTTATCAATACAAGTGGAGTAGCCACACCTGTCACGGACTACGCGCAACTTCCCACCTTCGTTTTTTTTAATCCCGGAGAGTCCGAAGTGATATTGCCAATCACCGGAGTTATAGATGATAATCTAATAGAGGGAGATGAGTCCATAACTGTGGCTATTGCTGCAGGTTTTGGATATATTGTTGATCCTGATCCCGATGACAATACTAAAACAATTGATATTGAAGACGACGACTTTGGAGTGGTCGCCTTAAGCCTGGTTGAACCCCCTTATGATCCTGATGCTGCAGAAGCTGGGCCGGATCCGGGATTGTTCCGGATAACCATAAGCGCGCCTAATAACACCCAGGCCCCTTTGACTGTATCGTATACCATCACAGGTAGCGCTACCAATGGTGTGGACTATAACTTAACAAATGCAGTAGTGCTTACGTTTGCCAATAATGGTGCCCAGGTAAATAGAAATATCGGGGTTGCTCCAATTGACGACCTGGTGGCGGAGGGCGATGAAACAGTCACCCTTACCCTTACTGGGACAGATAGTCCATCATTTTCTGTAGGTGCTCCGCTTACGGCAGATGTTACCATTGCCGATGACGATTGCAACGCGGGAGATGCGGCCCCTGTACTCAATAACAATCCGACGGCGTTTTGTGACGCATTTTCGGTGGCTTTAGACACCTATTACTCGGGGGTAGTTCCTCCGGGTTCTAATCTCGTTTGGAGTACAAATTCTGATCCTTCGGTAGGAGGCGATTGGCTAGCAGATAACCCAACTATAAATACTCCTGGCACCTATTACGCCTTTTTTGCAGACATCCCAAACAACTGTCAGAGCCCTTCAACACCGCTGACGATTACGAGGACCTTTACTCCTTCGGCAGGAACACCTTCTAATGCAAATGCATGTATTGATGGGGCTTTTGGGCCTACTACAGTAGATTTGGACGATTTGCTATCCGGAACAGTGGATAGTGGCAGTTGGGTGCAGTCAAGTGGTCCAGTGACTGAAACTCCAAATGGTAACAATGTCGTAAACTTCAACAACGGAACAGAGGGTACCTATACATATACCTATACTACAAATACTGCAGTTGCGCCCTGTGTCAACCAGGCGTCCACAGTAACAATATTCGTCCAGGAGTGCGATCCTTGTATAGCAGGCGATAACGCCCCTGTACTAAATAACAATGTACCAACGGCTTTCTGTGATGTAATTAACGTAAGTCTTAACGACTACACTAATTCCACCCCTCCGGCGGGTACTGTCCTTAGATGGAGTCTGAATCCTGATCCTGACGAGCAGGCAGATGAAAGCAATCATTTAAACAGTACTCAAGTAAACAATCCTAATCCCGGGTCCTATTACGGCTTCTTCTATGATGCCACAAATAGTTGTGTAAGCCCTAGCCTGGAAGTGACCATAGCTTTAAATATGACACCGGTGATAACTAATGTCTCTGACGATACCATCTGTGGTCCAGGTCAAGTGAGTTTAACCGCTACCGGGAATATACCTAATAGCCCCGAAGCTCCAAGTTTTAGATGGTTTGCCAGTCAGACCAGTAATCAAATATTATCTAATTTGGCTACCTATACTCCAAGTATTGGAGTGACTACCACCTTTTGGGTAGAAGCCACGGCAAATGGCTGTACTTCTGAGAGGGAGGCAGTAACAGCCACTGTGATCCCTCAACCCTCCGCAGGGACTCCTATGAATACCTCTTCCTGTAGTGATGAAACTAACGGACCTACCGTAGTAGATCTGGACGATCTTCTTACAGGTGCGGATCCTGGGATCTGGACCATTATAGAAGATCCTTCAGGGAGTTTGACCATATCTTCAGGGACCAATGAGGTGAATTTCATTAACAGACCTGACGGAAATTATGTGTTCACCTATACCACTAATACCGCACAGGCCCCTTGCATGAATGAATCTGTCAATGTTACCATTTCCGTGAACGATTGTGACGTGGATACAGATGGTGATGGATTATTTGATGGGCCTGAAGCAGATTTGGGTACAGACCCGAATAATCAAGATACAGATGGGGACGGACTTTTAGATGGTGCCGAGGTGGGAGATGATGTTGAAAATCCATTGGATGAAGATGGTGACGGGATCATTGATGCCCTTGATTCAAATACTTTTGATACCGATAGCGATGGGGTGGTAGACCAATTGGATCCTGATAATACCAATCCATGTATCCCAAATAACAGCAGTCCCTTATGTGATACGGATGGCGATGGCATTACCGATGGGGAAGAAATTGCCAATGGCTGGGATCATCTGGATGCCTGCGATCCAAATCCAAGCCCCGACTGTGCGGAGCCAGTTGATTTGGCCATTACCAAAACTGTAAATAACGAAAATGCCGTTGTAGGGGAAGAAGTTACCTTTACCGTTACAGTGACCAATCTGGACGATAGGGTGGTACGCGGAATAAAGATCAATGACCTTCTGGAGCCGGAGTTTGAATATGTTAGTCATTCAGCGACAAGCGGAAGTTATGACCCGGAATCCGGAGATTGGGATATTTTCGAAATTGAAAATCTGGAGAGTACCTCTCTAGATATCAGGGTCAACGTGCTAGAGGGAGGAGCTACATATAGCAATACTGCCGAATATGTAGAATCTGCCCCTAGAGACGATACCCCGGGTAACAATAGTGCCACTGTAAGCCTAATTATAGACAGGCCGGAAGGAATAGACCTCGCCATAGCAAAAAGCGCCCTTAGCGCCAACCCCTTAGTAGGGGATGAAGTAGTTTTTACAATTTTGGTCACCAACCAATCAGATTCAGAGGAAGACATAATATCAGATATTGAGATTAGCGATGTTATTTTAGACAGGGATGGATTCGTATATATATCACACCAATCAGATATTGGAAATTACGACGCTTCGAGCGGCATTTGGGAGATACCTAGTCTAATGAGAAACCAGGAAGCCAGGTTGGAGATTACGGTCTTGGTGCCAGCAGAGGGGTTATATACGAATACCGCCACCATCCTGAGATCCTCACCGGTAGATTCGGAAGACAAATTGGGAAATAATGAGTCAACCGTTGAGGTGAGAGTAAGTTTGCCTACTGAAGCAGATCCCGGTTTCGTTTTCAATCAGTTTTCTCCTAATGGCGATGGTACAAATGATTTCTTAACCATAAGAGACATAGGTACTTTTACAAACACCTCTTTACAAATTTTTAATAGGTATGGCAATTCCGTTTTTGAGGCCAGGAATATGGTTGAAGATAGAGTTTGGGATGGCAACTACAAAAGCGAGGAAGCCCCTGATGGAACCTATTACTATATATTAGATCTGGGCGATGGTTCAGCAATACGAAAAGGCTGGATACAGCTTATAAGATAAGATAAAGAATGACTTGTAATACAAGTAGCCCTATAAATAAAATTAGCTTACTTCTGCTTGCGCTGGCCTTCAGTCTTGTACTTTATGAGGGAAGAGCCCAAAGAGAACCGCAGTATACGCAGTATATGTACAATATCGGTAGTTTTAATCCTGCTTATGTAGGAACCGTAGAAACCGCAGATATATCTGGTCTTTATCGTGCGCAATGGATAGATATACCCGGAGCTCCAAGAACGATAAGGTTTGGTGTAAATATTCCGTTAGCTAATGAAAAAAACGGTCTGGGCTTTAATGCCATTAGTGATCAATTGGGCCCTACTACCCAAACCTATGTTGATCTGGCATATTCCTTCCAGGTAAATGTGTCCGAAAGTGCAAAGTTGTCTTTTGGAATAGATGCAGGCGGATCTTTTCTAAATGTAGATTTCTCTAAGGGAACCTTTGAGAATCCTGGGGAACCTATATTAGATCGGCAATTAATAAGGGAATTTTATCCTACAGTGGGGGCTGGTTTGTTTCTTTATGATGAGAGTTGGTATTTAGGAGCGTCTGTTCCCAACTTTTTAACCGATGGGATCTATAATGAGGATGTAGCCACTATAGTTGAAGATAAGTTACAGTTTAACTTTATTGGAGGATATGTATTTGATTTGTCTGACGGTTTAAAATTTAAACCTGCGTTTCTTGTAAATTATATCGCAGGTGCTCCTGTGACTATTAATGGCTCTGCCAATTTTTTAATAAGTGATGTCTTTACCCTTGGAGCTTCATATAGGTCTAACAATGCCGTGAGTGGATTAGCCGGATTTCAGATCTCTAGCGGAACCTTTTTAGGGTACTCCTATGATTATAACACCAATGGTCTTGGAGCCTATAATAGCGGATCGCATGAAGTTATACTTAAATTTTACCTGGGTAAAGGGGGAGAGCGAAGTAGCGACGACGGTACTAAGAGTAGAAAGGGTAAACCTAAGCAAATTGATTCACCACGTTTTTTCTAAAGAGAATACGGCATGAATGTTAAATATTTATTACTGAGCTTTTTGTTTGTTTCGGCTTTTGCAATGTCCCAGGCGAAAAAGTCTAAGGCGGATATTCTTTTCTTTGAATACGCTTATAATGAAGCTATCAAGGAGTATTATAATGAAATGAACAAGGCCCCTTTGACCAATACTCAGGTCTTAAACTTGGCAGATTCCTTCTATAAAATTGGAAATTACAAACAGGCTTCCGAAAAGTATTTGGAGGTGTATAAGAAAGACAGCACGATGTCTAATTATCACTTTAGCAAAATGCTTGCTGCAATGACCAAAACTTCAGGTTCAGACAGAGCAAAAGCATTTTTGGCCACAAAGACTACCGCTCTTTCACCAGAGTTTTTGGAGAATTCCGAGTTTAATTTTGAACTACTGCAATCGAAGGAGGAAGACGGCTTGGATTTCAAAATATTTAATATTAATGCCAATAGTCCGCAAGCAGATTTTGCACCGTCCTTCTATGGAGACAGGCTTCTCTTCTCTAGTAGTAGGCGCAAGGACTCTAAAAGAATTTACGCCCCCTCCGGCGAAGGGTACCTGGACATTTATATAGCCAAGGTAGGCCTAGGAGGGCAGATACTGAATCCTAATCCCTTCACTGGTGTACCTGACTCTAAATTTCATACGGCTACTCCGCATTACTCAAAAGACCTAAATGCGGTATTTTTTGTGCTCTCAAATGCGAACAAAGGAAAACTTTCTTTTGATGAAAACGGCAAGAATTCGCTTGCTTTAGGGGTGGCAAGGGGCAATGGGAGTTTCGACTATCTGCTGAGAGATTTGAGTACCTCTTTTTACTATCCTTTTTACGATTCCGATAATGGTAAACTGTACTTTGCAGCAAATTTTGAGGATAGTTTGGGGGGAACCGATATTTATTATGTCTATACAAACAACGGCCAAATTATGTCTTCTCCCATTAATCTGGGCCCCAGAATAAACACTCCGGCAAACGAAATATCGCCTTACGTTTTTGAAAATAGCCTGTATTTTTCCTCTGATATTTTCTACGGCCTGGGCGGAATGGATGTTTACAAATCGGAGATAGGCGAAGAAGACTTCTATAGTATTCCTGTCAACCTCGGCGATCAGATCAATTCAGAAAAGGACGAGTTTGGATTTATCATAAAGAATAATATCGAAGATGGTCTAATAGGCTATTTTTCTTCTAACAGACCGGGGGGAAAGGGGAATGATGACATCTACGGTTTCCTCATGGATAAAAAACCCGGATTTAAAACCCTTGTAATCCGTGGTAAAATAACTGAATACAATAGTACACTTGGTATCTCCAGGGTTGGAGTGAAGTTATTAGACAAAGAAAATGAAGTGATAAAAGAAGTTTATTCTCAGGACGACGGAGAATTTATGATAGAAACTCCCTGGCAAGAATACGCCAAATTAGAGATCACCAAGGATCGCTACTCTTCTTTTACACAGGAGTACGATGAACAAGGTCTGGAAGCACTTCAGAACAACACCAACTTTAGTGTGGGCCTAACAGAATTGGATGCGCTGGTGCAGGAAAGAGAAGGTCAGACAGTTATCAAAATGAATAAGTTCTTTTTCGGCAGGTCCAGGTCTGTAGTTACTCCCGAAATTGCTTA
>JBFOMC010000242.1:0-23227 GCA_040830565.1 Flavobacteriaceae bacterium
CAACGGCCAGGTGGTTCAGAGCAATTACCACGATTACCGGATGCTTGCGATTACCCAGACTCCTGAGATCGATGTATTCCTTGTTGATAGCGAGGACCAGCCGATGGGCCTTGGTGAAACCGCATATCCGCCGACGATGCCGGCAACTGTGAGTGCGATTCATGATGCCACAGGTCGCAGGACGCGGGAGCTGCCGGTGTATTAGGGGGGAGGGGTCACTCAATTTTCTAATTCCGCAAAAGCGGTAAAGAGCCCTTCGGCAAGCTCAGGGCACTCAATTTTCTAGTCCCGCTAAAGCGGGAAGAAAATTGGTGGAGGTGGCGGGATTTGAACCCGCGTGGCGCAAACGCGAGCTAAAAAGCCGCAATCCCTTATTTTTAGCGGCATAGAACATCATGAAACTTGACTGAACGTTAGCACAAGCGTTAGTATCTGCGCTACAATGAGCAGCGTTCACAGGCGAAAAAACAGCAAATTCTGGTACGGTGCATTCCGGATGCATGATGGAAGGCTTGTTTTCAGGAGCACCAAAACAACCAATAAGTCTGAGGCCAGACGGATTGCTCAGACTTGGGAGGACGCTGCGAAGACCCAAGCCACTGAGATGCAGATACGTCGGGTTTTTGAGGATATACATGAGCGCCTTCATGGTAGCCGAATGCGATCAGATACGGTCCGGGAATTCTTTTTGCGCTGGATTGGAGCAAGGGAAAAGGAACTAGCCCTATCGACTGCCCAGATTTACCGAAAAACAGCAGAGAATTTCCTCAACTTTCTTGGGGAACGCTCTGACCGACCAATCGCCGAATTGACAGTAAGTGATCTAACAGGTTTCCGGGATCATGAGGCCAAGAGGACATCATCAATCAGCGCAGTCAATCGGTTGAAGAATATCAAACCATGGGTGATTGATGCATGGAGAGAGGGTCTTCTTTTGGACAATATAGCAATCAAGATACCTCGCTCCAAAGGTCACAATAAGGGCCGTGTGAAGCGTAGACCATTCACCATGGATGAGGTTCAAAAACTCCTTGAGAGTGCATCCCCCGAATGGCAGGGAATGATCTTAATGGGGTTGTACACAGGTCAACGTTTGGGAGACTGCGCCCGTCTTTCTTGGTCACAAGTGGATTTGGTCAGGGAGGAAATTTCATTCTCAACCGAAAAAACTGGTAGGCGACAGATCATTCCGTTGGTCGGTGCCTGGAGGAAGTGGCTTATGGACAATGTCACTGATGATCCAGATGGTCCTGTTTTTGCCGAATTAAACAAACTGGTCACAAATGCCGGTGGACGAACAGCGACCCTGTCCAACCGGTTTTATGATATAATGGTGGCTGCTGGAATCGCCGAGAAACGTACACACCAGAAGAAGAAAGAAGGTCGGGATTCTCCCCGTGAAATGAATCAGGTCAGTTTCCACTGCCTCCGCTACACAGCCACAACCATGCTAAAAGCTGCAGGAGTTCCTGAGGCCATCGCTCGGGATATTATCGGGCATGAATCAGCAGCGGTGAGCCGGAATTACACCCTGATTGATGAAGAAACAAAACGGGCTGCGCTCGCAAAACTTCCGGAGAGAATTTGATGGCGAACAAAAAGGCAACTGAACCTGTGAAAAAAGAGGCAGCCGACATTGAAGACAGAGATGAAAAACTCCTCTACCTAATGACTGGTTATCATTTTCCTGGGCAGACTCTTAAAAATCTTCACGTTGATTTACTCGCCAAACTTAAGGATGGGATTTCCATAGCAGAAATTAGCGAAAAGGTGACAGCAGCTTCTTTGGTCTACACACTGTCAACAGTGAGGAGCCTATCAAAATGCGAAGATTTTCCTTTCATCGATCAGGAAATTGATAACATCGGAAAAATCCGAATTCATAACATGCACAAAGGGGTTTTCGATTTATACTCAGAATTCTTTAAAGCTATTCTATTGCTAAAAATATTCGAGAAGGATTCCAATTTCTTTGAGGAATTAGCCATTCACCTAAAACATGTAGACTTTGATGAAGATCCCGACAGCTGGAAACCATATGATAGTAAGGGCTACACTTTAGCTAACACGTACTACCAATGTATGGATGAACTTGGACATGAACCCAGTTTTGAAGAGGTTATGCAAAAGATCGGTGAATTGAATTTAGAAAATCTCGTACCAAAAAGTAGAGAATATTGTCGTGAGTATTTGAAAGAAATCGGACTCAACTTAAGAGACACAAGAGGCGAGAAGCAAAGGAAGAAACCGTAACTACATTCCAGTGATAAAGTTCAATCTTCTGGAAATCATTACTCACCATACTTCAAGGGCAAAATTACTCTGTATACACTTTCGTTGGATGTTCAATTTTGTTGCATGATGGCCTATAGCGTTCTGGTTTGTCAGTATGACATTAGAGCAAATCACCAGTACGAAAAGCCAACTCAATAGCAGTTTTAAAGATTCGGCGAGGTCAGCAGTTCGAAAGATCCTGCCGCAGCCTGAATTCATAAGGATACCACGCCCAAGTGAAAGGGATCCTATTTTTAGTCAAACTCGATCATTTTGGTATTCAGCCGAAGCTAAAGGACTTATTCGCTTTAAACGATTTCGCCTATCTGGACAGCGTAATGGAACTACCTTGATACCAGTTGATGAAGCAAGGCAGTTGATAGCTAAGCTAACAGGAGAAGAACAATGAACGTAATAGAAAAAGCCCCGGATTGCTGCAACAATGCCGGAGCTCAAGTTGAACTAAATTTCGAGAAAATCTTCTCCACAAATCCAGATAGTGTCAAGCCACTGAAGAAAGTGTTCTCCAAAGGAGGATTCGATTTTGAGCAAATAGCTAGAGTTGATTTATGGGCGGTCTACAGAAAGCGTGATCCGCAGTGGCCGAAAGATTCCTGGTCATTTGAAGTGATTAAGATTCATGTTCGCCCATTTGAAGTTACCTACAATCGGCAATATCAACCTAGGGAGGTATATCCTCGGAGTGAGGATTGGGGTGAGCGAGCATTTACTTATCAAACTGAGAAAGAGGCACTGGAGCGCCTTCAAAGAGAGACAATGGAACCCTCCATGTTGGCCAAGTAAGCGTTTTGATCCATAAAGGCATACCCACTCCCTCGATCTTGGTTAAAACGCCTTTAGGAACATTCCCATGAAGGAAATATCTGTTTCTGTTGTAGCCAATGCCATGGCTACCCAGTGCAATATCGTACCATTGGATAGAATACTGGCGGACATCAAATCGGGAAAGTGGAAATTAGAAATACATAAGATTCGATCCAAAAAGAAGAATGGGAAAGATGTCAGTAAAGACAAAAAGCGACTTCCTGGGATCATGTTTTCAGGTACTTTCCAAAAGCGGTCAGCAAGGGGTTTAAAATGTCATTCCGGGTTGCTTTGCCTGGATTTTGATGGACTGGATGAAACGGTCGAAGAATCTATAAAAAAGCTCAAAGAGGATAAGTATTGCGCTGCGGTCTGGATTTCCCCCAGTGGTAACGGGATCAAAATGCTGATTAAGATTCAGTCCGATGTGACTAAACACAAAGAACTGTTTGATAGTGCTGTCCGGTATTTTTCTAACAAATATGGTATCGATGCAGATCCTTCAGGAAAGGATGTTTCTCGGTTGTGCTTTGTTTCCTATGATCCCGAGCTCTATCTAAACACACTCGCTCAAGATTTTGATCTTGAAAGTAAGCCACATTCAGAGACGCGAAAAGTCCCAGATAGGGCCGACCAATATTTCACAGATTCCAGTAAGCTGGAGCTGATAGCCGCCGACCATCGACTGGAAGAGTTGCTAGAATCGAATCCTTCACTGCGCGATCTGTGGGCAATCCATGTATCTCGCTACTTTCAGGGCGGTCCCCGAAAGCGTAATGCCTTCATTAGCGAAGTAATTCCTAGGCTATTTTATCGCCTTTCTCGTAGCCAAATACGGAAATTATCAGATTTATACTGGGAAGCCTATCGGGATGTTTTCAAGGACAGCCTGGAGACGCACAGGAAGGAGACTGAAAGTATGTTGAGTGATCTTGAAACATCATATCCTAGCCAGCTGCAACCGGGAGAATTTCAGTTATATTCCGCCTTATCGGCTAAGCTCCAACAAGTTTTTAGGATTGTGAGGGATCTCGCTAAACACGAAGGCATTGAGACGTCTGGAGTGAACAGATTTTACCTCCCGTGTAACGAGTTGAAGAAAAGGATGGGATTTAATCACGACAACGATGCCTGGCGGATACTACAACAATTCGAAAACTATGATGTAATACAGACCACAAAACGAGGTACCCCAAGAACCTCAGGAAATCGCGGAGAGGCAACACAATACCATTGGATTCTAAGTCCGAATAACTAACTAATCGACTTAGGTCTTGTTATTAAGGGATTAAGGATGCAGTGAATTAAGGCATTAAGAACTAAGAAGAATGGGGGCGGGGGGCTTCAAATTGCACTGGCTTTGTGTCGTCACTTAATTAATCATGACAGCGTTGTGATCTTCCAACCGCTTTAGGCTGTGCCTAAGGAGTCGTTTGGTCTCAATTAAATGGACCGCGTCTTGAATCGGAAGCACTCTTAGCAAATGGTCGATTTCAGCAATTCTTCGATCAATAATCTGGTAGCTTACCTCACCTATAACTGGGTAAAGAATTTCGAATGTAGATTCGTCAAATCGAGGAGCAATTGACCTTTCGAGTATCAAATCCTTTCTTCCCCTTTTAGGATTTATGGTATATCCCTGAAGAGTTAACCAGTCATTGGATTTATTTAGCACTGACTCTGCAAACTCATTCTCCATAATAATTCGCGCTCCTTTAAGCTTATGCTCTAGCGAAATGCACTTTTTTATTGTCTCTGATTGCGGATAGTTATTGTCGATGGCTTCAGGTGTTATCTCGACGTCAAAATTGAGTCCTCCCAGCACAATTCCCCCGCAGGGCAAGAATCCCTTGGATAACAGATTCATGAAAAGATGTGCCAAAGTTCGTAGGAATTTCGACGGATTGTCACCTGTAGCCACTAAGCTGTTTCTATATATTGCTACCCTAACGTGAGGCTGCCATCGAGAAAGGTCCTTATTGCTATGATTCCCCTCCCCGAAAATTGAGGAAATCTCTTTTAAGGTCAGCGAGTGATTGGAATAGTTTTCTGTGAACAAGCCATCGAGATCAGCATGAAATGTGAATTCGTGCATTTCTATATCATTAGCATATAGCCGACATAGCTACTAGACTGAATTGTAGAGCTCCAATTCAGCGTGTGAAGTGCTTCACACCCTAGCCCATTTCTCCATGCACTGTCTGGTCAAATTTGCCAGAAAAATTCCGCAACTAGTCTTCAGTGGCAGTGAGGATTTTCCTTACCTTAGAACTTAGCCTTTATGTCAGTCAAAATTCTATGACATAATCAATTTTGGCAGTTTTGGCAGTCTAGTTAGGGGTTGAATTTTCTTTGCAATATTCCTCCATAATGTCATCAATAAATCATGACAATACAGCAGCTAAGGTTTTGTGAGAACCTGATGGATGGGATGAATCAGACAGACGCTTACATGGCTGCTTACCCAACATGCAAGTCGGAAGCAGCAGCTCGTGCAAATGCTTCAAGGCTGCTAACAAAAGATAACATTTCGAATAAAATGAAAAGACTACAGGAAAAAGTCGTAACAGAGAAAACACTTACATGGAAAAGGAAACGTGAAATACTGGCTTCCCTGATTTCAAATCCTCAGACTAAACCCATGGAGGTATTAGCTGCATTGAAACTGGATAATTCAATGGCAGGACATGAGGGTCCTCCAATGATGAGTGAAGGAGGCCTCTGGGATCAAATTGATAAAGGGGAGTACTGAGGCTTCATAGTTAATTACAGTTGCCCCGAAGTACCAAAACAATTACATCCACTTCCTGTATCTGGCATTCTGTCAGCAATATCTGAGAACCTAATTAAACATTAAGATGATTTCCCCAAAGAAGAACTTATCGCTGCTTATAATTGTACTAATGATAGTATTTAGTGGCTGTGGCAAACCAACAATTGATACTTCAAGCGATGAGAGTTTCAAAGCATCCATGGAGAAGGTCAAAGCATCGCTCCCAGAGGATAAGCATAACGCCTTTGAAGAGGCGGTCCAAATTGTTGTTTTTAGCGATCTTGATATTTCCGATTTTTGGCAAGCCGCAGAGGTAGATACAGGTGCAGCTGAGAGAAAGATGAAAGCAGCTCTTGAGGGGCGAACTGGAGAAGAAATAATTGCGTTAGCAGCCCAACTTAAGGCAGAAGAGGAAGAATATATAAAGGAGCAATCAGCAAAGCTACTAACTCAAGCGAAGCAGTTGGAGAAAGAGGGAGACTTAAAACGTGCATTGAACAAATACAGAGAAGCTCATAACTTGGATCCTGATAATCAAGAATTACAGAGTATAGTTTTAGAAACTGAAAAGACTCTTAGGGATAACGAGGAAGCCGAGAAGAAGCTTAGGGAAAAATTGCGGAAAGTGCTCTACGAAGCTGAAAGACGAGCTAACGATGACAGTCTAGATGAGGCCCTAGCGAAGTATAAGGAAGCACTATCTATCGATGAGAATTCACAAAAAGCGATAGATGGTATCGAAAAGACAACCGAAAGGATCAAAGACTTCAAATTTAGACAGAAATACATTCAATTCCTGAAACTATATGATTTCAAAATTAATGAAGGCAGGAAAACGACTTATGGAAACATTAAACCTAGCCTGGAATTTAAAATTAAGAATGAAGGGGAGCAAACCCTCGAAAAGGTCAAAGTCATTGTTTATTTTAGGGATAAAGATGGAAACACTATCTTCGAAGAAGATTACTATCCAGTGCTTGTCAGCGACTACCCATTATCGGCGAATAATAAACCATTAAAAGCAGGGTATATAACTGAAAGTAGCTATTACATTAAAGGCATACCCAGTGAATGGGAATTCGGAAATGCTGAGGCAGTTATTGCAGACCTTAGATTCGCTACTAATTAAATCTAGAAAACTGATAACTTTCGTGGTTCCCAGTGCTTGGAGATAACTAATCCTGATCTGCATTTCGGGTCGAAAGGCGCAGAATAACTAGGGGCTTTTAGCATTCACGTTAGCATTCCAGGTCGAAATATACGTAACTCCTTGATAATCATACCTGTGAGATCGATAGGATTTGAACTCGATGTACGCTACCAGTTTTTGAAATAGTCTTTACAATTATCTTCTTCCAACTTTTCGCCCACGCGTTAAGCCGTTTTTATGGCCAGACGTAAAGACAGCTTAATGGATGACTTAATAATGTTACCTTGGTGGGTAAGTGCTACGCTCGCGGTAGTTACTTTTGTTGTATTAACACCGATAGCAGTCGGCTTAGGTGGTCCTGCAGGTTTATTGTTGGGATTAGTATTTCCCGGTGTTTTTGTTCTTGGGGCAATCGGATCGATCATTCACAGAAGGAGGCGTTCGGCATTGGTCGAGAAGCAAAACAGCCTGGACTCCTTGAAAGACCTCTCATGGAAGGAATTCGAATGGATGGTGGGTGAAGCATACAGGCGCCAAGGATACTCGGTTGAGGAATCTTTAGGCGGCGGCCCTGATGGTGGAGTTGATCTTACTCTTCGGAATAATGGGAGGAAAATAATTGTTCAGTGTAAACGGTGGAAGAAGCTATCGGTCGGAGCTCCCATTGTGCGGGAACAATTCGGAATACTAACCGCAAGCAATGCGGATGAGGTAATAGTTGTCTCTTCAGGAAAATTCACCAAGGAAGCGGTGAAGTTTGCAGAGGGAAAACCGATCACCCTCGTTGATGGTGAGCAGCTCTTGAGACTCCTCGCAGGGGTTCAGAAGAATAGGGCAGCGGCAGCGAATGCCTGGTCAGAGTCAGAATCTACACCCGATTGTCCCAAGTGCGGGGAATCGATGGTAATTCGGACAGCAAAAAGAGGGAAAAATGTGGGAGAACAGTTTTGGGGGTGTTCGAAGTTTCCCAAGTGTCGGAGTACAATTGCGATTAGAAACCAATTCTGAGATTCTCGCCCAAACTATATTAAATGACACGAAAACCGATAGTATTCTGTTTGCGATTAGGTAGGTTTAGGCTATCTCCTTAACGATCCAGAGACTTCGAGGGGACTCTAAGCTTCAATTCTATTAACCCTTGCTCCTATCGATTAAATTAATTAACCAGAATTGTAAAAGATGCAGTGCGCAATCCCCAGTACATCAACTTCTGATTTGATCAAATGAGGACTGAAAAATCCCAGAAATCGATTTCATATTCTGGAATTCGAGACAATGTCACTCGGGGGAAGGCAGGAGACTTTCTCATTTCTAAATTGAGTAAGGATACAGTTCTTTCTGTTGTGTCTGCCTATTTCACCATTCATGCCTATCATGCCCTTAAGGCTGGATTGGACAAAATATCTAAACTTCGGTTCCTTTTCGGAGATCCTCAATTTGTAAATCTGCTAGAAAAGGACTCCAAAGAATCAAAGGAATTTTCTCTAATTGACGGTCATCTAGACATCACTAATCAGCTTCAGCAGGGAAAGCTAGCCCGAGAATGTGCTGAGTGGATCAAAGATCGAGCTGAAATTCGCACAGTTAATCAATCCGGGCTGTTACACGGAAAACTCTACCACGTCCAAAATGGAGAAGTCGACCATGCTATGCTTGGCAGCTCTAATTTCACAGTACCCGGACTAGGTTTGAGAGAATCGGGAAACAATGTGGAGCTCAATATCGTCGTCCAAGATAATCGGGATAGGGATGATTTATTATCATGGTTCAACGAATGGTGGTCAAAGGACAGCCTTACAAACGACATAAAAGATGTAGTATTACGGGAGTTAGCTAGACTATACTCAAACCAGTCTCCGGAATTCATTTATTACCTAACCCTTTTCAATATTTTCCGGGAATTTATTGACGGTGAGCGTGATGCAGATGCCGACCTTACGAAAGTCCAATTACCAGATACTAAAATCTGGAGAACACTTTACAGCTTCCAGAAGGATGGGGCTAAAACAGCCATTAACAAGATTCGTGAGCTAAACGGCTGTATCCTTGCGGACAGTGTAGGCTTAGGAAAAACATTCACGGCTCTCGCGGTAATCAAGTACTTTGAGCTCAAGAATGAGAGGGTCCTTGTCTTGTGCCCCAAAAAGCTAAGCCGAAATTGGACGATCTACCGTAGCCCTGACAGGCTGAATCCATTCTCCGACGACAAGTTTCGCTTTGATGTGTTACATCATACCGATCTTTCTCGGGAGAAAGGTGAAGTCAACGGACTGCAACTGGAGACACTGAATTGGGGTGCATACGATCTCGTAGTTATCGACGAATCGCACAATTTCCGAAACAACGCTAGAGCAAAGCAGGAAGAAGGAGAACCGAGAAAACGAAGCCGGTATGAACGCTTGGTCGAAGACATCGTCACTTCTGGAAGTAATACCAAAATCCTGCTTTTGTCCGCGACCCCGGTAAACAATGAACTTTCCGACCTGCGAAACCAAGTGTCTTTTATCGCCGGTGGGGATGTGACGCGGGACTCAAAACCTGACGGAGCCTTCGCTCAATCCTTAAAGATCATTTCAGTTAAAGAGACCACGCGGAAAGCACAGCAGCATTTTACCCGTTGGGCGAAGCAGCCCTCGAACAAACGAACGAACAAGGATCTTCTGCAGGCAATCGGGGGAGATTTCTTCAAGCTTCTTGACGGTTTGAGTATAGCCCGGTCTCGGAAGCAAATTGCACGTTATTATAAAGATGAGATGGAAAGGCTTGGTGGATTCCCGAAGAGACCGAAGCCGCTCTCACTTCATCCTCCGATCGACTTGAGACCGAAGAAAATTTCGTTCGAGGAACTAGATACAGAAATCTCAGAACTCTCTCTTGCGCTGTATCATCCAACTAAGTTTCTTAGACCAGACCTCCTGGAAGCTGTCCGAGCTAGCTATGTCGACGAGCGGATGAACGGATTTACCCAGGAAGGCCGCGAAAGAATTCTCATCAGTATGATGAAGGTGAATTTCCTCAAGAGACTAGAGAGCTCAATCGATTCCTTTCGACTAACGATACAGAGAACCATCGAAAAAATCGATAAGCTTGAAGCCAAATTTGTACAGTTTGAAGCCTTTCAGGGGGAACAGCCGGAAGTCGATTATGATGTTCTCGATCCCGAAGTAGATGATGACGAGGGGATGGAAACAAGTGATTTCCTCGTTGGGGGTAAGCGCAAATTTTACCTAGGGCATATCGATATAGACAAATGGCGTAAAGCGATCAAACACGACCGCGCTCAGCTTGAGTTCCTGCTACACCGAGCAGAGAAGACAACACCGGTCCACGATGGGAAACTGGCAAAACTTCGAGAGCAGATTTTTGAAAAGCTCGATAATCCAACTACTAACTCTGAAGGAAAAGCAAACCGAAAGGTTCTCGTTTTCACAGCCTTCGCGGACACGGCGAGCTACCTATTTGACCAATTGAAAGATGGGATCCGTGACCGCGGTTCCCATATTGCATTAGTACAGGGTAGCAGTGAAAACAGAAGCACGTTTTCGTTCTCAAATGATTTCGATGATGTTCTGACAAACTTTTCCCCGATTTCGAAACGACGAGCTGAACAAACACGTTTTCCACAGGAGGAGGAAATTGATGTTTTAATAGCAACAGACTGTATTTCTGAGGGGCAGAATCTTCAGGACTGTGACTTACTGATCAATTACGACATCCATTGGAATCCAGTACGAATTATTCAGCGATTCGGGCGAATCGACCGCATTGGCTCACTTAATGAAAGTGTATCGTTGGTTAACTTTTGGCCTGTTGCAGACCTCGATCGCTACCTGAACGTCAAGCATCGGGTCGAAGCACGCATGGCCCTTGTCGATCTTTCAGCGACGCAGGAAGACAACCTGTTGGAAAACGATCAGGTTGAGGAGCTCATTTCTAAGGATCTGTTGTTCCGCAACAAGCAGCTAAAGCGGATGCAAGATGAGATTCTCGATCTTGAAGACTTCGACGACAACATCACCTTGTCAGACTTCTCGCTGGATGAATTCAGGATCGACCTGCTTCAGTTCCTTGAGTCGAGGCGAGCGGAGCTCGAAGCGGCCAAGCCAGGGCTTTACGCAGTTGTGCCAACAAAGGACGATCAGCTTATAGGTCGGCAAGGTGTTATATTCTGCCTACGTCACAGGAAACAGACTGCACACCAAGAGAAGGATGATTCCGAGACTGCCAAGCAGATCAATCCCCTTGGTAGGTACTACCTAATCTACCTCTACGATGACGGAACCGTGCGCTTAACCTTCGCCCAACCAAAACAGGCCCTCAATCTTTTCCGCGATTTAGCTGCCGGGTTGCCAGCAGCTCAAGATAATTTATGTGATCTTTTTGATACAAGGACTGCCAATGGTAGTGACATGAAGCATTACGATGGTCTGATCAAGAAAGCCTTGGAGTCCATTGCACACACTTTTACGCGGCGAGCAGCGGCGAGCCTTTTCTCAGGACGCGATGGAAAACTCCCTAGTGCAGATGAAACGCCAACTGAACTCGAATACGAGTATGAGTTACTCACGTGGCTCGTGATCTTGGATAAAGGGGGAAATGGATGACATCGCAACCCATTGAGAGTCCAGCTGCAACATATTACGTCGATGAAGCAGGAGATGGCGTTTTATTTGCTCGAAAAGGCCGGCTCATTATTAACGAACCTGAAGCGAGGCGGTTTTTCATATTAGGAATGATTCGTTGTGCCGTTGACCTGGACGCTGAACAAAAACTTGAGGCCTTGCGACAATCTCTCTTAGCAAATCCCTTGTATTCAGGCATTGCATCCATGGCACCAGAAGCTAAAAAAACAGCTCGCTTCTTTCATGCCAAAGACGACCATAATGAGGTCCGAGCTAGAGTTTACGAACTGCTTGTAAAATTAGACTTCAAATTTTTCGCAGTAATTAAGGATATGCGCCAAGTCTTGGAATATGTGAAGACCCGTAATCAAATCGATGCAAATTATAAGTATCGTCCCAACGAATTGTATGACCTTACTACTCGCATGCTTTTTAAGCAGCGATTGCATAAGCAGTCCACTTACCGAGTAACCTTTGCTCGCAGGGGGAAATCTGATCGGACGAAAGCCCTTAAAGACCAATTAACGAAAGCAAGAGAACGTTTTATAGAGGAACATTCCCTGGAATTGGAGAATGCTCATATGGAAATTTGTCCTTCTTACCCATGGCAGTCAAAATGTTTACAAATTGCAGATTATGCCCTTTGGGCTTTGCAGCGTTGCTATGAGAAAGGAGAAGATCGGTTCCTGAAGGCAATCTGGTCCAAAGTATCGCTGATACACGATGTGGATGATCCTGAAGGCAAAAGTTACGGTACTTACTTAACACGCAATTCCCCACTTCCAGATGTTCAGAAAATAAAAAACCGGCGGATATAGGGTTCCCTCGCTAAGTTGCGCGAACCACACGGCATGCAGCCGAATTTCTTCCGTCGGTGTCAACAAATGTCTCTCAACTCTTAGGTTTTATCAAGCTCAAAATTCAAATATACGATGTCTTCCATTCGCAAAAAATCAATTGAAACTGCGCTTCAAACCATACTGAAAACTGATTTCCGAAATGGGCATCTCGCTCTTCTACAGGCACTTGGCTATTCGAGCAAAAAGACAATGCCGATCTCAGGCGCTTCTCCAACCGAATTTGTGAAAGTCGCGGAAGCTAGTGCTCAAACCCAAATGAATCCAAACAAATCCAAACTAAGAGAATGGGTAAAATCAGACATCCTTTTTCAGCTCACAGATGAGGAACTCGGAGGTCAGTCTAGCCTGTTTGAGGCGACTGAGCTAAAGCCAAAACTACTCCAATCCTACCTGTTCTTTGCAATCGAATTGAAGAACACCCAGTATTCACGCACAGACCTTTCAAACATTACAAGACAGATCAACCGTCTGTTTCCTATGCCGGTGATGGTATTCTTCACTTACAATGGGGAACTCTCTATCGCCGTCATTAACCGCCGCAGAAACAAGCGAGAGGAGCACAAGGATGTCCTCGGCAAGGTCACCCTAATCCATGGAATCAATCTCACCGAGCCGCATCGAGGGCATCTGGAAATACTGGACTCTTTCTCCGTTTCTGCCCTAACAACAGCTAAGCAAAGGATTGACAGCTTTGACAGCCTTCATGCTGCCTGGGAGGCCATCTTCAACGTTGAATTGCTCAACAAGAAGTTCTACCGAGAACTATCCAACTGGTATTTTTGGGCGATGCGGCATTGTCACTTCCCTTTGCTCGATGAAACTTCCGATCGCTACTTTTTATTCAAAGATCGAGAGAAGGTGCGAGAACACGAGGCTAAAAATTTGATCCGGTTACTCACTCGCATTCTTTTTGTGTGGTTCATTAAGGAGCGAAACCTAGTACCGGATGTCTTTTTCGATCCAGATAGTATAAAGGATGGTTTTCTCGAAGACTTTGACCCGGAATCCAAAGACACCCGCTACTACAAGGCCATCCTACAAAACTTCTTCTTCGCCGTGCTCAATCAGACCCACGGCAAACGCGAGTTCCGCAAGCAAGGTCAGCATCATAACACCACCAATTTACTTAGATACGAATCCCTGCTTAGGAGCCCTAAGCGCTTCGTGAAGGCTGTAGAAGCCTCCACGCCCTTTTTGAATGGTGGTCTCTTCGACTGCCTAGATTACCCGCACCTTACAAAGAAAGGGCCACAGGGAGGTACCGTCACGATCTACGAAGATGGATTTTCCGACCGGAAGGACAATCCACTCGTTGTTCCCGACTTTCTCTTTTTCGGAGCAGAGCAAAAAGGGATCGATCTCAGTGCAGAATTTGGTGACAAGAAAAAGAAAAACGAAACGGTTCGCGGACTCATCCATATTCTAGATAGCTACAAGTTCACCATAGTCGAAAACACACCCATTGAGCAAGAAATCGCCCTCGATCCTGAGTTGCTCGGTCAGGTCTTTGAGAACCTGCTTGCCTCTTACAACGAGGAAACAAAAAAGACAGCCCGGAAGCAGACCGGCTCGTTCTACACTCCGCGCCCCATCGTGGACTATATGGTGGATGAATCCCTAAAGGCACACCTTCGGCAGGCTCTAGTAGGAGAAGCTACTATGTCCGAAGAGGATGCCCAAGCTGGCCTTGACATCCTCTTTGCCTACTCTGAGCGCGAACATGCATTCAGCCCAAGTGAGGTAGAGGTGCTCATCAGGGCAATCGACACCTGCAAAATCCTTGATCCGGCCTGCGGCTCAGGGGCCTTCCCAATGGGAGCTTTACAAAAACTAGTCTACATACTTGGCAAACTTGACCCACGCGACGAGTTGTGGGAAAAGCGCCAGTTAGCCAAGGTCGACAGACTGATTGAGGCCGCGCAAGACATAGACGATACGACCTTCCGCGAACGTGCCATATCGGACGCTGAGGCGCAGAAGCGAGACATCGAGGAAGCATTTGCCAACAACGAACTCGGCTATGGTCGTAAGCTATACCTTATCGAAAACTGCCTCTACGGAGTTGATATTCAAAGTATTGCCACCCAGGTATCGAAACTCCGTTTTTTTATCTCCCTAGTTGTCGATCAAAAGGTAGATGCTCAGCGGGATAACTTTGGTGTACGTCCTTTACCCAATCTAGAAACCAAGTTCGTTACTGCTGACACCCTTATTCAGATTGAGAAACCCTCAGAACAAGGTGAGTTGTTCGAACTAGCTGAAGTAAGCAAACTTCAACGCGAACTTAAACAAGTTCGCCATGAACTCTTCGCCGCCAAGACTCCGCGCACTAAAAACGCTAAACGACATCGCGACAAAGAACTTCGTGAAGCTATTGCCGAAGAGCTTAAAATCAGCGGCTGGGACAGCGATAATGCCATTAAACTCGCCGGTTGGGATCCATACGACCAGAACGCCAGCGCTCCTTACTTTGATCCAGAGTGGATGTTTGGTCTTAAGAGCTTCGACATCGTTATCGGTAATCCTCCTTACGGTGCAGAAATATCTCAAGAATCTCGTAAGTCTATTCAATCAATATATTGTCACCAGGACTATCAGCTAGATACATATCTTCTTTTTATTGAACGTGGAGTAGATCTTCTCGCTGACGGTGGAATTCAGTCTCTTATCATTCCAAATACTTGGTTACCTGGGGTCATGTTCAAATCGATCAGGAGATTCGTTCTTGGAGACACGACAATCTTAGGTTTGGCCAATATTGAAACAGCGGTCTTCACTGCTGTGGTTGACAACACAATCCTTACACACCGGAGGGCAAAACCAACGAATAATTCTTTTCAGGTCCTTGGATACACAGAGGAAGGATTTCTTCCTAAGTATATACAGAAGCAATGCCAGTGGTTTTCTGCCGATGGAAGTCCAGTGAGTATTGTCCTAACACCTGAAAAGAGGAAGATCGCAGATCAGATCAGCAAGGGACAAACCCTTGAATCACTTTTTACGATAACCCCAGGTTGCAAGCCATATCAACGTGGCAAAGGCATCCCAAAGCAGACCGCCGATATAGTTAAAGCAAAGCCTTTTACTTCAACAAAGAGGATTAGCGGTGAGTTTCGTCCATTATTGAGAGGAAAGCTAATCCAAAAGTATAAGGTACTTTGGGACGATAATTTATGGATTAAGTTCGGTGAATGGTTAGCAGAACCAAGATTAACTGCCAATTATGATGCACCCGTTAAAATCGTTCTCCGCCAAACTGGCGATTCGCTAATTGCTGCTCTTGACGAAAATCAGTTTATTGTAATGAACAATATGTTTTCGATAGTCCCAAAAAGCGAGAATGTACATGTTCTGTTTGCGCTCGCCGCATTAAATTCTTCTACTCTAAATTGGTATTACCAAAACGTCATTAACCCAGAAGTCGGGGAGGCGCTTGCTGAGATCAAGAAAGGACATTTGGTTCGACTTCCACTTGCGGAGATTGATTCAAGCGCAGCCAAGGTGTTTGATTGTTTGGTTCTCTTGCTTCAGCTCGCAAAAACCGATACTGCGTCGTATCGAGAACAGTTTCTAGAAGATCTCATTGATGCTTGTGTGATGGAGAGCTATTTCCGTAAGCACATGGAGGATCGAGACCTGCTTTTCCTGGATGACCTCTCTGGAATTCTCGAAGGGTGGGACCCGAAGACAAACGACTCCCAACAACGCACCTTTCTGGAAGAATTTGTTTCCACCCACAACGCCCCCTCCGCTATAATCCGTAACAAGCTTCTACGTCTTACGGCAGACAGTCCCGACCTCCTTGCCGTGATAAAGGATGAAGGCAGTTCATGAAGACGAGTCTCCACAAACTTCAGATCAATAACTTCAAAGCTTTCCGGGGATTCTCTTTGAACCTGGAAGGCCGCCATTTGCTTGTTTATGGTGCAAATGGATCAGGTAAATCCTCGCTATACTGGGCACTTTATACCTTCTTTCAAAGCGCTCGAAAGAAACCACAGGGGCATATCTCGAAGTATTTTGACGCATCGAAGACTGAATGCTTGCTCAATATCCATGAACAGGCCGAAACAACACCATTGCCTGGAAAGATTGAACTTACATTTCGAGATGCGCAGACGAGGATCGATACGACCTATCCCATCAGCGAAACAGATCACCGCACCTTTCAGAGGCCGGAGATTCTCAAAGCCGATCTCGCCAGTGACTTCATCACCTATCGTTTCTTCTTCGGTTTTTCCCACTTCAGGAACTCAGAGAAATTCAATCTCTGGCCTTTATTCGAGAAGGAAATTCTGCCCTTCTGTGTCTCGACATCGACCCAGGCGCAAACACCACTTGACTGGTGGCTAAGGATCAAGAATGGGAAACCAAATCCATCAGGTAGCCGTGGTAGAGGTGGCACGAACGCTTATGCTAGGTTCACGACTAAAGTGAACCAGTTTGCAGGGATACTCCCTGGAATTGTAGATTCAATTAGCAATAAAGCCCAAGAGTTCTATGATGAGCACTTCGCGGAAGATGATCCCGCCCCAGTCACTTTGAAGCTCAAGGTAACAACTCCTCCATCAGCGACAGGTAGCAACCAGGCGGACTTCATGTTCACAATCCCTGAGATTGAATTTGGAATTCAAGTCGGTGGTCACACGATCCAACGCCCTCAATCATACCTGAATGAAGGGAAACTGACGCAGTTCGCCTTGTCCGTCCGTTTTGCGGCATCACTGGTGAACCTCCACGACTCGGACATCAAACTACTTGTTCTTGATGATCTTCTGGTAAGTCTGGACATGAACAATCGAATGAAGGTTGTTGAAATTCTTCTATCTGAATCCTTCTCGGAATACCAGAAAATCATTCTTACCCATGATAAGGGATTCTTTGAGGAGGTGCGGCGAATAATAGCGGAGAACCACGCCGAATGGTGTTTTCGCAGTTTACGAGGCAATCCTAAGGATGGGATCGAGATTGTGGATGAGAAGCGACCATTGGAGAAAGCGGTGGCTCACATCTATGGTCACGACCTTGAAGCAGCTGCCTCCCAGCTTCGAAAAGCTGCGGAAGAAACCGCTAAAAAGTATCGCCGAGTCGCTCTTGGCGAAATCCCTTCGCCAGGAGAGTTTCATTCACTAACCGAAGACTTGAAAGCCGCGAAAAATCATCTTCTGCAACAACTCCCGGTTAAACTCTATAATCAGGCATTGAAAGGTATCCCCATAACCCATAGGGAAAAGTTGGTCAGTTCGACCGATGAAGACATTGATAACGATACGTCTTTAACAGCTGAGGAACAGGGGCGGATTAAATGCCAGAGACGCCGCTTGAAGAGATTTCTATCAGACGAATCCTGGAAGTCACTTGAGACAGTTCAAGTAATTGACCGGGTAATCCGAATGAAAGACCGAGTTTTGAATCCAGCTTCGCATTGGAACGAAGCTCCATTGTATCAGGCTGAAGTTCTGAAAGCCCTCAAACTGATCGAACGGCTTGAGAAAGTTCTTCACTAAAAAACACATAGCTTACTGATGTCTAAGAAAATCTCTACAATATGGACTGCGGACCCACACACTTTGGCAAAGATTGCTATTCTTAAAGGCTATCTGAATGCGTGGGTTCCGATTTTGGGAAGAAGGATTCGACAGCCACTTATCTATGTGGATGGCTTTGCCGGACCAGGGCGTTATAAGGGTGGCGAATCAGGTTCTCCTTTGGTAGCAATCAATGCTGCTAGCGCTGGTTTCGATAAAATTGGCATGGCAGCTAAAGCAACCCGAATGAGTATGTATTTCATCGAGAAGGATAAGAAACGGTATGCACATCTTGTTGATGAACTGAAGGCTATGGGCCGATTGAATCAGAAACTGGATGTCAATTCTCCGATAAAGTCTGACTTCGAGACGGCACTACCACGAATCATGCAATCAAATCCTGAGGCGTTTAATTCTGATGCTCCAGTTTTTGTTTTCGCAGATCCTTTTGGCGCGACAGGCATGCCGTTTGAAGTATTAAAAAATGCTATTCGAGGGAGATCTTCTGAATTGCTTATCAACCTTGATGCGGACGGAGTGCGTCGAATTTATCAAGCGGACAATAACAACCGGGAAGAACAACTAAATAGACTTTTCGGATGCGATGACTGGCAGGGTTTCACATCTTGTAACAATGATAGCCGAAAGTTGCACCGCGAAATACTTGCTCTATACAGAAAGCAACTCTTTAAGATTCCGGGTGTGAAATATGTATGGGAGTTTGGAATGAGGAGTAAAGATGACTCCCTCAGTTACTACCTAGTTTTCGCCACTAAGAATCCTCTCGGAATGGAGAAAATGAAGGAAGCTATGAAGGCTATTTCTCAACATGGTTCATACTCTTTCTCTGATGCCAGCGTTGACCAGGATCACATGATGTTCGAAGCAGACGACGAATCGGTATATTCAGAACGCATGTGGGAGTATTATCAGGAGAAGAATGCAATTACCTACCAGACTGCCCGTGACTTTGCCTTGAATCAGACGCCGTTTACTAATCCGAAGTCAATGTTAGCCACTCTTGAAAAGGCGGATAAACTGAAGGTCCGCGCGAATAGAAAACGGAGCGCAGGTAAGTTCCCAGAAGACGCGATTGATTCACTTGAATTTGTAACACCGCCACCAAGAACTCCCAGACTCGAGCAGATAGGTTTAGGAATATAATGAGAGGCAAGTCGCATATTGAGTGGACTGAAGCAACCTGGAACCCAGTTACCGGGTGCACCAAGGTCAGTGCTGGCTGCAAACACTGTTATGCAGAACGGATGGCGAAACGACTGAAGGCAATGGGGAACATCCGTTACAAGAACGGTTTCAAACTCACTGTTCACGAAGATCTGCTAGATGCGCCAAGAAAGTGGAAGGCTCCAAGAGTTATCTTCGTGAATTCCATGAGTGACCTCTTCCACAAGGATATTCCTACACCGTTCATTCAGCGAGCCTTCGAGACGATGAACGCCTGCCCTCAACATACTTTCCAAATTCTTACAAAACGAAGTGGTCGACTGAAGCAGCTAGCAGGAAAGTTAAATTGGACATCGAACATCTGGATGGGAGTAAGCGTCGAGAACGACAAGGTTTACAAGCGAATACATGATTTACAGGAAGTTCCCGCTTGCATCCGATTTCTATCCTGTGAGCCGCTAATCGGGCCTACAGAGGGTTTACCTTTGGAGGGAATACATTGGGTAATTGTTGGAGGAGAATCCGGCCCAGGCGCACGGCCAATGGAGGAGTCCTGGGTGCGATCGATCAAGAACCAGTGTGAAACTGCTGGAGCCGCATTCTTTTTCAAGCAATGGGGAGGAGTGCAGAAGTTTAGAACTGGTAGGCTACTTGATGGTAAGGTCTATAATGATATGCCAGAACTAGCTGCTTCTTAGTTGGTAGTTTTCCTTTTTTCGAGAATCACTGCCTATTCATAACAACTCTACAAGAGGATGCTTTCCGCTTTGGCGATAGCCCGTCTAGAGATTTCTATTCCAGTGAGGTTATCTGTAGTACCAATATCGATCCCGTACATATCAACAGCCAGCTCATACTCTGAAAATATGGCGCAGCCCTTGGGTGTTTCACTCAACCAATAACCATCTTCATAAGGGCTGAAGTGGTACTTCCAATCTAACTTGCTGGCTTTGAATAGTTGTGCTTCAGCCGTAAAGGATGCCTGCCGGTCAATTTCCTTTTCAAGTGCGCTTTTCCATTCATCTAAGGGGTAGAGACTATGCGGACTCATCCAGCTGAATTCAGAGGGCTTATTAAGCCCATTCGGTGTTAACGTGTCATAGTGGTCAACATGCCTCGATACTGCTTTGCTTGCAACCTCCACCGGACACTCAAACAAAATCTCCCACCGGATTTCGTCAATGTCCTCACAAGCACGAATAGCGTCATGAAGTGGACCCTCTAAGCCGCGACGAAAAGCATCATAAAAATGTTCTTTTTTCCGTTTTTCCAATACGCGAGTCGTTTTCCCTATATACCGTCTACCATCCGGCATGATTGCGGAGTAAATGATAGCCATCTCTCCGAAAAATGGTGGAAACCTAAGATCATTTGCATTGTACACGACATCAGCGAGTGTGGCTTTCCGCTGCCAATTTACAACGCATAACTCCACTGCCAAATCACCCACAAACCAAACTCAATCGTCAAAATAACCGAGATAGTGTTACTACCACCTGCTCTTATTCCCGCCAATGGTCCGATCCTGAAGCCATCGGTTCAGAGCCTCCTTTGAGAACATGATGCGCCTCTGGTTGAATCGGATGTGCGGTATTCCGTAATTCCTGGCCGCCCTGAGGAATGCCACCTTGTTGGTGTATCCTAGCATTTCCGCTGCTTCATTTGGAGTTATTAGATCAGACATCGGTGAAATATATCATGATTAAATAATACTGAACATCATGCACCGCGTTAGCACTTACGTTATATTTCCGCACCCAACATTTTCGTAAGCCGTTGATAATCAATATGGTGGAGGTGGCGGGATTTGAACCCGCGTCCCGGTTGCTTCAGGAAGCCGCTTCTACAAGCTTATCGCTTTATTTGGATCTCACCGTTGGAGCGCGAAAGCGCACGCTCTCGTTGGGCCAGTCACCTGTTGAATACGGCCCCGACCCGGTAACCCGGCCGGAGGCTATGCCCGCAAAACGTCGGATTCCCTCTTAGCGGGTGTCAGAGGTTCACCGTCACAGCATAATTAAGCTGCGAGTGCGTATTCGTTTTCGCCATTTAATTGGCTTGGTCGATTGATAAGGAGCCTTCGACCAACTCCTGCTTGCCACGAAATCCCTAAACAACCGGTCGAATTCCGAAACACCCCCATAAGCCGGCTGGCCGGAATTGACCATTGATCTGGATCAATAGTCAAAGAACGAACCTTTATTATCGCCCGCGGGAATTGGCGCTGTCAATGGGAATTCAGCCCAGCTGGATGCGTCACCAACCCCATGAGGACAACATACGTAAGATGGCTGGCTGCCGGTATTTATTCGGTATTATTTTTAGTAGCATCATTTGCTGCGGAGCGGCCGAACATCATTGTCATCTACACCGATGACCAGGGCTTTGGCGATGCCAGCTGTTTAAATCCGGATGCGAAGTTCCAGACGCCGAATCTGGACCGTCTTGCGGGCGAGGGGATTACCTTCACCAATGGCCATAGTGCGGACACGGTTTGTACGCCCTCCCGCTACGCCTTGCTGACCGGGCGGTACAGCTGGCGCACAATCAAGAAGACGGGTGTCTATGGCGCCGAAGTGGAGTGCCTGATTGCGGATGGCCGCATGACGCTTGCCTCAATGCTGCGGGATAACGGCTACAACACGGCAATGGTCGGCAAGTGGCACCTTGGGATGGATTTCCCGGGAACGAAAAAGGACCGCGACTGGAGCAAGCCGGTTCTGGATATGCCATTGGACAAGGGGTTTGACTACTTCTACGGGATCCCGGCATCACTCAATTATGGTGTTCTAGCCTGGTTTGAAGGCCGCTATGCCAAAGTCCCTCCAACGGTTTATACTGCGAAGAAGCCAAATGACCGGCACATGGATTACCGGATAATGCCGCCGTACCAGAGGACGCCTGAGGAGACAAAGGAAGTCATTGGTACAATGGGAATGGAGATTGCGCCCGACTTCATCGACAATGAGTGTCTCACCCGTTTCACCGACAAGGCGATCGAATGGATGTTGGGCAAGGCCAAGGAAGCCAAAGCCGGCAAGCCCTTCTTCGTGTACCTGCCATTTACCTCACCGCATTACCCGGTTTGTCCATTACCCGAATTCTGGGGACAGGGTGATTGTGGCGGCTACGGGGAATTCATGATCGAAACCGATTACACCGTGGGCAGGGTTCTCGATTTCCTCGAAAAGTCAGGTCTGGATGACAACACCATGGTCGTATTCTCAAGCGATAATGGCCCTGAGCGGTCCTGGGTGCAGCGGATCGATGATTTCGGTCACGACAGCAGCCAGATCTACAAGGGTGGCAAGCGGGACATCTACGAAGGTGGCCACCGGGTACCGTTCTTCGTCCGCTGGCCGGATGGGATCAAGAAGCCGGGTAGGCGGTTCGACGGTTTAGTGGGGCAGGTTGATTTGCTGGCGACCTTTGCGGATATCATTGGCGCCGAGCTTCCCGATCAAGCTGGGGAGGACAGCCAAAGCTTCGCAAGTGTGCTGAGTTCCACAAAATCGAAGCATGCCCGTCTGCCACTTATCAACCATGGCTCCAGCGGGCGCTTTTCCGTGACTGAAGGAACCTGGAAGCTGATCCTCGCACACAACAAGAACAAGTTGGAGCTCTATGACCTCAAGGCGGATCCAGCAGAGGAAAACAACGTCATCAGCAAGCATCCCGAAATCGCAAAGCGACTGGAGAAGAAAATTACCGATATCGTCCTCAATGGCCGGACCACACCCGGTGCAGCACAATCCAATGACACAGGCTGGTGGAAAGACCTGACCTGGATTACCGAGGCCGAGTACGCAAAGCGGCACGCGGAGTAGGGTACCATTGGGTAGGGCCGCTTCGACGTGTAAAGAACGAAGACATAGGTTACAGGTGTGCGCGGACATGGTATACAGTTTTAACTGTGCCGATGCCGTGGATCCCGCGATATTCAGAGACTCGGATGATTGTAGTTTTTAGCTGTTGATTGCGTAAGGCCCGGAGGGCCGAGGTTCTTTAGC
>JBFOMC010000243.1:0-23367 GCA_040830565.1 Flavobacteriaceae bacterium
AAAATGACAAAGATTACCAAAGTCAAAAGAAACTAAAGTCCTTAAAGAATAGCCTAAATTCCTTAGAACGCAGGGTAGAGACCTTGGAGAAGGAGATCAGTGATATTGATCACCAACTCTTAATGAACTATGACGAAACCATTTCAAAACCAGGTTTTTTTGATGCTTATCAAGACAAGAAAAAGGAACTGGAGCAGCTAATGGATAAGTGGGAAAAACTCACGCTGGAGTTAGACCAAATGTCTTAAAATATGGGCAAATCCTGGGGAGACTTTTCACTTCACAACAGATAAAAGCACTTTCACAACAAATACCTACCGTTCATCGATAAAATCTGCGATTTATCAGCAAATTGCTTTAAATTTGTAGGGTAATTCCTAAAAAACTATTAGGATTAACTGTAGCAAAAAGTTCTGTTGTTGACCAAACCGAATTGCAATGAAGAAGCTATTACTTATCATATTATTTAGTTGCTGCACGGTGCCAATGCTTTTGGCCGATGTTTCGCATACTGAAAAATCCGCACTGATTGATCTCTACAATAGCACCAATGGGGGTGAGTGGGTAAAAAAGTGGAATTTATCGGAGCCCGTAGATCAGTGGTATGGAGTAAAAGTTATAGCGGATCAGGTTGTAGAAATAAATCTGTTCAGAAATAATCTTAATGGATCGCTTCCTGAAAGTATCGGGGACCTTAAAAAATTACGAATCCTGAATTTGGCCTTTAATACCCTTACTGGGGAGTTACCTTCCACGCTTGCCAATCTTACTGAATTGCAGGTGCTCAAATTAGAAATGAATCGCCTAAAAGGGAATCTGCCTTCTGAAATTGGAAATTTGTCGAAACTTAAGGAGTTAAGCGCCTTTAATAATTTCTTAAGTGGTCGTATTCCGAATACTATTGGCAATATTAAAGGGCTTAAGGTGCTTAACCTATCTAGCAATAGTCTGGTGGGAAGGATTCCTGAAAGTATCGGTAATTTAAAGGAATTGGAAAGCCTTGGCCTTTTTGAAAACTCTTTATACGGAGACATCCCACCTGCCATGGGAGAGTTGGTACACTTAAAGGAATTAGTTCTGGCAAATAATCAGTTAGGGGGTGAGATCCCGGTAGAATTTGGACAATTAGCCAGTTTAAAGGTCTTGCAAATTCAAAATAACAATTTTGATTCCTTTAAAAACCTTGAGTCGATGGATTCAAGACAGTTCCTGGTTTTCGATTACGACAAGGAAACCATCAAGCTAGACCTGAAGAAAGTTGATTTTTCAAGAACGAGAATGGCAGATACGAAATTTGAAGACGATGTTGACAACCAATAGTTGAATTTATAGTTTAGTTAGTTTGGTTAGGGGGATGCAATTTTTTGCATCCCTTTTCTTATACCCGCCAGGGAATGAAGTGCTTATTAAAGACCAAATAGATCTACGATAATCGATTCCCGTATTTGATAATTGCGAAACATTAAGACATATTTAACATTAGTTGCACGTGCAACTAAATGGGATTTAATTAGTTTAGCCGAATGAATACCAAAGGGGTAAGTATTGATTTTGACGGTTCAATAGGTCCTTGGATTGGGAAAACCACAAAAATTGTGGATTACTATCTGCAGGAAATATTTAACAAGCATGGTGTTGATTTAACAAAAGAACAAATGATCGTGCTTAAAAAACTGCACGATACTGATGGTCTAAATCAGAATGAGCTGGCTTTCCTTACTTACAGAGACAAGTCTTCTCTAGCGCGGTTGTTGTCCAAAATGGAAAAGAAAAAATTCATTTTCAGGAAGCAGAATATGGAAGACAGGCGTGCAAATGATGTATTTCTCACTCCTGAGGGTAGGGCCGTATTTGCGCGTACCAGACCAGCAATAAAGGAGCTCCTGGAAACCATGGAGGAAAATATAACCAAAGAGGAAAAACAGCAAGTCATAAAAATATTAAAGAAGGTCCAATATAATTTTACGGCACAAAAAGCCTCCTTATAACTCGAATTATGAGAAAAATAATACTATCAATTCTCGGACTCCTTTTAATTGTGGGAGCAATTTTTGGAGCAATGGCTATTGCTAACAGCAAGAGTAGACCCAGGCCCAAAGTGGAGAAAGTGGTCAAAACCGTTTTTGCGGAGACCATTAAGAACAGCGCTGTTCCCATTATCGTTCCGGCAAATGGGAACCTCAGGGCTAAAAATAGGTTAGAGTTGTATTCCGAAGTGCAGGGAGTTTTCCGGGGAGGGAAGAAACTCTTTAGGGCAGGACAGGAGTACAAGGCTTCGGAAGCAATTATAAGGATAGATGCTTCGGAGTATTATGCCAGCGTACAGTCTGCAAAGAGCAACCTATATAATTTGATCACCTCAATTATGCCAGATTTACGACTAGATTACCCTGAGGTGTTTCCCAAATGGCAGGAGTATCTAAGCACTTTTGATATTGACAAAAGTACGCCACGCTTACCCGAGATGGCTTCGGAAAATGAAAGATTTTTTATCTCAGGCCGTGGGGTGTTAACCAATTACTACAATGTAAAGAACATGGAGCAACGCCTGTCAAAATACAGAATTTCAGCTCCATATAATGGCGTACTCACTGAAGCTTTGGTCACGGAAGGGACCCTAATTCGCGCAGGCCAGAAATTGGGTGAATTCATTAATCCGGATATCTACGAATTAGAAGTGGCCATAAGCAAAACCTATAGCGATTTATTAAAAGTAGGGGAGGAAGTTAATTTGGTAAACCTCGAAAGAACTAAAAATTATACCGGGAAAGTAACTCGAATAAATGCTAGTGTGGATCAGACCTCCCAAACTATTAAGGCATTTATTGAAGTGAGAAATAAGGACCTAAAAGAAGGCATGTATCTTGAGGCTAGCCTGAATGCCAAAGAAGAAACCGACGCTATAGAAGTAGATCGCAACCTATTGCTGGAAGGAGATCAGATTTTTGTGGTCAGGGATAGTATTTTGGATCTCATAGATGTCAAACCGGTGTACTTCTCAGATAAAAAAGTAGTCTTAAAAGACGTTCCTGACGGTACAACCATAGTAGCCAAACCAGTTGTTGGCGCCTACGCCGGAATGCTGGTAAAAATTTTTGAAGGAAAAACAGAAAAAGTAGAGCAGCCATGAGAAAGGTCATAGCCTATTTTATTAAGTATCATGTGGCAGTCAATGTAATTATTATTGCATTTTTTGCCTTTGGTATTGTTGGTTATCGTTCGTTAAAATCCTCTTTCTTTCCGCTGGTAGACTCAAAGAATGTCTCTATCAACATTACCTATCCGGGGGCTTCCCCCCAGGAAGTTGAAGAGGGTATCGTTCTAAAGATCGAGGATAATCTCAAAGGTCTAGAAGGTGTGGAAAGAGTAACTTCCACCTCTAGGGAGAATAGCGGGAATATCAATGTTGAAATCGAAAAAGGGAGAGATATAGATTTTATGCTCCTGCAGGTTAAAAATGCGGTAGACAGAGTACCCACTTTTCCCACAGGGATGGAACCTTTAATTGTCTCCAAACTCGAAGCCATCAGGCAGACGATCAATTTTGCCATAAGCGGGGAAAATATCCCTCTGGCAACCCTGAAACAAATCGCCAGGCAAATAGAGAATGACATCAGGGCAATGGAAGGGATTTCACAAATAGACATTTCCGGATATCCGGAGGAAGAGATAGAAATTGCCGTAAATGAAAATAGCTTATTGGCTTATGGCATGTCATTCACCGAAGTGGCTCAGGCAGTAGGAAATGCCAATATTCTGGTAACAGGAGGAAATATTAAAACCAGTGCTGAGGAGTATCTCATAAGAGCTAATAATAGGTCGTATTACGGTGACGAACTATCTAATCTTATCATCAGGGCAGATGTTAACGGCCAGACCGTGAGGTTAAAGGATGTGGCTATTATTAGAGATCGGTTTTCTGAAACTCCCAATGCCGCTTATTTTAATGGAGACTTGTCCGTTAATACGACAATCACCAGTACCAATACTGAAGATTTAATTTCTTCGGCTGACAAGGTTAAGGAGTATGTAAATGAATTCAACCAGAAATATAATAATGTCCAACTAAATGTGGTAAGCGACCAGTCTGAAACCTTAACTCAGCGTACAGCGCTCTTAAGAGATAACGCCATTGTAGGAATGATACTGGTTTTGATTTTCTTATCGCTTTTCCTCAATATCAGATTGGCTTTTTGGGTGGCATTCGGGCTTCCCGTGGCTTTCTTAGGGATGTTTGCCTTTGCAGGTTTTTTTGATGTTACCATCAATGTATTGTCTCTTTTCGGGATGATCATTGTAATCGGTATTTTGGTAGATGACGGAATTGTCATCGCTGAGAATATTTATCAACATTATGAAAAGGGTAAAACACCAATTCAGGCGGCTATTGATGGTACAATGGAGGTAATCCCACCCATTATTTCGGCCATAATCACCACCCTGCTTGCTTTCTCAATTTTCTTGTTTTTAGATGGTCGTATAGGTGATTTTTTCGGGGAAGTTTCGGTCATCGTTATTCTGACACTAGTGGTCTCCTTAGTAGAGGCCCTAATTATTCTGCCCGCTCACCTGGCACATTCAAAGGCCTTAAGGCCTCAAAGTGATAAACCCAAACATGGTCTGGCACAGTTTTTTTCAAAGCTACGCGTGATCAACAAAATTGGAGATAATATCATGGGTTGGTTTCGAGATAATGTCTATTCTCCAATGCTACATTTTTCGTTAAAGTATAAACTACTCACTTTTTCCTTTTTTCTGGTGGCTTTAATACTCACTTTTGGATCTATAGGTGGAGGAATTGTTCGAACTTCTTTTTTTCCGCAGATTGCTAGTGACAGGGTGCAGGTAGATCTTCTAATGCCTAATGGGACCAATGAAAAGGTAACCGATTCTATCATTAGTTTGATTGAAGAGAAGGCGAAAATTGTTAATGAGGAACTCACTGCTGAGTATTTGGCTGGTACTGATAAAGAACTTTTCAGAAATATGATCAAAAGAATTGGTCCGGGTTCTTCTGCTGCTACGCTCACCATTAATTTATTGCCCGGGGAAGAAAGACCAAATGACATAGGCTCTGATATGGTCTCTAACCGCTTGAGAGAGATCATGGGTCCGGTAATTGGTGTAGAAAGCCTAATTTATGGATCTGGACGTAATTTTGGGGGAGATCCGGTTTCTGTCTCCTTGTTGGGGTACAATATCCAGGAACTTAAGGCAGCGAAAGGCGAGTTGAAAACAGCCATGCTTAACAACCCGGCGCTCAAGGATATTTCCGACAATGATCCGGCAGGGATTAAAGAAATCCGTCTCCAGCTCAAAGAAAATGCCTACCTCCTTGGACTCGACCTTAGAACCATTATGAACCAGGTGAGAGCCGGTTTTTTTGGAACCCAGGCACAGCGTTTTCAAAGAGGACAAGACGAAATCAGGGTATGGGTTCGTTACGATAGAGAGAACAGATCTTCAATCACAGATTTAGATGAGATGCGCATCCTTACTCCAAACGGAAGTAGAGTGCCACTTGCGGAGATCGCTGAATATTCTATAGAACGAGGTGATGTAGCCGTAAACCATCTCGATGGACAGCGTGAAATACAAATTTCGGCAGATCTCAAAGATAACAAAACAACCAGCTCTACGGATATCATGGCAGATATCCGAACAAACATCATGCCCGAGATCCTATCTAAATACCCAACAGTTAGCGCTTCTTATGAAGGGCAACGCCGGGAAGCAAACAAGTTTATCAATTCACTGCAGTTCGTTGGACTAAGCGTTTTGGCTCTTATATATATTACTATTGCCTTTACTTTCAGAAGTTTTAGCCAGCCGTTGATGCTATTGTTATTAGTTCCTTTCAGCCTCACCGCAGTGGCCTGGGGGCATTGGCTGCATGATTTTCCTATCAATATACTATCCCTTCTGGGTATTATAGCGCTTATCGGGATCATGGTAAATGACGGTCTGGTATTAATTGGGAAGTTTAATAGCAACTTGAGGATGGGAATGAGTTTTGACGAGGCTATTTTTGAAGCTGGCCGTTCACGTTTTAGGGCCATTTTCTTAACATCAATTACTACGATAGCCGGTTTGGCTCCATTGATGTTAGAGACCAGCAGACAGGCTCAGTTTCTAATTCCTATGGCCATTTCCATCGCTTATGGAATAGGTTTTGCAACTTTACTCACCTTGTTGATGTTACCCATATTTTTAAGTTTCAGCAACAAAGTTAAAATGGGAACCAAGTGGCTTGTAACTGGGAATGAGATCACAAAAGAGGAGGTAGAAAGAGCAATTAAGGAACAAAAGGAAGAACTACACCTTCAGGGAGAAATGTCAAAAAGCACCAATGGTGCCCCTCAAAAAAAGGCCGAACATTCTGACTTATATCAAGAAACCTCCAACTAGACGTCAACAAAGAATGAGAAATAATCAAAATCTATTCGTATTATTCCTGGTTTTATTAAGCTTCAACGGCCTATATGCGCAAGAGAAGATGTTATCTAAAGATGAAGCTGTTAACTTAGCGCTGGAGAACAACTTCGGTATTGAAGTGGCAAGAAACCAGGTAGAAATAGCTGAAAACAACAAAAGTCTTTTAAACTCAGGTTTTTTACCCACCTTGACCGCCACAGCCGGTGCCAACTATAATAGAGATGACTCCGTCATAGAATTTCCCGGACAGTTTAACGAGGATGGAAGCCCCAGGGCAGATATAGAGCTAGATCAGGCAGAAGCTCAACGATACAATTCGGGACTCACGGTCAATTACACGCTTTTTGATGGCCTTGGCCGACTTTATAACTACAAGAGTCTTAAAGAACAGTATGCCCTGAGCGAATTGCAGGCAAGAGAAACTATAGAAAACACCGTTTTGCAGCTCTTCAGTGTTTATTTTGAAGTCGCCAGGCTCAGTGAGAACGAAAATGTTTTGAAACAGGCACTGGCCATTTCGACAGACAGAATTACGAGATCTGAATATGCCTTTGAATACGGCCAGAACACTAAATTAGATATTTTAAATGCAGAGGTAGATGTTACTAATGATAGCATAAATCTGCTCAATGTAAAGCAGCAGCTGGCTAATACGAAAAGAGATCTGAACGTTATCTTGAACAGGAGCCTTAATGAGACTTTTGCAGTAGATACGCTTATTAGGTTTATTCCAAGGCTTCAGCTAGACGAATTGATTGCCCAGGCAAGGGAAAACAATGTCGCCATTCAACAAACTGAAAGAAACCTCGCCATCAATGAGTACGACATTAAAATTAGTCGTTCAGGATATTTGCCTACTATAGGTTTAAACGGGTCATATGGCTGGAATTTGAATCAAAGCGCTGCCTCGGCCTTCTTCCCAGGCACCAACAACACCACCTGGAATTTAGGTTTGGGAGCAAGTCTTACCTGGAATCTGTTTGATGGTGGGGGAACTACAGTAAGAGTTAAAAATGCCAAGTTGGCTTATGAGAATCAGGAATTGCTCAAAGAACAGATTGCTCTGGAGGTGGATAGAGATATTCTGAATGCCCTTGCCATTTACGAAAACAGACTCAATATTTACCAGATCCAGGAGCAAAATGTGATCACTAATCAGAATAATTTTGAAAGGTCTACAGAGCAGTTCCAATTGGGCAGAATAACCTCTATTGAATTCAGACAGGCGCAGATTAATTTATTAAATGCCCAAACCAATAAGAACCTTGCCAAGTATGACGCCAAATTGGCCGAATTACAACTCTTGCAATTGACCGGTCAGCTGTTGAATGTGGAATTTTAATTTGAGAGTAAAGAAAATAGAAAAAAGAGAAAAGACGGCAATTTGCATGTATCTACGTTAATTTTAAGAAGTATTATTCAAGTCTTTTATCTATTTTCTTTACTCTTTTTTCTTTTATGATTGAGCACTTCTTTCAATGCCCTTATTGTTGGGAAGAGATTTCCATGCTGTTAGACAGCTCCGTCCGCCTACAAACGTATGTAGAAGATTGTGAGGTGTGCTGTAATCCTATTGAGGTAACTTCAGAATTCAATCAGAATGAATTGCTTAGCTTCCAGATAAAAAATTTGGAGCAATAAGACTTTGCTATTTTTCCTCTGGCTCCACAATTGAATCAAGGGCCGCAAATTCTGATCTTAGACTTTCGTCGATTCCTGTACTAATCCGCAGATCTGACCTTTCCTCTTTCAGAAGATTAAGCGCCTCTTCTGAAATATTGGTCTGCCATATATACAGTTGTTGAAGGTCTTCCCAATTGTTCAACAAGGCAATGCTCTTATCGCCAATTTTAGTATCAAAAATCTTCAGCAGTTGCAACTTAGACAATGTTTTTAAGGTATCAATGTCGGTATCGGTTACGGGAGTACGGTCTATTTCTAACCATTCCAAATTGCTAAAACCTGATACCAGGGCCATTTCCTCAGCTCCGATCGGGAGCCCGCTAAGGTCTAGCTCTACAATGTTCTCGGAGATGGGCTTGAGATCCATCAGGGTTTTGGGGTCGTAGACCGGAGGTTTGTACATAGCCACTCTTAGGGCATTTGTTGTGTTCGCTAACCTGGTTATGGTCACATAGTCCGAACTTAAGCGTTCTAGAGTACTGTCTGCCAAAACAGTCAAGGCATTCCATTTTTCTATCGGGTCTGGCTCCATCATTTCATTGATCAGCACCGCAAGGGGGTCATTTTGATCCAGATCTTGTAGTCTCAAGCTATCTGTGGCACCTAAGGCAATCCATCGTTCCAGGATCTCAATTTCCGAATAGCTTAGCGGAGTTTCTCCTTCTGGTGGCATATGTTCTTCGTCTTCCAGGGGAAGGTGCAATCTCCGAATTAGTTCACTTTCTTCCGGTACTCCGGGAATAACCGTATTACCACTTTCTCCTCCCTTAAGGACATGCCTAAGATTGGTCATTAGGAGCTCTCCTTTGGACTTGTTTGGATTGTGGCAACTAATACATTTGTCATCCAGTATTCTTCCAACGATGTGTTGGTAGATCAGGGGATTGGCAGGAATCTTTTCAGGCCTCCTGGAATTCGGCAAGGCCAGGAAATCCTCCCCATGGGTGATCATTCCGCCATAATGCCCGGTAAAACCAATTAAAACTAAAAGAATAAGCCCAATCCCTTTGGTAATAATTGGATTATTGTTTTTAGAAGAACTTAGCCAGTACCAAATTACCAGTCCAACCGCAACAGCTACTCCGAGCCACTGGTGCCAAAATAGTAACTCGCCCTTGGTTCCATTTTCCAGTCCTAACAGAAATCCTGTAATGGCAGTAGTTAGGGCCAGCACACAACTGGCAGCAAGTAATAGATACGGAACTTTTTTGCCTGTTAGATGCCATATCACGGTCACAATCACCAGGACAATAGGAAAATGCAAAACCACTGGGTGCCATTTCCCAAGCCATAAGACTATTGTCGGAGGGTGAATGTGTTTTTCAAATAAGAGGCAAAAAACGAGAAAAACGGTGAGTCCCAGGATGAGATAATCCACCCATCTTTTTTTAGAAGTAGCTGTCATATTAAGTTAAAAGGTCTTTAACCACATTCCCGGCAACGTCAGTGAGTCTAAAGCGTCGGCCTTGGTATTTATATGTCAGTTGCTCGTGATCAAGTCCCATAGAATGCATAAGTGTGGCATGAAAATCATTAATATGGACAGGGTTCTTTATAATATTATATCCAAATTCGTCCGTTTCGCCATACGTAATTCCCGGTTTTATTCCTCCACCGGCCATCCATATACTAAAGGCTCTGGGGTGATGATCTCTCCCGTAATTTTTTGGATCAAATTTACCCTGACAGTAATTTGATCTCCCAAATTCTCCTCCCCAAATAACCAGGGTGTCTTCTAACATTCCACGTTGTTTAAGATCCAAAACAAGAGCGGCGGATGCCTTGTCTACGTCCTTCGCTTGTCCGGCCATTTCGTTAGGTAAATTTCCATGCTGGTCCCAACCTTGGTGATACAATTGTATAAACCTTACGCCATTTTCTGCAAGCCTTCTAGCCTGAAGACAATTGGCCGCATAGGTACCCGGCACCTGGCAATCTTCCCCATAAAGCTTAATAGTTGCCTCTGATTCTTTTGAGATATCCATAACGTCAGGTACAGACATTTGCATTCTATAGGCCATTTCATATTGTGCTATACGAGATTCAATTTCATCATCTCCGGTTTCTACATGATGTAATTTATTCAGAGAAGATACCTGATCTAGTAGATGCCTTTTATCAGACCTGGAGATCCCTTCCGGGTCATTGAGGTATAATACCGGATTTTTACCCGCTCTTAACAATACCCCCTGATGTTTTGAATCTAAGAAGCCACTAGACCAAAGTTTAGAGTACAAACCTTGGCTATTCCCCTTACCTCTTGAGGTTAAGACTACGAATGACGGAAGGTTTTTGTTTTCACTTCCAAGCCCATAACTCATCCATGATCCCATACTGGGTCTTCCGGATTGTTGACTTCCGGTTTGGAAAAAGGTAATAGCGGGATCGTGATTTATAGCTTCTGTATGCATACTCCTTATAATGCAAATATCATCTGCTATTTTGCCGATATGCGGAAAGAAGTCGCTTATCCAGGCTCCGCTATTTCCGTATTGCCTAAACTTAGCGGCCGAAGGCATTAAAGGAAAGCTTTCCTGGCCTGAGGTCATCCCTGTGAGCCGCTGCCCGTTCCGTATAGAATCCGGGAGATCTTCTCCCATTCTCTTTATTAAGGTTGGTTTATAGTCAAAAGTTTCCAATTGCGAAGGGGCTCCGGCCTGAAAAAGATAGATAATTCGCTTTGCTTTGGGAGCAAAGTGAGGAATACCCAGTGGATTAGTTGCCAAAGTTTGGGCGCTAGATTTAAAAAGATCAGGGATTAATAAGGAACCCAGGGCTAAGGAACCTATTCCTACACTTAACTGGGAAAAGAAGTGTCTCCTGTTTACCTTTAATGGATTTTCTTGCTCCGATGTGTCTTTTTTCATGATCGCTATTCTTTGGTAATAGTTTCGTCTAGATTGTAGATAACTTGTGCGGTAAGCATAAGTGAAGCAGTCTTTACCGGATCTGTATCCAGTACCGTAGCGTTTCCGAGGGTCACCAGTTTTTGGGCTTCTTCAACACTTTCAGAATACCTTTTAAAAGTGTCAGCATAATAGGTGTTGATGAGCTCAAACTCTTCAGGCTTAGGAGATCTGGCTAGTATCTTTTGAAATACTTCCTTAACCATGGGGATCTCATCGCTGTGTGAAGCAACTATATTTTGTGCAAGAACCCTGGCCGCTTCTAATATCTGGATGTCATTTTGTAATGCGAGGGCCTGTAAAGGTGTATTGGTTTTCTGCCGTCGTACCTCACAAAAGTCCCTGGTGGGAGCATCAAATATCGACATGCTTGGAGGGGGTAAGGTTCTTTTCCAAAATGTATAGAGTGAGCGCCTGTACAAATCTTCACCTTCGTCTTCCACATAAGTGGTTAATACCCCTCGGTTACCCCCGGCATTAGTCTCTGCCCATAAACCCGGAGGTTGATAGGGCTTTACACTGGGGCCGCCAATTTCCTGATGTAGCAAGCCGCTGGTGGCCAGGATATAATCTCGAATCATTTCTCCACTCATTCTAAATCGGGGAGCTTTGGCCAGCAATCTGTTATTGGGATCTAGCCGTTTCAGTTCGGAATTTTGTTCTGAGCTTTGCTGGTAGGTGGCAGACAGCAATATTTTTTTTAGCAAATACTTGATGTCCCATTGGTTTTCCATAAAATCCCTGGATAACCAATCTAATAGCTTAGGGTGGGTAGGTAGACTTCCCTGTACTCCAAAATCTTCAGAAGTCTCTACCAGGCCATTGCCAAAAAGCATGCTCCATATTCTGTTTACAAACACCCGGGCAGTCAACGGATTATTTTGGTCAGTTACCCAACTGGCTAACCCCAAGCGGTTTTTAGGTAAATCTTCTGAAAACGGATAAATACTCGAAGGTGTTTTGGTATCCACACTATCTGTAGGCTCATCGTAATTTCCACGGTTTAGGAGGAAGGTTTGCCTGGGCGTGGAATCGTTCATGATCATAACATTTACAGATTCTCCTTTCTTTTTATTTATAAAAGACAAAACGCCATCGGTCTCCTCATCCGTAATTGTCAAATAGGGATGATCCGCGAAATATTTTTGATTGGCCGCCTGTACGGCATCCATTTGTAACCCCTTCTCATTAACGTTGTTGAAGAACGCATATACGCCATAATACTCTTCCTGAGAGATTGGGTCATATTTGTGATCATGGCACTTTGCACATTCCAGAGTTATGCCAAGAATACCTTTTCCAAGGGTATTGGTACGATCCACAACATAGTTAGACAAATATTCCTCCTGAATAACACCACCTTCCTGAGTAATAGGATGATTTCTGTTAAAACCAGTAGCCAGAATCTGTTCTTTTGTGGCATCAGGTAGGAGATCTCCGGCCAGTTGCCAGGTTAAAAACTCGTCATAGGGCATATTTTTATTGAAGGCGTGGATTACCCAATCCCTCCAGGGCCACATGGTTCTATAGCTATCGTCCTGATATCCATGAGAATCGGCATAACGCGATATATCTAACCAAATCTGTGTCATACGTTCTCCATAGGCCGGTGATGCCAAAAAGGTATCTATAGCCTTAGATAAGGCCAAGTCTGAATTATCAGAAGCAAAAGCTTGCATTTGTTCCAGGCTTGGAGGAAGCCCCGTCAGATCCAAAGCAATTCGCCTGATCAGTGTTTCTTTATCTGCTTTATTGGAGGGCTTTAAACTATTGTCTTCTAACTTCTTTAAGACGAAGGCATCAATTTCATTTTGCACCCAATCTACTATGTTCGTTTGCGGAGGTTCGGTTTTTTGAGGGGGAATAAAAGCCCAGTGCTTTTCAAACTTTGCCCCTTGCTGTATCCACTTTTTTATGAGTCGCTTTTCGTATGAACTTAAGGATAGCTTGGAATCCTTGGGAGGCATTATCTGAGATTGATCTTCAGTGGTGATACGCTCGTATAGGACACTTTGATTGGGTTTGCCGGTAACAATGGCATGTCTGCCAGGGTTTTCTTTTAACTCCGCAAATGCCATTTCCTCAATATCCAGACGCAGGCCTGCTTTGCGTTTATTGGCATCAGGGCCATGACAGGTATAACAGTTATCTGAAAGAATGGGCTTTATATCAAAGTTGTAATCCACAACTTCGGGTAGCGGTTGTTCAGTGTAGGTATCCTTGCTAAAATCAAAAACTCCCGATATCACAGCATAAATGACAGCGGTCAGAAGAAGTAATACGGCAATAAGAATGGCTTTCTGCTTCAATTGAAATTTCTTTACTTCTAAAATTACTAAAGTTAATCAATAATATCCTCACCTTAAACCATTTGTAATAGGCCTTGGATCATTTGTGACAAAAGATCTGATATCATCGCGGCTGGCAGTGATTATTACATGATGATATCATTTTTCCACGTATACCCCTCAGGAATATCAGTATCATCTATAAGTTGTCTGATATCTATTTCAATGCCTCTGCTCATATCAGTGATTGGTACATCATTCGGGCCTCCTTCAAAAGGATTTTCGGTGTTTTCCCCAATGGCCTCCATCGTGTGAAATACCCACGAGATTAGAGCGCTGAAGGGAATTGAGAACCAAACAAAATGATTTCCTATAAAAAGCTGTAGTTTCTGAGTAAATTCGAAATAGGCAGGATTTGCAGTTAGGTCTGCAACTATTTGCCCTCCAATCACCTCAAAGCTTTCCATTACTCCAAAGGGTAATAATAGAATAAAAATCCAGACAAATAAGTAATTAAGCGTAGCAAACTGCCTGGGATAAGGAAAGTTTTTGATGCGTTCGCTCTTGCCTTGTAGGGCATAAAACTCTACGAGCATATTGGCCATTTCCATATGTCGGAAATCTTCAATTAATCCCTCGGCCCTGAGCTCTTTTAGCCTTTTAGATTGAAGTCCCAATAGTTGGGAAGCTTGGTTTCCTTTAGCAAATATTTCATCGTACTCCTTTTCAGAAATATAGGGTTTGATAACTTCTTCAATAGGGATCTCATCTTCATGAACGAAAAGCTGCTTCTCTCTGAATTCACGATTTGATTTATTGGTTTTTAAGTGAGATTCCCAGGGTTTATCCTTTCTTAATTGGTAACGCAATGCGGTAAGCCAGGCCACATGCCTGTGTACCATCTCCCGATGGATCTTGTGCAGTTCTTCATTAGTTCTTGGACTAACCGCGTGGGCGTTGGTGATAAAGTCTTTTACCATGATGGTCCATGATCTGGAAGCGTTGACAATACCTCCCCAGATTTTTCGAGCTTCCCAAAGCCGGTCGTACGAGGCGTTGTTCTTAAAACTTACAATAAAGGCAACGGCGGTACCTAAAACTGCTAAAGGTAACCATGGAACATGTAACCATTTCCACCTCATAATTTCAAACAAAAAGACAGGGATTGTCGCTAATAATAAGAATAGGATAATGTGGCGCCTGGTCCACCTAATCACGCCTCTAACGGGGAATATTCTTCTGGTATACATAAGAGTTTAGATGTTTTGCATTGAAAGATACAAAATAGATAAAAGGCATTTACCTATGGTGATTCCAGCTTGGAGAAGTAAACCGAAGGGATTATTTCATTGCTTTTGTCCCTGTGCTATTTAAATTATTCAGGATTTTTAAGACATCTTCTTCCTTTCTAAAAGACAAGTTTTCTGTTGAAGCGAATTCTAATAGGTCTTTTTTCCTTTTTGGGAATCTTGCCAGTATATCTTTTTTGGCTAAGCGAATTTTTACCGGGTACCCGCCATCCCTGACGAGATAGTAAGCCTTGTTTCTGGTAATCTTTATAGTGGTTTTTTTCATCATAAGAGGATCAACATCTCCCTGGCTGGTGGTAATGTACTGTCTTTTTAGAAGCTGGGTGTTTTCGTCAGAAGATTTAAAAAGCAGCTCCAAATACACATTCCCCATATCACCCCCCAGATAGTACCTTTTAAATGCTTTGTGATTGATGGTAAAGTAATCCACGCTTTGCTTATCAAACAAAAACAGAGAATCTTTTGCCACTCTATAAACCAATGCATCGTCGTGCAAGCTGTAATTGACATTGTCAATTTTGTATTTGCCATTTATGATTCCTTTGGCCTCCCAATGGTCAAAATAGAAGAGCTTTTTTCTTGCTTCGGGACTCAATTTTTTTTCAAAAGAAAGTGTCCAAAGTCGCCTATCTAGCTCATTGTTGGTATAGGCGTTGGGTCTGACGGAATTGGCTCCGGATGTTCCTGATGGGGACTGGGCCAAGAGCCCGGATGAAAGAAAGCTCGGAAGAAATATTGAGAGGAGTAAACCCTGCCATGCGGATCTCGTAAACATATTTTCTTAATTATAAAAATAATCTTTTAAAATTTCATTTAAGATAGATTTTATATATCAAAACACCATATTTTTTTTCATAATGTTTTTTGTGCCGATTCTGAAAAAGGCGCCGATCTTAAAGCAAAATCAGTACTTTTCCAAAAGTCCTTTGCTCCTTTATTTCGTTCTCTGCCAAATTCTTCCCACCCAAAATTTCATCAATGATAATTATCATCGTTGGCCCTTTTTTTCAGGTCTAATTTTGCCTGATGTTTAACTTAAACAAGGCTTAAAATGAAAAAACTCACAGCAATTTTTATGGTCTCCTTTTTGTTCAGTATCGGACTCCAAGGGCAAGACAGTTCTGATGATTCATCAGATTTCAGCAAATGGCAAATCAGACTTAGAGGCCTGGTAGTTACCCCTGACGAAGGCGCAACAATCGAAACCATTGGTGGGGATGTTGCTATTTCGACAGCCGTGATTCCGGAGCTTGACTTCACTTACTTCTTCACCGAAAACATTGCTGCCGAGCTTATACTCGGAACGTCAAAGCACGACGTGGAAGCTATAAATACTGCGGCGGGTACCATAAATTTGGGAGATGTGCGCTTGCTACCTCCGACCTTAACTTTGCAGTACCACTTTACGGGTGGAGCTTTAAAACCCTATCTGGGGGCCGGGGTTAATTATACCATTTTTTATGGTGCTGATGAAGGTCCGGTGGCAGATGATGTCGATTATGACAATAGCCTTGGGTTGGCTTTGCAAGGAGGTTTAGACTTTGATCTGAGTGATCAATGGTTCTTAAATGCCGATCTTAAAAAGATATTTATTCAGACAGATGCCACCGTGAATGCCACCACTGCCTTGGGGGCTACAGTAGGCGCTGATGTGGATATCAATCCATGGGTATTTGGTGTAGGTATAGGATATAGATTCTAAAGCACACAAAAGACTAAGAGACCCCATAAACCTGATTTATGGGGTTTTTTTGCGAATTCTTCTTCCATTATTACTGGCGTCCTGGCCGGTTTTCCCCTCTTTCTTCAAAAATTTTTTGTTACTGCAATGTTCTTGCGTTTCACCGATCTATTTTGGCCTTATATAAAATGCAGCGCCATAAAAATTGGACACTGTACCGGGCCTGGTTGTCGGACAAGTCGAAACAACGACATAAACTTTGAAAGTAGACATTAATCGTAATACATAAGAGAATGAAGAAACTGATGATATTATTATTGGCAGGGGCTTTGAGTATTAATCTTGCCTCTGCGGCTAACAACACGTTTGAAAACCCTACCATTACCCTGCGACAGACCAGTGGAGCTATTGAAAAAAAAGTGGTCCTGGAATATGATTCATTTCAGGACATGCAAACCTTTGATTCCACCGTAGTAAAGGATCTATTTGAAACCAAGGATGACGATTGCGAAGTTACAGCAACCGTAACGGTCTCTCACACCTTCTCTGTTGGAGGAGATATAGGAGTAGCGAATTCCGGGCATGAGACTACCATTTCTATTAGCGCTGAAGTAACAGCAAGTTGCTCAGAAATAGGGGATGCCGTAAAAAATCTAATTGCCAAATTACGAAAGGCCCTGGGGCTCTAGATATTTTGTACCTCAAATGCCATTCGGATAGTTTTCCGGATGGCATTGGTCAATTCTTTTTGTATGAAATATTTCTGGATTTTCCCTTTGCTCAATTTTTGGTCCTTGGTCTCACAAGAGTCTTTTGTATCCGAAGCTAAAGTTGATTATGATCTTATACAGACTGATTTAAGCAGGAGCAGTTTTGTAAAAGCGACTTTGCTATTCAATAATGCAAAGGCCGTTTTTATTTATCGAATAAACTCCGGGGCAAAATCCATAGAGGTTAGTGAGGTTCCGGGAGAAAGTTCCAATGACCACAATGTCGTTGTAAATACGGTCTTCATAGATACATTGGAAAATCGGATATACACAGACAAGCTCAACAACACATTCATAAAAACGGTATTCGATTTTAATTCAGAAAGACAACTGTATATTATGGATACGATCGACTCGCTTAAATGGGAACTAACATCTGATTCCAAAAAGATACAATCATTTCACTGTCTTAAGGCTAAATTGAATCATGGGGGTCAAAATCTCATAGCCTGGTTCGCGCCTGAGATTCCAACCTCTTTTGGCCCTTTACATTTTGGAAATTTAGCTGGTCTTATATTGGAGATGTATTCTGAGGATCGACAATTTTACCTTGCTTCTACCAAGGTTACCTATCCTTTTAAACAAATTATTGTATTGCCTGACCCTCATATAGGGTACATCACTCAATCTGAGTATGAGGCCCGCACTGCCAAATTCCTCGATAGTATGAACAACGAGCTTAGAGATAGGGTTACCAGAATACTCACAAAAAGTCAGCGAGGGGTCAATATTTCGAATATTAAAGTAGAGACTAAAACCACCAAGAACAAAGATCATTGAAGGCATTGTGGATATTCTTCCTGTTCGTTTTTGTACTCGCATTTAAGGTTCATGGACAGTACCTTATAAAAGGAAATATAAGGGCTGAAACCGGTGAGGTAATTTCCGATGCAAGCGTAGTTTGCAGGTCGTCAAGCGATAAAATAATCGCCTATACCTTCTCAGATGGGTTGGGAAAGTACGCACTTCAAATAAAAGATAGAGGGGTCTATGAGCTAGAATTTTCCTCTCTTGGCTTCCAAAAGCAGCTTAGGTCAATAGAATTTTCAGTCGCGGATGAAGAGGTAGACATGGACGTAGTGATGCCCAAAAACCTTATTAGACTTGAGGAGGTGATTTTGGCTAAAGACAGGCCGATACTGATAAAAAAAGACACGGTAATTTTTAGTGCTGATGCTTTCATCAGAGGGAATGAGGAGGTGGTAGAGGACTTGCTGAAGAACTTGCCTTATGTTGAAGTAGACTCGGAAGGAACGATAAAAGTAGGTAATAAGGAAATTGAAAAAGTAATGATAGAAGGAGACGATTTTTTTGATCGCGGATATAAGATGATTACCAAAAATATGCCCTCAGAGCCTATAGACAAAATAGAACTTATAGAAAATTACACTGAAAATAGGTTGCTAAAAGACATAAGCAGTAGCAATAAAACTGCATTGAATTTAAGGTTAAAAGAGGCCGCAAAACGCATATGGTTCGGGAATGTTGAATTGGCTTATGGTCTTAGTTCAAAAACCCGATATGAGTTGTCCGCAATTCTCATGAATTTTGGTAAGAAGCATAAATACTACTTCTACAGTAATCTCAATAATATCGGAGAGGATTCAAAGGGGAACATAAGCGGTTTAATTCATCCGTTAGTATTAGATGATGCTATCACGATCGGCAACGGGGTGCGGGCTTATTCCTTACTCCAACTCTCGGCGGTCCCTTTGAATTTTAAAAAGGAAAGAACCAATTTTAACAACTCAGAACTCTTATCTCTAAATGCGATCATAAATCCACGCAAGGGTTTAAAGATCACCACTAACGGTTTTCTCAATTGGGATGAGAATGGATTTTTCAGAAATAGTACCACCGCTGTAAACTTTCAAGGAGTAGATTTCATCAATTCGGAGAGCAGCGAATTGCTAAAAAATACACTCCATGGCTTTGGGAAGCTTAGGATAGCGATCCAACCTTCGGCAAGTGAATCGATTGAATCAGAAATGACTTTTAATAAAAACGGCGATTCGAGTAGTACAAACTTAGTATTCAATTCTAGCAATATGACAGAAATACTGAATACTTCAAACACCTTTTTGAATGGAAGCATTACCTATACTAACCGATATAACAAGAACAATGTTCTTCTTTTAACAACACGATATATTTATGAAGATATTCCACAACAATATACGATAGATCAGTTCATTTACCCGGAACTATTCCCGCAGAATAGTGATGTTGACAATGTGGGGCAGAACAGTGGCAGTACAATGCACTTTGCTGGAATAGAAGCTCATCTGCTGAAGAAGCAAGACAAAGGACATTTGCTAGAACTTAAGTTAGGTGATCAGTATCGAAAAGATGATTTTTCCTCTTATTTAGTCCTAAAGGAGGGTAGGGATATTACAGATCGACCAAATGGATACCAAAATGGGTTGGAATACAGCTCTAATGACGCTTATTTCAAAACCAAATACTCCTGGAAAGCAGGGCAATTTGGTATTCTAGGAAGCTTAGATCTTCATTGGCTAAACAATACATTAGAGTGGACCTCCCAGATGCAAAGTGAGAACCCCTTTTTTTTAAATCCAAAGATGGGTATTGAGTGGGCTCCAAATAAGAAAAACTCTTTCAAGGCAAACTACTCCTTTACAACTACAAATGTGGATATTCTGGATATTTATGACCATTATGCCTTAACAGGATTCCGCTCTTTTTCTAAGGGAACACCAAGTTTTAATCAGCTCGATGCTTCCAATCTGCTGATCAGTTATCAGTTTGGGAATTGGTCTGATAAGTTCTTTGTTAATACCGTTTTTTTATATCTCAGAAATCACGACTTCTTTTCGAGCAATACTTTGGTCGCTCAGAACTACAATTTGGCAGAACGGTTCCTTATTAAGGACAGGGATCTTTTGAACTTCAATGCCAATATGGACTTTTTTATTCGTGCCATTTCCTCTAATCTAAAATTGAAGTTGGACTATACCAGATCTGACCTTAAAAATGTGGTTAACAGTTCGGCTTTACGGGAGATTGTTTCGGAGGCCTATAATTATGGTTTACAAATAAGGTCCGGGTTTAGTGGGAAAGTGAATTTTCATGTAGGTACAGCTTGGAAAAAAACGCGAATCGCCACAGGAACAACAAACGCCTTTACAGATAATGTTTCTTTTTTAGATGTATCATTGCTAGCGACGAACAAAATGAATTTTGATTTGAAAACTGAAAGATATTTTTTTGGAAATCTGGACAATGAAAGCAATACCTATTACTTTGTAGATTTTAATGCACGTTGGGTTTTACAGCCAAATAAACTTGAGGTTGGCTTGTCTGGAAATAATATGTTTAATACCGCAACCTATAGAACGTTCTCTCTAAATGATATTAGCCGTTATGTCACGGAATTCAGACTGTTGCCCCGCTTTGTACTGCTGAAATTGAAGTATAGATTTTAGAAACGTCATTGCTATCTGCCTGCGTGCGGAGAAGCAATCTCTTGAAACACCACTTGGAATTTGGAGTTTGGTCCCGATAGCTATCGGGATGGAATTTCCTTGAGGTCCTGGATGCTGCCCTCTCCCCGCCTTCGTGAAAAACTTCGGTGGGTTCGGAAAGGGCCTTGGAGGTGGCTTTACAAAGAAAGCCAATTTTCAAATCAGTTAAAGTTGCTTATTCTATTAGCCAGACCCTATTACTTTTTTGTAGTGATGGATATGAAGTTGACCCGGCAATAATCCAAATCTTATTACTAAAAACAGCCGAAGATACAGATCCAGTAGGATATGTAACTTCTAGCATTTCCTCCTTTATCCAATCTTCGCCGTCTAGAGAAGACCACACCTCGTCGGACAGGATAAAATCCTCAGAATTTCCTCCAATAAACCAAAGCCTACCGTTTAAGTTATTTAACCCAAAATCCTTATGTGCAAACATCGGAAGTTGTTTATTCGAAACTTCCCAATTAATTCCGTCATTGGTAAACCAAATATCTCTCCAATGATTTACAGTATTAAAATCATTGGCATCACGGCTAATCCCCCCCATTAAGAACATCTTATCATTTAGGACAGCAAGTTGTAGAACTTCCCTTGCCGCAAAAGCATTTTGAGGGGTGACATTTTCCCACGATATTCCATCCTGACTGCTCCAAACATCACCCAAATTAAAACTAGAAGGCCCATCAATATTTCTTCCACCAATTACAAATATTTTGTTCTTAAAAACAACTGCACAGTGTCCCAATCTGGGAGGAAAGGGTGCATTTGAAGTAACTAAATTCCAGTTGATTCCGTCACTACTCCTCCAAACATCATTTAATACTTGATTCCCCGTCCTAATGAATCCGCCAATTAACCAAAGCTGATTATTAAATTCAACTATTTCATGTGAAAGCCTTGCGCTAAACTCGGCATTAACCTTTTCTAAAACCCATGAATCGCCATCCACGGAACTCCATATATCATTTAGCCCGTTAGCATAATCCCAACCTCCTATTAACCAAAGTTTATTTTTAAAGCCTATTACTTCAGAAAAATCTCTTTCCGAGAAATCAGCATTCTCATTTACCAAACTACTTCTTACATCTCGTGTAGTAAAAGAAAAAGTTGTGCTATTTGTTTCGCCCCCATTTCCATCCTTGGCTACAACATTCCAATAGTATTTCTGACGATGTGAAAGATGTGAATCAATTCGGAAATTTGTTGAGCTCAAACTTTGAAAAATTAACTCGTTAGGATTAGGATTATCTGATAGATAGCCGTCATATAAAATAGTATCCATATTTGGGTCTGTTGATTCTTCCCAGGTTAGCGTAGGATCTAAGGAAACATTCATTGTCTTGTCTTCCACTTGTAACAGAGAAAAACCGGCAGGAGGATCGTTTTGAGTGATGATATCATCGGTAGTAAGCTCAAGCTTGTTTGAATCCTCGGTACATGCCATTACCAGAAAAAATATAGATAAGAAACAGGATCTTTTAAATACAATCATGTGTAGTGCAATGATATTTAAATTAGTGTGCAAAAGTAAAAATTCCCTTCTTCACTTTATCAAATTCTCGATCACCCGATGTAAATACTAGGTAGTTCGACTATACTATACTAGAAAATGTAATATGTTACTGTTATTCAGATACGAAATGAAACTTATTGTATTAAGTGATTTGGAATACCTAAGAGAAACTTCTGTGGCTACCCCTGATCCTGGATTGATTCCCTCGCTTTCCTCGGGAATCGGCCTTGAGGGTAGCTTTACAAAGAAAACCAGCCATGCTTCGCATGTCAGTTTTTTTACTTCACAAATTCATGAAAGCAAGCTTCCAGAAATTGCTCAATAAAAAACCAGATAGTTGCCTATCTGGTTTTCTTTGTAGCGGGGACTGGACTCGAACCAGCGACCTTCGGGTTATGAGCCCGACGAGCTACCTACTGCTCTACCCCGCGATGTGGACGGCAAAGATACAACGGTTTCTTGGTTTTATCAAAACTTGAATTGATAATTATTTTTTTAGCCCAGGATGTAGAAAACCTTAAAATGCATACCTTCGGGCCCATGGAGCTAATTAACGATTTTCTAGTTGCCGCCAATCAATATGTGAATTGGCCAATGTTTGCCCTATTGATCGGAGGAGGTCTTTTTCTGGCATTTTATTCCAAATTCTTGCCTTTCCGGTATTTTGGGCATGCCATTGCCATCACCGCGGGTAAATATGATGATAAAAACGCAAAAGGAGATGTCAGTTCTTTTCAAGCACTTTCTGCGGCAGTAGCTGCCACTGTTGGCTTGGGGAATATTTCAGGGGTTGCCATTGCGATACATGACGGTGGGCCGGGAGTCGTTTTTTGGATATGGATGACGGCTTTGGTCGGGATGGGGATCAAATTTTACTCCTGTAGCCTTGCGGTGATGTACAGGGGAACAGATTCTGATGGGAAACTTCAGGGCGGCCCCATGTATTATATCACTAAAGGCCTGGGGGAGAAAGCAAGACCCTTGGCTGTATTCTTTGCCATTTGTGGTCTCTTTGGCTTTTTAGGTGTTTTCACAGCCAATCAGTTTACAGAAACCTTTATGAGTGTGGTAGAACCCTCGAACACCATATATGAGATGAGCGAAATAAATTGGAAGTGGACCATAGGGATCGTGTTGGCGGTTATAACGTCCTTTGTCATTTTTGGGGGCCTTACTAAAATTGCCAAGGTGGCTTCTGCCCTTGTACCTTTTATGGTAGCGGTATACCTCATAGCGGTTCTGGTAGTCATGTTTATGAATACTTCGCAGATTCTGCCTTCGTTGAAAATGATC
>JBFOMC010000244.1:0-2237 GCA_040830565.1 Flavobacteriaceae bacterium
GCTCATAGGAGGTTTATTGGTGCTCAATCAGGAAATGAATATCGGTCAGTTCGTAGCAGCAGAGATCATCATATTACTCGTCATCAGCTCCGTAGAGAAACTGATTACGGGACTAGAAACTTTTTACGATCTGCTTACCTCTCTGGAAAAACTCGGGCAGGTCGTAGACAAGGAACTTGAGCCACAGGATGGGGAAATGCCTTTTAATGGGAATAAGAATTTTGAAGTGGAACTCAATAATGTCAGTTACAGTGTTCCGGGAAGAGACCAGAAAATCATTGACGGGGTTTCTCTAAAAATTAACCCCAAAGCCCTCATTCTGCTCAATGGGACGGCTGGCTCAGGAAAGTCGACCTTATTGCGATTAATTACCGGAATTATTGAGCCGGATAAAGGGAACATTTTCGTAAACAACGTTTCACTAAAGTCGATTCACCTTAACCATTACCGGTCACACCTCGGACAATCACTTGCAGAGGAATCACCCTTCGAGGGAAGCATTTTAGAGAATATCACCTTTGGAGATAAAAATATCACAGAGGAGCAAGTGTACTGGGCTCTTGAAAATACCGGGCTCACTCAATTCGTTAAGGAACAACCTCACGGTTTAAAGACTATGTTATATCCTGAGGGTAGACAAATCCCCTACATAATTTCAAAAAAGATAGTCCTGGCCAGGGGAATTGTAAGCAATCCCAAACTTCTGGTCCTTAAGGATCCCTTGGATCAGTTTGACCCCGAGGAGGCCAATAGAATTATGGATTTTCTCACCGATCCTTCAAACCCCTGGGCCTTGATTGTGGTGAGCCACAATCCGAATTGGGAAAAGCGATGCTCGCAAATAATTACGATGGAGAACGGCAAGATTGTAAACCAAAAAAAGTAAGATGTTAAATATATCTCATAATAAACTTAACAGGCGGGTGAGCCTTAAAGGCTTTAAATCTGGCCAAAAAGTATTTCATACCAGACATTACAAGCACTTTAATCGCTTCCTAATGGTCTTTGCTGCTATTGGAGTAATTGTACTTTTTCTGCCATGGACGCAGACCATTTCTGGTGATGGTAACCTTACAACCCTAAAACCAGATCAAAGGCCACAGACCATACAATCGCCCATTCCCGGAAGAATTGAAAAGTGGTATGTGCAGGAAGGCGACTTTGTACAAAAAGGAGATACCATACTTTACATTTCTGAGGTTAAGAACGAATATTTTGACCCGAGGTTGGTTGAGAGAACAGGAAGGCAAATTCAGGCAAAGAATATGGCGGTTACTTCCTATGAAGCTAAAGTGAATGCACTAAACAATCAGATTGTTGCCCTAAAAAATGAGCGTCAGTTAAAATTGAAGCAAGCGTCTAATAAGCTGCTCCAATCTAAGTTAAAAGTACAGAGCGATAGCATAGATCTTGAAGCTGCGAACACCAATATTTTAATAGCGCAAAGACAGTTTAACCGGGTTACCCAACTGCAAAAAGAAGGTCTTAAAGCCATGACAGACGTTGAGGAGAAACGGCTAAAACTTCAGGAAGCGCAAGCCAAACTCATCTCACAGGAAAATAAGCTGCTGGCCGCCAAGAATAACGTCATCAATGCAGAAGTAGAAGTAAATAGAGTCCAGGCAGAGTATACAGATAAGATTTCAAAAGCAGAGAGCGATAAATTCACTGCTCAGTCTAATCAGTTCGATTCGGAAGCTCAGGTCACCAAATTGGAGAGTCAGTTTACCAACTACGAAATGAGAAATGATCTATATTATATTAGAGCTCCTCAAAGCGGCTTTATTAATAGGGCCCTACGGGCTGGAGTTGGAGAAACTTTTAAGGAAGGAGAACGTTTGGTAGGCATAATGCCCTCGGACTACGAAATGGCTGTGGAGACTTTTGTGGAGCCAATAGATTTACCATTAATTCATGTTGGAGAAAAGGTAAGGATACAGTTTGACGGTTGGCCGGCAATTATATTTAGCGGCTGGCCCAATGTTTCTTACGGAACTTATGGTGGAAAAGTGGTAGCAATAGAGACGTTTATAAGTGATAATGGCAAATATCGCATACTTCTTGCTCCGGATCAGGATGACCATACATGGCCTAAGGATATACGAGTAGGATCTGGAGCCAAAACTCTGGCCTTACTAGAGGATGTTCCGATCTGGTTCGAACTGTGGAGGCAGCTGAATGGTTTTCCGCCTAATTATTACCAACCCGGAGATCTATCTTCCAAAACAGAAAAGAAA
>JBFOMC010000245.1:0-2932 GCA_040830565.1 Flavobacteriaceae bacterium
TGTTGAGCTCTGCTCTGGGGAGGAGCTTAAAAACCACAATCTGAGCTATCTTGATGAACCCGAAAACCGGAACAAGATCCTAGCAGATCTTAAGGCAGATCTCTTTACCAACGACTTTTCTAGATGGCTCTACAACGGAGATATTGAGGATAGACCATACGATCTGGGCTATACCATGGGCTATTTGATCACGAAATCCTATTACACCAATCAGGAAGACAAGCAAAAGGCGGTATACGAACTTTTGAACACGAACGATTTCAAGAAGATAATTAAGGGCAGTGAGTTTGCCTACCTTTTAAACTAAATTAATGATCAAACGCAGACTTATTTATTTTTTTCTAGTGCTTTCATGCATTGGCTACTCCCAGGAATCACAATTTACCAAACAAGATAGTTTAAGGGGTAGCATTACCCCCGAACGCGCATGGTGGGACCTTAATTTCTATCATCTGGATATACAGGTTAAACCCGAAGAAAAATTCACTTCAGGGACCAATACGATCAAATACACCGTACTTGATGAAAACAACGTGCTTCAAATAGACCTCCAACCGCCATTACAAATAGAAAAAATTACTCAGGATGGTAAGACGTTGAAGTACAAGACTATAGGTAATGCACATTTTGTAAAGCTTAAGAAACCTCAGAAAAAAGGAGCTTTAAACGAGCTTGTTGTTTCCTATTCAGGAAACCCCAAAGAGGCCGTGCGTGCGCCCTGGGACGGAGGATTTTCATGGAAAAAAGACCAGAATGGCAAACACTTTATCGCTACGAGTTGTCAGGGACTTGGTGCCAGCGTATGGTGGCCAAATAAAGATCATATGTACGATGAAGTGGATAGTATGGCCATCAGTATTACAGCCCCCAGAGAATTGGTTAGCGTAGGAAACGGACGCCTAAGAAAAGTTGAGGAAAAAGGGGAATTAAAGACCTATCATTGGTACGTTAAAAATCCGATAAACAATTATGGAGTTAATGTCAATATTGGTGATTATGTGCATTTCGGAGAAAAATTTGCTGGAGAAAAAGGATCACTCGACCTGGATTACTGGGTATTAAAGGATCATCTAGATAAAGCCAAGGAACAATTCAAGCAATCTCCTATGATGATGAAGGCCTTTGAACATTGGTTTGGCCCCTACCCTTTTTATGAAGATAGTTTCAAAATAGTCGAGGTACCTTATCTGGGTATGGAACACCAAAGTTCTATAACCTACGGCAACAAATATCAAAATGGATACCTGGGGCACGACCTTTCAGGAACTGGAAAGGGTTTGTTATTCGACTTTATCATTATTCATGAAGCCGGCCATGAGTGGTTCGCAAACAACATCACCTATAGGGATATTGCAGATATGTGGATACACGAAGGTTTTACCGCTTATTCCGAAAATCTTTACCTTGATTATCATTTTGGGACAGAAATAGCCTCCGAATATGTTATTGGAACAAGAGCCAACATTAAAAATGATAAGCCCATTATAGGTCAATATGGGGTAAACCATAGAGGTTCGGGAGACATGTACTACAAAGGGGCCAACATGCTCCATACATTACGACAACTTATTGAAGACGATGAAAAGTGGCGGAGAGTACTCAGAGGATTAAACAAGGAGTTTTATCACCAAACCGTTACTACCGATCAAATAGAAGATTACCTTAGTAAACAAACTAAAAAAGACCTTTCTGCATTCTTTAATCAGTATTTGAGGACTACGAAAATTCCTCTTTTGGAGTACAAACTTGAAGGCGATAAGCTAAGTTATCGGTATACCCATGTGGTAGAGGACTTTGATATGCCGCTTAGGATCTTCCTGGCCGATAAGGAACACTGGATATTCCCGAATTCAACTTGGAAAAGCGAAAACATTAAGGCCGGCCAAATTCCTGAGTTTGACAAAAACTTTTACATAGCTATCAAAGAGTTAAGATAGCGGCTAAAAAAATACCGCCTACATTAATACCTATGCAGGCGGTATGATATTATCTCTTATCCTTTTTTATTTACTGTCGAAGGTAACACTGGAGAGTGCCACTGGGGCAGAACCCCGGTCTTCGCCCTCACGAGGTTTGTAAATAAAATAGATTTCTTCTGCCTTCTCATTGATAGCAGAACTTAACTTAATCGGTACCAATCCGCCGGGTTGCCCTGCGGCAGGTTTGGGCATGGTACCGGTTCCGATAAGGGTACCATCAGGTGCATTTAAGCGCATTTCAAAGTCCAGGCCTGTGGGGGGAGGTGCCTGCCAACCAACACCAAGTCCAACAGATCTAACTCCCGTAAGATCAATATCCTCCAAAGCGAACCAACACTCTGTGGGAGGTACTATAAGAAGATCCATGCCGTTAAAAGCGATCGTCATCATCCCCTGGTTTTTAGTGGTTGGTGTAAAAGGTACGGTACTCCCCATCAAATTAATAGATTTCATTCCGGTCAAAGGCCTGGCCTCTCCTACTCCCCCGTCTGTGTAACTAGCGGTAAGTACCATTACTTGGGTGCCTTGGGTTGGATTAGGTATGAGCTGCCCTTCAGCCGGTAAGGATTTTTTTCTAGACCCATCATCTGCCAAAGATCGTATGTAAAGAGCCAATTGCCTTGACTCATCTTGAGTAACTGTGGGGTGCGCAGGCATCGTAACCTCCCCCCAAACTCCACTACCTCCTTCAATGATTTTGGTCTGCAAATAGCTCATGGCTTTAGGATCATCTTTATATTTAGTGGCTATATCTAAATAGGTTGGACCAATAGACGCTTCCTTTTCTTTATGACATGTCTTGCAATCCATTGCCAAGGCAAGGGCTTTCCCGGTAACAGCCGCGGAAACCTGCTGATGCCCTAAAGACTTATTTACCTCGTCTAAACCTTCTAAATAATCTACAGAAACATAGATGTTGTCTTGATTTATCGTTTCTCCATCGGGATCTGTAA
>JBFOMC010000246.1:0-19811 GCA_040830565.1 Flavobacteriaceae bacterium
AAAGAGACTCCAATACTTCTGTTCCATTCTCGATGGTAACCAGGGCCCTGCCCCCTTCAGAACTTGGAAATGTTATGGTGGCGGTTTCCTGCACATTATAATTTTCCTTATCCGTGGAAAAGACCAGCATTGTAGCCGCCGAAGGGTCATTTTTTCTCGATTTGCCTGCCCAACCCGGCCAATCTATATAAATGGCCTTACCACTGGCATGCCCTCCATTTTCGTCTTCGACCCTTACCAAATATCGGCCCCAATTGGGGTATTTAAGCTCAAATTCAAAAGTGCCTTTGCCATCGGCCCCCGTGCTCACAGTAGTTTCTAAAACCTTTTCCCTATAGTTACTACTGCTAAAACTCGAAAGGTTATCTGCAGAGGTGTCCCACCACCATCTCCAGTTTACTTTATGTATAGTCACCTTTAAATCTTTCGTTGCTTTAGGGTTGCCTTTTTCATCTACCGAAATAACCTCAAATGCATGTTTGGTGTCTGTAAGTAACATAGCTCGGGTCTTATCTCCTTTAGGAACACTGAGACCCACATAAGTCTTATATGGAGCATATGTTTTGGTAAAGACATCTGTGCTAAAATCCCCTCCATTCTCATAGACCTTTGTGATAAAAGCAGCCGTCAACATCCCCGGAGCCTTCTTGCTCAATTGTGGAGTCATAGAAAAATTAGCCCTGCCCTGACCATCTAAAGTTCCGTCGTATACGATCTGTTCTTCCGGTGAAAATGGCCGCGTAGGATCATCAAAGGTGTATCCTGGGTAGGATTCAAAAACGGTGGTACGGGCATTAAATTTTGCATTGACATCCACTTTGAGGTTTTTAGCAATAGCCCCATGCAACCAATTCACCTGCATATTTCCCTTTATGGGTTTAAACCCACTTAGGAGCTCCTCTTCAAAATCAGTTTTAATTTTTAGTCTGTTTGGTTTTATGGTTTCAATCTTTACCGTTTTGGTAAACGAAACCCCTCCAACGCTAACCTTTGCAAGCCAATTCCCAGTAGGGGCATTTTCATCGGTCTTCAATGGAAAATTGTAGAAATTATCCACTCCGGCTGTTTTAACCTCCCTGTGGACAACCTTATTATACGGGTCTAAAAGTTCGAGTTTTACGGGATGGTTGTCTGGGAGTTGGTTATCCCTATCGTTCAACATGAAGGACAGGTAAATGGTATCTCCTGGCCTCCAAACTCCTCTTTCCCCAAAAATAAATCCTTTGATTCCTTTTTTGAGTTCCATCCCTGAGACTTTAAACTTACTTACAGAAAGTGCATTACCATCATTGAGTTTTATGTAGTTTTTTTGTCCGTTGTTTTCGACAATGGCAAAATAGGCTAACTTCTCAGAATCAAAAATTGAAGTACCATCTGCATCGGTGGTAATGCTCCCTATGGCTTGCTGCTGGTAATTGTAAAAAGTGACCTTAGCTCCCGCAATAGGATTGGTATTGAGAATATCGTTTACAGCAACGAAATAGCTTTTATTTACTCCCCTCTTAATGGTAACTCCAATATCGGAGGCCAGTAAATTTGTTCCCACCTTTTTGTCGTAATAGTATGAAGTATGACAGGGGTTCTCTCTTTCATTCCAGTCATAATTATAGTAGTAATCCTGATAATAATTCTCCACTCCATCCCAGGAACTATCCTCTTGCTCCTCATCATAATTCGCGGCATCCTCCAATTCCGCTTCAAAATTGCTAACGGTGCATTCATAAGTGCTGTACGAAGGTCTATAGTTAAATTCTACCCTGTAAATTGCTCCTACCTCTGGCCTTATTACGGACTTTAAGTCAAGGGCATGTGCTGCCCATTTTCCATTTGAAGCAGATAGATTGTTTTGAAGTACTATTTTCTTTGAAGCCACAGGTCTTGCAACACTGCGGAGGTTATAAGAGCCTTTGAGGTTGTTTCCCTGTAAAAATTGCAAAATATTGTCCTGATATATTTTAAGTACAGAGACGTCTACGGCTTTGAGATTCACCGTTTCAAAATTGATCTTCAAGTTGCTCGATGAAGGCAATATACTCCCATTGGAAAGTAATCTTAGTTGAGGTTTAAGTTGTTCAAAAGCTACGCGTTCCTCGTACTTTGTTTTAAGCTTAAATCCGGCATCGCTTTCAATTCCTTCAAAAACTTCCAATTGAAATACTCCGTTGATCTCTTTGGAAGGGTATACCTTTAGGCTATTACCCTCTATTAAGTATTTAGGAGAGTTATCTCCTTCAAGGACTACAAGGCCCTTAAAATTCTGACCTTTTTTTAAGGGATCTGAAAAGTTTATTAACAGATGTTGTTCGCTCCCTCTTTCTACTCTGACTCCAAGTACAGAAAAGTTGTTCTTGCCTGGAATGTTAATAAAGCTCTTGCCAGAACTCTCAATGTCAAATTTAGACCCATCCCAGCTAATTTTGAGTTCTGAGTCCTCTGCAAAACGTTGAATACTGTCAATCTTAAATTCGAATTGGGTTCCGCTTTTAACGGCCTCGTTAAAAACCACATCAACACTTTTACCATTGCGCTCTACACTTACAAGCTCTTTCACCGTAGCCAAAGCAAGGTGGTCCGAACTTCGTATCTGGCCTTCGATATACTGAATGGCCTTTGAATACGACTGTATGGGATTAGTATAGACATTAAACTGTTGTTTAAGGGTTTTTATCCCAAAAGTCATGGCCTCTAATGCTTCGGGAACCTCCTTTAGTAAAGCTTCCAGGTCCAGGGTAAACCGATATTCGGTATCCTGTTTAAATCCATTTTCCGGGACAAAGGAAAGGGTCTTATTATCTAGGGCGACAACTTTCCCTTTGATTTTTGGCGACACCCTAAGAAGTTTATTGTCTAGTTCGTCTCCAGGGTTCCAGGATTCAAGCGGATGTTTGAATACCACCCTTACATCAGATCTAGCAGAAATAATTCCGTGAGATACTTCCAGAATATAATCCTGGTAGTTACTAATGTCGTCATATGTATTTTGAAATTCCTCTTTTTTTGAAGTACAACTAAGAATAAAGAAAAAGATAAGCGTATAAACAAGCGATTTGATCTGCATAAAAACGTATTTCTTTTATATACGTAAAGATAGCCGGTTTGGTACTAGAGTGTTGATGTAAGCACTGGAAAAAGTATGATCAATAGGCATAGAATGAAGGTATATGAACTAAAAAATCCTTTAAACGAAATTAACTTGTAGTTGGACGACAAACAGCAAAATAGAGCTGCATTTCATCGAAAAAAAGGGGTTTTTAATGGCCCTTGCCTTTATTTTCTTTAATATTACTCTCTTGATTCGATCGAATTAAGAATTTACGAGAAACACCCCTTTCTTCTCTTCCTACTTAGCAGATAGAACACAATATGAAAATGAGATTGCTCCGTGCTTTCTCGGTTTTATTTGTATTAGTGGCGAGCTCCTGTAGTAAAGAGTCCATTTCAGATGCAGATATACCGAAAGCCGAAAACGCTGTTGAGGTAGAACAAGAACTTCTGGGAATCGTAAATTCTCATAGAAGTTCTCTGGGATACAATGCTTTGCAATTTAGTGCTGTGGCTTACGAATATGCCAACAATCATACGGACTATATGATTGCCAAAGGCAGCCTAAATCATGATAATTTTAGCGCCAGGGCAACCAGCATTTCATCCGAGACCTCAGCGGAATATGTGGCCGAGAATGTGGCAAAAGATTTTGATTCTGCTCAAGGAGCATTCGAGAATTGGCTCAGTAGTACAGATCACAGGAAAACCATGGAGGGCAATTTTACACATACTGCTGTGAGCGTAAAGAAAGACGCCGATGGTAATTTCTATTTTACCCAATTGTTTTATCGCTAAATTCCTTAGGATACTTTTCTTATCTTTAAGTTTGTTGTTTCTGTAATTGGATTGTACCTCAATACCTCTCCAGTTCATAACTCTAAACTTAAATACCATGCCCATACAACCCCCTTTCAATCTGAATAAATGGATAGAAGAAAATAGGGACAGTTTAAAACCTCCGGTTGGCAATAAAAATCTGTATAAAGAAGCGGGCGATTATATTGTAATGATCGTTGCAGGGCCTAATGCAAGAAAGGACTACCATTACAACGAAACCGAAGAACTTTTTTATCAATTGGAAGGAGAAATAGCTATCCATATTCAGGAAGACAGACAAAAAAAAACTATGAAGTTGGGGCCAGGTGACATGTACCTGCATCCTGCCAAGGTTCCCCATTCTCCGGTGCGTTATGAGGGTTCTATTGGATTAGTAGTGGAGCGTAAGCGCGCATCAATGCAAGTAGATGACGGACTGCTTTGGTTCTGTGATAATTGCAATCATAAACTTTATGAGGCCTATTTCACTTTGGAGGATATCGAAAAGGACTTTTTAGCACATTTCAAGCACTTTTACGAATCAGAAGCGCTCAGAACCTGTGATAATTGCGGAACGGTTATGGAAGCGGATGAACGTTTTATCGCTGAGGAATAAGTTAGCCTATGGAACTGATCATTAAAATTCTTATTGCCCTGGTAGCCCTGTTACACTTATATTTCATGTGGTTTGAAATGTTTGCCTGGACTACAAGGGGGAGGAAAGTCTTTAAAAACTTTCCGCCTGAATTATTTGAACCTACGAAACCCTTGGCTGCTAACCAAGGGCTATATAATGGTTTCCTCGCTGCAGGCCTATTGTGGACATTTTTAATTGAAAACCCCGAATGGAACAGCTATGTCTCCATGTTCTTCCTAGGCTGCGTAAGCGTTGCCGGAATCTATGGAGCCCTGACGGCCGATAAAAAAATATTCTTTGTTCAGGCACTTCCTGCACTGGTAGCGCTGCTGCTTATTTTGATTAAATAAGTTCCGCAAACATATCTCCTATCCTCGCTGTTGGAAACTACGAATATTCGTAGCTTTGCAAAAAATCTAACAAAACATCTTAAAAGCGTTACAAATGTCTGTAGTTGCAACTGATTTCGGAATTGACGAAGCCCTCAGAAAATTAGGGATTCAAGATATAAACGAAGGAACCTCAACCGGTGCCGCAAACTTTTCTTCCGGAGAAATAATCGAATCTTACTCTCCCGTAGATGGTGTACTTATTGGAAAGGTAAAAAGCACCACAAAGGAGGATTATGAAAAGGTAATGAAAACTGCATCAGAGGCCTTCGAAGTTTGGCGTAAGAAGCCGGCGCCACAAAGAGGGGAAATTGTTCGTCAGTTTGGAGAAAAACTTCGTGAATTAAAAGAACCCTTAGGAAAATTAGTTTCATACGAAATGGGAAAGTCCTATCAGGAAGGCCTGGGTGAAGTACAGGAAATGATAGACATATGTGATTTCGCTGTAGGCCTCTCCAGACAATTACACGGACTAACCATGCATTCTGAAAGACCTGGTCACCGAATGTATGAACAATACCATCCCTTGGGTGTTGTAGGTATTATTTCCGCCTTTAATTTTCCAGTGGCGGTTTGGGCATGGAATACAGCCCTCGCCTGGGTTTGTGGAGATGTATGCGTATGGAAACCTTCCGAAAAAACACCTTTATGCGGAATAGCCTGTCAGCGTATTGCTGCTTCCGTTTTTAAGGCAAACAATTTACCCGAAGGCATTTCGTGCCTTATCAATGGGGATTATAAGGTGGGAGAGTTCATGACCCATGATACCAGGATACCTTTGGTTTCGGCTACTGGATCTATTAGAATGGGAAAAATTGTGGCGCAAGCCGTAGCGGCAAGGTTGGGGAAATCACTTCTTGAGCTTGGAGGAAACAATGCAATTATCGTTACTCCCGATGCCGACATAAAAATGACCGTGATCGGAGCGGTCTTTGGTGCCGTGGGCACCGCCGGACAACGCTGTACCTCTACCAGAAGATTAATTATTCACGAGTCTATTTACGACAAGGTAAAGGAGGCAGTTGTCGATGCATATAAACAGCTGCGAATTGGGAATCCCCTGGATGAAAGCAATCATGTAGGGCCACTTATTGATACTGATGCGGTAGCAATGTACCAGAATGCATTGGAGAAAGTAATAGAAGAAGGCGGACAATTAATAGTGGAAGGAGGCCTGCTAAGTGGGGAAGGTTATGAGAGCGGTTGTTATGTAAAACCAGCCATAGCAGAGGCCGATAATTCCTTTGAAATTGTGCAGCATGAAACCTTTGCTCCTGTATTATATTTGCTAAAATATTCGGGTGAAGTAGAGAATGCCATTGCAATCCAAAACGGTGTGGTGCAAGGACTTTCCTCTGCAATTATGACAAATAATTTGCGCGAAGCGGAAAGATTTTTATCTGCAGCAGGTAGTGATTGTGGTATTGCCAATGTGAACATTGGGACTTCCGGGGCTGAAATTGGAGGTGCTTTTGGTGGAGAAAAGGAAACAGGGGGAGGAAGAGAATCTGGCTCTGACGCCTGGAAGATCTATATGAGAAGGCAAACCAACACCATTAATTATACTACGGAGCTCCCTCTGGCCCAGGGTATAAAGTTTGACTTATAGCGTTTTCACCATTTTCGGGCGCTAGAGATTGCCAGTGACCGTTCGGGTGGTTGTGTTCGTAGCTTCTGCTATGACCACTTTCACTTGCTCTAGTTGATCTGAGAATATACTGAATTCTGCCCCCTCAGGTTCTCTAAAAAGTAAAATGATTCTTTGAGGATCTAGTCCCACAGCTATACTGAAAGCCTCAGGATGATTGCTTGCCGGCATAGCTGCTCTGGGTAGGGCATATAAAATTGGGTCGTTTTCGAACCTGGCATATACAACAACCAAATCATTGTCTATAACTTCTTGCGTTAATTCTGGTAGAGGTAAGGAAAGGGACACATCAAATTCTGTTTCGTCAGAAATATTTAATATATAGGTTTGCACATTGGCATTACCATCTTTGCCATCCTTTCCACAAGCACTCAATAATAGCATGCATATTAACAATACATATGCCGGAAATTTTTCAGCTGTTCTCATATCGGTAACATTTTGGGGTTTGTTAAAAAAAATCCGCTGCCTTTTCAATACTTGTTCGTTCCCCCGAAAAACAAGTCCAAAAATACAGCGGGTTTCTAAGTTTTCAGTTTCTATCTGCCCTATCGGCAGTGGCATTATTGCCTACAATCAATTTGATTGATTATCCGATCTGATCGGCTCAATTTCCTGCACAGACCAGCTACCCTGAAGGAGAGTCTGCGCTCCCAGCACCACCACCATACAGCAGAACCGAACAAAATTTATGAATTTATGTCGCAATACTTTCATTTTCATGGTGCTGTTCTAAATAATCTTTATCTAAAGTACTCTATAAATTGACTCCCACATTGGGGTATTGTACAATTGGTTTGATAATTTATACGATTGGGTGTTGAATCTGTATAAATGGAATCTAGGAAAAAACCGCCTCAGCAGATCTAGAAATTTCTTCAAGATTATTTTTCTTCAAAGAAAGTTTAATGACTTTACTCCTCCTGTTACAGAGGTGGAAGAATTAATGATAAGAAGCTATTCTAGCCACAAAAAAACCCACCGTTATGGAACATGGCATAACAGCGGGTTTTTCCAAACTAACCAAACTAAACTAATTCAAACTATTGTGAATATTATGAAGAGGACTAAAACCCCGTTCCAATGCCGGATCCTTGTCGGGAGAAACAGGGCTTCATCTTATTTCCTGGCACTAATGTCATACTTATTCCCTTAAGTTGGCTTTAGAAAAGTATAGTTGGTCCGAAAAACTGTATAACTGGCTAATTACTATCTACTTTTTGTCTTCAAAAACCGTTTTATCCCTCCACGAATTTAGGAGGTTAACTGCCTGAAAAGTAGGATTTAAAGTATAACAATTTAATAGGATTTAAGGTTTTTTTTAATACATTGTATGTTGAACACTAAATAATCCATTATGACAAAAACAACTACCAATCTGATTGGTATTATCATTGTCATTCTTGCCGGAATTTACTTCTATGTCATGTATTGCAGTGAGTGCAACGCAGAAAATCAAAAAGAAGCGGCCGTTGAGAGTGAGATGGTGAAACCAACAGTACCGGAGGCCACGTCCTATCCGTTTTCATTTAGTGATGGGGATTTTGCCTACAACCTAAAAGACAACTTTAATTTTAATGTTTCTTCAGCATCCTTCCTGGAACCCTTGTCGCAAAATGTAAAGGACGCAATCGTTCCAGGGCTTAAAAATTTCCTGACTGAGAATGCCAATAAGGTAATCAACATTGTTGGGCTTTATAAAAACGACGAAAAGAACCCCACGGCCTTCCCAAATTTAGGGTTTGCAAGGGCAAACGCAGTAAAGAACTATTTCATTTCTCAGGAAATTTCTTCTGATCAAATAAATATAGATGGGAAGTTAATGCCCGATATGGTCGCCGAAGGAAAAATTTTTCTCGGCCCGGTTGGCTACAGCTTAGGTGAAAAGTCGGCCACCCTGGAAGAAGAAATGAGCGCCTTGCTCCAGAAGATTATGGCAGATCCCTTAGTGCTTTACTTCGATACCGGTGAGGCTACAATTAATCTCAATGCCAGTCAAAGGCAAAAGGTAGCAGACATTAGCAGGTACCTGGACAAAGTAAAAGGTGCCAGATGCGATGTTATAGGGGATACAGACAATGTTGGTAAGCGAAGAGACAATATCAGACTGGGTCAGGAAAGGGCAGACTTTATCAAATCTTACTTAGCCAACAACGGGATTGCAGCGACAAAAATTAAAGCCGATTCCAAAGGCCCTCGAGACCCTATCGCCAGTAATGATACTGAAGAAGGTAGGGCAAAAAACAGGAGAACCGTAGTAACACTAAATAACTAACTATTAAAATATACACAAATGGATTTTGAAAATATGAACATCTGGTGCTGGCTTATTCCTCTCTTAGTGGGGGCTCTATGTGCTCTTTTAGGGTATTTATTGGGTACAAACAGCAGTAAAACAATAGACAATTCTGTGGACCTTGAAGCACTTAAGGATAAAAACGCCGAATTGGAGGCCGATCTTGAAGCCTGTAATCAAAAGTTGTCTGAAGGTATTGCTTCTTCCTTTGCTCCACCCATCGCTTTTGATGCTGCGGCCGCAAGTGCTGCTTTCGGAAAAAGGATAAAAGAAAATGATCTTAAAATTGTAGAGGGAATTGGCCCAAAAATAGAGGGGTTATTTCACAACTTTGATATTAAAACCTGGAGGGCGTTATCCGAGACTTCGGTAGCCAAGTGCCAGGAGGTATTAGATTCAGGAGGAGAGCGTTATAAGGTTCACGACCCGGCATCATGGCCAATGCAAGCCAAGATGTGCTATGAGAACAAATGGAAAGAGCTCTATAAATGGCAGGAAGAACATGACCACGGGAAGCTATAAAATTATAAAGATCACCAAATTTGGGATCTGAATAAAGATGTCATATTGAGTGGAGTCGAATGCTTTTATGGTCGGTACCTTGTCGTTTTCGACTGCGCTCAAACTGACATCGGTCTTATTTTATAGTATGCCGTTAGCCTCTACCCACTTAAATTGATACTGTTTTTCCGGAAATTTCATTCTCTCGGCTATCCGCTGTAACCTATCAGGAAGTTTCATTAAGTAATCTCTTGCTTTCTCAGCCTCGCCAGACAAGCTTCTCAAGTTGCCCAATTCCCAGTAGGCATTTAGTTTCCTGAGTATCTCTACATAGTCTTGTGCAGTGTATACCCCAAGGCGCTGAGCACAATTGGAAAAACTTTCGAACGCAACTCCTATACTTTCACCAGATTCTCTTAAGAAATGTGCAGGCATCACAATCTTTCTCTTCATCATATCCGCAAATGCCAGGATCATTCCGTTAGGGTCATAGTCCATTATGGTCTTTACAAACTCCCTATAGGCCAGATGATGCCTCATTTCGTCTCCCGCTATTATGGTGCACATTTTTCCGAGGAGGACATTTCCTTTTTTCTTAGCCATCTGGCCTACTCTTTTATGAGAAATATTTGTTGCCAGTTCCTGAAAAGAGGTATACACAAAATTCTTATACGGGTCCCTGTCCGTACCAATGTCAAAACCGTCGGTGAGCAAATGCTGGGTTGTGATCTCAACTTCTCTCATATTCACCCTACCAGACAAGTATAAATATTTACTTAAAACATCTCCATGCCTGTTCTCCTCAGCAGTCCATGCCCTTACCCATTGAGACCACCCATTTGGTTCTTCGGTATGTTGGTTGATCCCTTCAACATCCATCAGCCAGGCTTCATAGGTGGGAAGCGCTTCCTCCGTAATTGTATCGGCTACCATGGTCACCCAAAAATCATATCCAAGCTCTTTCGATTCTTCTCTTATCTGATGCAAATGATCAAAAAATCCCTCACTTTGGGAATCCGGAAGAAAATCGCTTGGTTGCCAAATGTCTTCTATAGGGATAAGAAAGGACTCCATAAAACCTGTTACTTTAGGTTCAACGGCCTGCATGACTTCAAGTCGGATATTTTTCTCGGACATGTTGGATTTTTTTCAAAGTTCGTCATTAATATGCTGAAAATAGGCCGAAAACGATCTTAATTTTAGTTTCTGCCCTTTTCCCCTGGATATAGGGTGTGTACGGGATCACTCTGCCAAACCTCCTTTGAATCTATATCAATTACAGATAGCGGTCCTTTAAAAGCTGCTCCAGTATCCACATTCCAAACATTTACAGCTCTAACTGGTACGGTTTTTCCGATTCTGGTAACCGGGGTATGACCAATATAGATTTCTTTGTAGTGTGCCAAACGTTTGGGGAACCTTGGATCACTTTCTTTCAATCCCGGGTCTAGGGACAAGGCCTGCTCCCAAAGCGTCCTGTCCCAATAAAACATTTTGGAAAAATACTCGTAGTTCACCCCTTTTATATTGGTGAACCCGGCATGAAGAAAAAGCCGATTTTGCGCATCAAGGTAATAATCCTTCAAATCGGCAAAGAACTTAATATGTTCTTTTCTATGAGATTCCTCTACTCCCAAATACCCATCCATGGTGACTTCCCCCCCGTGCTGAAACCACATTGGATTATCTTTCCATGTTGTAAGCCAATCATGGCACAATTGATCATGATTACCTCGCAAAAGGATACAGTTATGTACTTTGCTCAATCCTAGCAGAAAATCCACGGTTTCAACCGCCTCGCTCCATCCGTCCACATAGTCTCCCAGGAAAATAAGCAGGTCATCTTTTTGCGGTTCGACTTTATCTAGTACTTGGCGTAGGGCTTTAAGCCCGCCATGGATATCGCCGACAACTAAAGTTCTTTGGGCAATCATTTTGCAAAAATCGCAATTAGCGCGATAACGGCAATAATAAAGAGGATCAAAAAGAATATTTTCCAGAAAGAGTAAGGCCTCGTCCCATAGATAGCTCCGGTTTGTCCGTTTATATAAAACTGATATTCCTTTCCATTATACCCGTATGAGCTAATATAGACGGGTAAGAGCACATGCTTAAATGTTTCTTCAGAGAGTTTAATATCTGCATGATGAATTCTCTGGGTGTCACCGCCAATGTCTCTTCGGATCCATGAATATGCAATCTGCTTCGCCTTTTGAAAAGATTTATGATGCCCTTCTTTTAGGGGAATGGTATATTTTTCAGTAACAAAACCCGAGAGATACTTTGAGTTAAACGGCACTAACTCATTAATATTCCAATGTGAAATAGCGCCAGGCACTTCTCTTTGTTTTTTTTCTGATGCACTGATCAGAATATCATCCACAAAACCATCCACCTTGCCAGAAGCTGGAGACCATCTTGTTTTTCTTACCTGCCTGGTACGGGTTCCATTCTTCGTCCTATAGGTCTGAGTTTCATAATAATAATCTCCGCGTTCTCCTTGATAAGATGCATATAGCTGTGCATCAAAAGTCCAGTAGGGAACATATAAGCCATGTAAAGCCTCCGGATCCAAGGCAGCCCGTTTTAGTTTATTGGGTGCAAACCACAACTTATTGACCCAGCTTTTGAAAATTTTTCTAGCTTGCTTACTATCCAGCTGAAAGGGTACAAGAGCCCCGGGAATTATCCATCCTTCTCTTTCTACATCTTCTCTGATGAGTGGTTCACCACAATAGACACAATGAAGGGATTTGTAGTTTTCTTCTACGTGCTGATTGCCTCCACAATTCTTGCAATGCAACAGATCTATGGTCTCCGTATACGCATTATCTCCAACTACCTTGAGATAGTGCTCCAGTTCTAATTCTTCAAAACTACTTTTGGCTTGTTCAATGAACTCCTCATAGCCGCAGTATTCACATTTGATCTGATGGGATCCAGGCTTGTATTTCAATTCGGCTCCACAACTGGCGCAGGATTTCTTACTTTCAGATTGCTTGGTTTCTTCCATGTGTAATAGCTGTATTTCCAGCCTCCCAGATTTACCAGATCAGGGGCAGGAAAGCCACAAAAATCTACTTTTTTTAGGCTGATGGTAATGGCGGCGGAGTATTGCCTCCCAAAAAGGCCTTGAGCTCTTCAATATCCTTAAGAGCGGTCCAATTGGCTAATCCCTGTTTCCAAATAAGGGAATCCTTATTGATGGTCCTGCTCGCAAAAAGCTCCTTCAATTTATCAAAGGTTACCGGTCCCATTTGTTGCCCCTGAAAGGCATAATGGTATAGCACCTGAGTTGGGATTGGTGGAGGAGCCGCTACGCCACCTTGAGCGGCAACTGGATTGGTCGAAGACTGCCCCATCAGGCCTCCCATTTGCTGAGCCAATACAAAGCCCATACCCATACCCATACCTGCTCCGGCTGTACCGCCTTCATTTTTAGCGGCAGCTTCCATAGCTTTCGCTGCTTTAAACTGGGCAAGCTTAGACATATCTAATTTGTCCAATCTGCTATACTCAAATATCTCCTTTTTAAGCTCTTCGGGCATAGAGACATTCTCGATGTAAAATTTCTCCAATTCGATTCCCACACGGCCAAATTCCGGTTGCATTACTTCTCTACAGGTTTCAGACAATTCACTGGTATTTGCGGCATATAACTCGAGTGGAAGATTTGCCTCTCCGACGGTGTCTGTAAAACGGGTAACGATTAAACTTTTAAGATGTTCATTAACCTCATAATTTGTAAAATTTCCGTCGGTTCCCACCACATCAATGACGAATTTGCCGGGGTCGCTAATTTTAAAACTATAGGTGCCAAAAGCTCTGATCTCCGTTAATCCAAAACGCTCATCACTTAGCATAACGGGGTTCTTGGTTCCCCACTTTTCATCCGTAAAAAGTCTGGTATTCACAAAATACACTTCGGCTTTAAAAGGACTGTTAAAACCGTATTTCCAACCTTTTAAGGTTGCCAGAATGGGCAAGTTCTTGGTGTTCAGCGTATATGTGCCTGGGGTAAACACGTCGGCCAGCTGTCCTTCATTTACGAAGACTGCGGATTGTCCTTCCCGGACAATTAATTGTGCCTCATTTTTAATTTCGTTTTGATACCGCTCAAATCTGTGAACTATAATATCGTCAGAGTCGTCTAGCCATTCAATTATGTCGATAAATTCGTGACTTAACTTCTTCTTTATTTCATCAAATAATCCCATATGCTTAGTGTTTTTTAATTTTTGAGAAGGTACTAATTTCTTAAAAACGTACCAAGGACTTGTTCCCATTTGACGCGAGAAAGCAGAGAAAAATATCGATTCGTAGGAGCGGTTAGAATATTTGGAGTAACATTGCATAGTTTTATGTAGAATCCCAGGGAGGAACGCAATGAAAAAGGTATTTTGTTTAGGAGAGTCGTTGATCGATTTTGTCGCCGAAAAACAAGGAGGAAATTTGTCCGGGGCCAAAACATTTACTAAGAAGGCAGGAGGGGCACCGGCAAACGTGGCTTGTGCCATCTCCAAACTAGGCGGCCGAAGCAGTTTTATTGGATGTGTAGGCAATGATCCCTTTGGAGACTTTCTTCTTGAAGTTCTACTAGCACACAGTGTTGAAACCAAACTGGCGCAGCGGTCAGAGGTTTTTACCACCCTGGCTTTTGTTTCGCTTGCTGAAGATGGGGAAAGAGACTTTGTATTCAGCAGGGGGGCAGACAGGGAATTAAAGTACGATCCTGGTATAAAAACCAATTTTGATCAAAATATCCTGCATCTAGGAGCGGCAACCGCTCTTTTGGGAGGAAGTCTTGAAGAGGCCTATGGCAGGTACCTCTTTGACGCCCTTACCAAGGATACCATAATTAGTTTTGATCCTAATTTCCGGGCGGATCTTTGGAAAGATCTGGAGCAGGGTTTTATTAGAAAATGTTTGCCCTTTGTAGAGAAATCCCACCTTTGTAAATTCAGTAAAGAGGAAGCTCAATTACTTTCAGGGAAGAAAGACGTTGCCGAAGCCTGCAACTTCCTGCACGATGTTGGGACAAGAATAATTACTGTGACCCTGGGCTCTGAGGGTACGCTGTTAAGCACCCCCGAAAGAAAAGAAATTGTACAGAGCATTCCTGTAGATCCGGTGGATACCACCGGGGCAGGCGATGCTTTTATAGGCTGCTTACTGTACCAATTGGCCTCTTTGGACAAGCTAGAGAACGCCTTGGAGGATCATGATCTACTCATAAATATGGTAAGAAGGGCCAATATTGCCGGAGCGATTACGACGACCAATTACGGGGCAATAGCATCATTACCCACAAAGGAGGAATTGGAGCAATTCTAGGCTTTAACCAGAATAACATAGCCCTAACTGTATTTTACTTTCCTAATGATCCTAAGAGATTCCTTCAAGGATTGATGGATGTTCTCTTTATATTTCTTCAGTAAGGGTCTGGCGCGCTCCATTTGATCCTTTGCCTCATCAAACCCGTTGAGGAAGCAAATCAAGTATGTAGCCGGCAATTGCTCCAGGTCAGCTTTTTCGGAGGGCTTAAGAGCAATGTTCTTTGCCAACTTGAGCATCAGCGCATTATTGGCATTATAAATGTGAAATAGTGTTTTCTTATCGTATTGAGGTGGTTCAAAAGTCAAATCGCTTTGAATCTGATAGGTGCCATTATCAGAAAATTCTATAACCACTTTTTCTAAAGGGTAATAGTTTTGTTGATTGCCCAGGCCTAGCTGCACATATTCTATGATAGTAAACGAAGTTTCATCAAAAGTGATGGTGATCTCATCCAGGGCTGAATAAAAAAGTTTTACTTGTTCGTTTATAAGTTCTATATCTACTCTGGAATAATAGGTCTGACCCTTTACCCGTTTCTCCTTTCCCGCCCAACATATTACAAATTGCTCCTTAAAAACCTTATAGCTGCTGTTGAGGTCTTTATGCCTATGGTTTATAAAATCAATTACACCATCAAGGGTCAGCTCAATATTGTTACGAGCGTGTTTCTCAATAGTGGCTACCGTTTTAGAATTGATGTCTTTCAAGGCTATATCAAAAGCCTTCGGTAGACTTATACTTCCCTCTCGAAAAAAAACGGCTCCTCCATAGTACTTCCAAATGTTCTTCCTCAGCGAACAAACCTTTCCATTGGATCTAATGGTCACCAGACCGACGACTTTCCCTTCCGGGAGATGGGGAAAAGGGATATTCTCATAGGAAATCAGGGGGGGATTATCCAGATAAGCATTGACAAGGTTTTGTATTTTACTATCGTCAAAAAAATCCACTCCAACAATACTATTGTCCTCATCTTCAACACCAACTACGATAAAGGAATGGTTCTTGGGATTACTATTCGCCAGGGCGCAAACGTGTTTTAGGAATTTAGCTTTCCCCTCTTTTTGCCCTATACTGATGAATCGCTTCTTGTCATAAAAGCTATTCTCGTCGTTGTGGGCGAGAAGGTTTTTTACCAATAAGCGTTTGTTAATCATTTCCTGTGAACGATGGTACTACTTGCCTGAGCCGTCGGCATTACTACCAGATCTGCAATATTAACGTGTGCGGGACGGGTAACAGCAAACAAAATGACTTCCGCAATATCCTCAGCAAGCAGGGGTTGAAATCCTTCATAAACTGTTTTAGCCCTTTCAGTATCTCCCTTGAATCGCACATCACTGAACTCGGTTTCTACCAGTCCGGGGTTTATTGCACCTACCCTAATTCCATGCTCGTTCAAGTCGATTCGCATAGCCTGATTTATGGCATCTACCGCATGTTTGCTGGCGCAATACACATTGCCTTTAGGATAGACTTCTTTCCCAGCGGTAGACCCAATATTGATAACATGTCCGGATTTCCGGGCAACCATTCCGGGAATTATGGCCTTAGAAATATATAAGAGCCCTTTCACATTAATGTCTAACATGGCTTCCCAATCCTCTATACTACCCTTATCAATAGGATCTAGGCCGTGTGCATTCCCGGCATTATTGACAAGAATATCAATGCCGGAAAAGGTTTCCGGTAAAGAGGCTATTGACTGCTCAACTTCAGACTTATCCCTAACGTCAAATAGCAGTGTTTTAATCCTGACCTTATCTCCTAATCTGGCTTCAAGTTCCTCCAATCTTTCTTTTCTTCTTCCACATAAGACAAGGTCAATATTATTTTTCGCAAACAGTTCGGCAGTGGCCTTGCCAATGCCGCTTGTTGCTCCGGTAATTAAGGCAATTTTATTCATGATAAATGCTTACTTATGGTACTTTATGTCCTTGTGAGGCAGTCAATAAGGTAAACCAATCTTCCAGTTCCAGGGAAATCTCAGATGCTTCCAAGGCGAGTTTCATTCTACCGGGATCTGTGGTCCCCACAACAGGATGAATGTTAGCGGGATGTTTTAGTACAAATGCCAAAAGCAATTGACTGATATCTACATCATACTTTTGTGCCATGCCCGGAACTACTTCCTTAAGTCTGGCTACCTGCTCATTATTCTCTCTAAAATAGTCGCCCAATGGGCTCCATGCCATTGCCATTCTTTGGTGGGTTATACAGTCGTCTAAAGTGCCGTCATACATAACCTGATCTGCAGTCAAGGAGTATTCTACCTGATTGGCTTCAACAGGAATCGCCGTTTCCAACATTGTAATTTGAGAGGGAGAAAAATTAGAAACTCCAAAGGATCTGATCTTTCCTGATTCCCTTAATTTTGATATGGCTTCCGCAATTTCCTGGGCTTGCATTAAAGGGCTCGGTCTGTGCAATAAAAAAAGATCCAAATATTCTGTTTGCAGGTTTTTCAAAGATTCTTCCGCAGACCAGATGATATACTCTTTGGAGTAGTCATAGTGCTTTACGCTATTTTCTCTGGCTTCGCAGACGTATTGAATTCCACACTTACTAATGAGCTGTACAGTTTCTCTTGAAATCTCACTTTGCTTGAAAGCCTTTCCGAAATCGGCTTCATTGGTATATCCGCCGTAAATATCAGCATGATCAAAAGTAGAAATCCCAACCTCAAGGCAATGATTTAGCAGGGCTGTCATTTCAGTGGTGGAAAGTTGTTTCCCCCAGCTTCCCCAGGTCATTGTACCGGCGATAATTTTTGAATACATTAGGTCCTTTTAAGTACGGTCGTGAAATTATAAATAAATCCCTTAAAACCATCATAAAACTTAGGGGGTCTAAGTATTTTTTAACCAATCATTAACAGCCATTAAATAAATAAATTTTCAATTTGCGCCTTACTAACTATACCAACCTATTGAAACACAATTACTAAAAAACATTTATGGAAGAAAACGCCACTGTAGATATTAGCGCGGTGAACGAGAAAATTGCCCAGGAAAGCGCTTTTATAGACCTACTTATGTTGGAGATGAACAAGGCTATCGTAGGTCAGAAACATATGATAGAACGTTTACTCATTGGATTACTTGGTCAGGGTCATATTTTATTAGAGGGTGTCCCTGGGCTTGCAAAAACACTAGCCATTAATACCCTTGCCAATGCGGTAAAAGGGAGTTTTAGCAGAATTCAATTTACTCCAGATCTTTTGCCCGCCGATGTCGTGGGTACGCTGATCTATAACATGAAAGAGAATGACTTTTCTATTAAGAAAGGTCCCATATTTGCCAATTTCGTGCTTGCCGACGAAATTAACCGGGCTCCGGCCAAAGTACAATCTGCCTTGCTTGAAGCTATGCAAGAAAGGCAGGTAACTATCGGGGATGAATCCTTCATTCTCGATCAACCTTTTCTGGTAATGGCCACTCAGAATCCTGTAGAGCAGGAAGGTACATATCCATTACCGGAAGCCCAGGTGGATAGATTTATGCTAAAGACCGTCATAGACTACCCCAAAATGAATGAGGAGCAACTGATCATTCGTCAAAATCTTCAAGGGGGGCATGAGGCCATAAAGCCTGTGATTACTTTAAAGCAGATCTTAGATGCGCAGAAGGCCGTACGGGAGGTTTATATGGATGAAAAAATAGAAAAATATATTCTCGATCTTGTCTTTGCTACCAGATACCCTGAAAAATATGAGCTGGGTAATTTAAAACCCCTTATTAGCTTTGGAGCTTCTCCGCGAGGTAGTATAAACTTAGCTAACGCCGCTAAATGCTACGCTTTTATCAAGCGAAGAGGCTATGTAGTTCCTGAGGATGTAAGAGCCGTGGTGCACGATGTTCTCAGACATAGAATTGGCATTACTTATGAAGCTGAAGCTGAAAACATTACTTCTGAAGAAATCATAAACAGTATCGTAAACGAAATCGAAGTACCGTAGACCAGTTGGCAGTACGCAGTAGACCGTAAGCATTTTCGCTTCCGAAAAATTATCCCATTACTCGCTACTATTCACAGAATACTGATTGCTGAAACGATGGATACCAAAGAGTTACTTAAAAAGGTTCGTAAAATAGAGATTAAGACCCGCCGTCTTTCTGACCATATTTTTGGTGGGGAATATCACTCTACTTTTAAGGGAAGAGGAATGACCTTTAGTGAGGTAAGGCAGTATCAATTTGGCGATGAAGTGCGTACTATTGACTGGAATGTCACGGCACGCTACAATGAACCCTATGTAAAGGTATTTGAAGAGGAGCGGGAACTTACCATGATGCTCATGGTGGATGTAAGCGCATCTGAACTTTTTGGGACAGTAAACCAGTTTAAAAAAGAGATTATTACTGAGATCTCTGCCACTTTAGCCTTTTCTGCCATGCAGAATAATGACAAAGTGGGGCTAATACTCTTTTCAGATGAAGTGGAGCTTTTTATCCCTCCCAAAAAAGGAAAAAGCCACGTGCTGAGAATCATAAGAGAATTGCTGGAGTTTAGTCCCAATAGTAGAAGTACCAATCTGGCGGAAGCATTAAAATACCTTTCAAATGTAATGAAGAAGAAAGCCATTGTTTTTGTGCTCTCAGATTTCATTACAGAGGACTACGAACAAACTTTAAAGATCACCGGCAACAAACATGATGTCACGGGGATCAGAGTATACGATCATAGAGAAGAAAGTATTCCAAATTTGGGAATGGTCCAGATGCAGGATGCGGAGACTGGGGAATTGCAGCTTATCAATACCCAATCTAAGAAGGTAAGAAGAGGCTATGCAGAATATCATAAAAAACACGTGGCCTATTTTCAAGATGTCTTTAGCAAATCTGGATGTGGTACAATTAATTGCAGGGTGGATGACAGCTATGTTAAAAAGCTCTTAGGTTATTTTAAAAGAAGAGGATAGGTTAGCATGATCATTTTTAAGGTGAAAAATGGAGATTATCAATTACGCCGGAAATTGCGTAATTTTTTGACCTGCCTGTTGTTTATAGGGTCCTTGAGCTCCTTTGCTCAAAAAAATCCAAGTATTAGCTCTTCCGTAGATACTACTTTTATCAAAATTGGGGAACAAATTAATTTCAAGGTGGTTGTTGAGGCAGATTCAACTGCCCAGGTCATTTTTCC
>JBFOMC010000247.1:0-4076 GCA_040830565.1 Flavobacteriaceae bacterium
AAAATATTGCTTTTTTATTATAATCCATTTTACTACTTTTGCAGCCGTTTTAACTACATAACAACTAAGCTTTATGGAACAACTAGTGAACTATCTTTGGGCTTTCGGTATTTTGGCCCTGATCTTTGTATTTATTAAAAATGCATGGGTATCCAAACAAGAGGAGGGAGATGCCAAAATGTCGAGAATTGCAAAGAATATTGCTGATGGAGCAATGTCTTTTCTTAAGGCAGAGTACAAAATCTTATCGGTTTTTGTAGCCTGTGTTGCCGTTTTACTTTACTTCAAGGGAGCCTCGGAAGAAGGGTCTAATGGGATGGTTGCGGTATCCTTTATAGTAGGTGCCATATGTTCCGCTTTAGCTGGTTTTATAGGAATGAAAGTGGCTACCAAAGCCAATGTAAGAACTACCAATGCAGCAAGAGAATCTCTTGGAAAGGCACTCGAGGTAGCTTTTGCAGGAGGGTCTGTAATGGGACTTGGTGTAGTAGGACTAGGAGTATTGGGTCTTAGCGGACTTTTTATGATTTATAGCGGGCAAGGATGGGAAATAGGAGAAGTTCTTAACGTACTTTCCGGATTCTCCCTAGGAGCTTCATCAATAGCACTTTTTGCGCGTGTTGGAGGTGGTATTTACACCAAAGCCGCAGACGTTGGAGCAGATTTGGTTGGAAAAGTTGAAGCCGGTATTCCTGAAGATCACCCCTTAAATCCGGCTACCATTGCAGATAATGTAGGTGACAATGTAGGGGATGTGGCTGGTATGGGTGCAGACTTGTTTGAGTCTTATGTTGGATCTATTATTGGTACTATGGTTTTGGGAGCATCCTTTGTTGCCCTACCAGAATTTGCTAGTACGTTTGACGGATTAGGGGCTGTATTCTTACCCTTGGCACTGGCCGCTGTAGGGATAGTCATGTCTATAATTGGTACTTTCTTCGTAAAAGTAAAAGATGGAGGTTCTCCTCATAAAGCCTTAAATATTGGTGAATTTGGATCTGCATTCCTGATGTTAATAGCGTCCTTCTTTATCATTCAGGAGATGTTACCGGAAACCTGGACAGAAGGTGGAAAAGAATTTACCTCTATGGGAGTTTTTTGGGCAACCATAGCTGGTTTAATCGCAGGCTTACTTGTTGGGAAAGTTACTGAATATTATACCGGTACGGGCACCAAACCTGTGAACTCCATAGTAAGACAATCTGAAACCGGATCTGCAACCAACATCATTGCCGGACTGGGTGTAGGCATGATGTCTACGGCAATTCCGATAATCTTGATTGCGGCTGCCATTTTAGTTTCTCATTATTTTGCCGGACTATACGGAATAGCGATTGCGGCTGTAGGGATGCTTGCAAATACTGGAATTCAGTTAGCTGTTGATGCTTATGGCCCAATTTCAGATAACGCAGGTGGTATTGCCGAAATGTCTGAATTGCCAGGAGAAGTACGAGAGCGTACCGATAAATTGGATGCAGTAGGAAATACAACCGCTGCTATTGGAAAAGGTTTTGCCATTGCCTCGGCAGCCTTAACTGCTTTGGCCTTGTTTGCAGCCTTTATGAAAACAGCAAACGTTACAGCAATTGACGTTTCCAGACCCGATATTATGGCCGGACTCCTTATTGGTGGAATGTTACCTTTTGTGTTTTCTGCCCTTTCAATGAATGCGGTGGGCCGTGCGGCTATGGCAATGATAGAGGAAGTAAGAAGACAGTTCCGCGATATCCCTGCCTTGAATGCAGCTTTGGATATTATGAGAAAATACGATTCTGATATGTCTAAAGCCTCTGAAGAGGACAGAAAAGTATTTGATGCGGCTGATGGAGTGGCAGAATATGACAAGTGCGTAGCCATATCAACCAAAGCCTCAATTAAGGAAATGGTATTACCTGGGTTATTAGCCATTGCTGTTCCTGTTGCTATCGGTTTTATCGGCGGCGCCGAAATGCTTGGTGGACTTCTTGCCGGTGTAACTACCTGTGGGGTTTTAATGGCAATTTTCCAATCGAATGCCGGAGGTGCATGGGATAATGCTAAAAAGATGATTGAGGAGCAAGGAAGAAAAGGAACTGACGCACATAAGGCGGCTGTTGTGGGAGATACTGTTGGAGATCCCTTTAAAGATACTTCTGGTCCTTCATTGAATATTCTATTAAAGTTAATGTCTGTAGTGGCCCTGGTGATCGCGCCTAGTATTGCTCTTTCTTCCGACGCCATGATGGCTTATGCCGATGGTAAAATAGCGCATGAAGTAAAGAAAGAAGTGCAGGTAAAAATGGAGTCTAAAGCTGAAGATTTCGTGGTAGCCAAAGTAATTACCACAACTACAGAAGATGGTGAAGTTAGCTCAAGCGAGCAAGTTTTCGAGGGCACTCTGGAAGAGGTAAAAGCGGAGATTGACAAACTTCGCGATAATGATGCTGAAATAGATATTAAAGTAAAGAAAGAAGTTAAAAAGACGGTTGAAGAGTAAACTCTGAACTCATTATATAAAAAAACCTGCGGTACTATCTATCGCAGGTTTTTTTATAAGATCAATTTTGTTAAAACAATCCGTTAATCTCGGCATCTATCTTATTGATAACCTCTCCCAAATGTTCAGGATTATCAACAAAATCCAATTTGTCCACATCAATGACAAGTAAATTGCCCTTTTCATAGCTATGTATCCATGCCTCATAGCGTTCATTTAGTCTACTCAAATAGTCGATGGAAATAGTGTTCTCGTATTCCCTGCCCCGTTTGTGGATCTGATTCACCAAATTGGGAATGGAACTTCTCAGATATATCAGAAGATCTGGGGGTTGTACCAGGCTTTCCATTAGATCAAAGAGACTCGAATAATTATTAAAATCTCTGTTAGTCATTAAACCCATGGCATGTAAGTTGGGCGCAAAAATATGGGCGTCCTCATATATCGTTCTATCCTGTATTACATTTTTTCCACTTTCTCTGATTTTTAAAATTTGCCTGTAACGGCTATTTAAAAAGTAGATCTGCAGATTGAAACTCCATCGCTCCATTTGCGTATAGAAGTCGTCTAAGTAGGGATTGTCTACCACGTCTTCAAAATGTGCTTCCCACTTATAATGCTTGGAAAGCAATTTGGTCAGGGTTGTTTTTCCTGCGCCAATGTTTCCTGCAACTGCGATGTGCATATTATGTGTTGATTTTTGGTTGGTGTTCTAATTATCAAAGGCACCTAATATACAAAGTATCTTGTGTACGCGAAAAAATAGTTGTTGAAATACATGGGAATTTTGGTAGCCACCTACACTTAAAAATATATGATCACAAACGTCACTTTTGACTAACAAATTAATTTATAGCCGTAACCCCGAACATTCACAATCTGTATGTCTTTATCCTTTTTGAGTTTTTTTCTGAGTTTGGTAATAAATACATCCATGCTTCGTGCGTTAAAAAAATCGTCATTTCCCCAGATTTTCTTTAAAATTTGCTTTCTATCCAGGATTTGATTACGCTTTTCCGAAAGGTGAAAAAGTAATTCTGCCTCCCTGTGTGTTAGAGGAGTCTCTTTTCCTTCATAGGCGATAAATTGTCGGGTATGATTAAAAATAAACTTCCCCAGGGGAATACTTTCAGAACTTTGCTTTAGTTCTGTTCTATCTAGTAAGGCATGGATACGAACTATAAGTTCTTCCATGCTAAAAGGCTTCTTTAGATAATCATTTCCTCCAAGGTTGAAGCCTTCAACCACATCTTTTGTCTGAGATTTGGCAGTAAGAAAAATGATCGGAATACGTTTATCCATCGCTCGAATCTCCCTGGCGATAGTGAAGCCGTCTTTTATAGGCATCATCACATCGAGTACCAATAATTGCGGAGCTTCTTTTTTATAGCGCAATAAGGCTTCTTCCCCATTTTCACAGTAAACCACTTCAAAATTCCGAGTTTCAAGACTTTCCTTTACTATTTGCCCCAAAGCCGGTTCATCTTCGGCAAGTAATATTTTTATGGGCTTAGTCATAATACAATTCTAAAAATGGTTTTCTCTTTATCAGGGGTTAAACGTATTGTACCACCATGCTTTTCAATAATGGTTTTGCTAT
>JBFOMC010000248.1:0-2203 GCA_040830565.1 Flavobacteriaceae bacterium
AAAATGAGCCTCGATCAGAAAAATTTCATCCAGTCCACTCAACTTCTCTGGATTCATTCCTTCAAAAATAAAGCGCAAACCGTTTAAAAATCCGGGGACTGGGATAGAAAAGTGATCTTCATCCGGAAGTTGTTCAAATTTAAAGCGCCCTTTTTGGGCTACTTTAGCTTTAGCAACTTCGATAAATTTTAGCGTACTGCTTTTGGTAAAGCCACCTTCGTTGGCCAGGGCGACATAGAGATCATGAGGCATCACGGCACTGGAACTGAAAAAACTCTGAGCCACCGCTAATTGTTTTTCGTTATTCCGCCCCAGACTGGGGCTCAACGCAATATAAGACTGGAACAGGCCAGGTTGTTCCATCATGGCGTATATGGTAAATAAGCCTCCAAAAGAATGACCGGCTAAAATATTGAAGGGCTGTGTTCTATAGTTTTCATTGACCCAGGGTTGGAGTTCGTTAGAAATAAAATCCAGGAATTTTTCTCCTCCGCCAAAGCGATTAGGATTGCTATTGGCCTCTGGTGGGGTAAGGTCCCTGTTTCTGTTTGTATTAATAATACCGATAACGATCGTCCGGGGCATATCTCCGGCAGCGGAAAGTTTGTCTACCAATCCACTGATATAGTGAAAATTCCATTCTCCGTCTAACACATAGAGAACAGGATATTTTTCATCCCCATTGTCATACTCTGAGGGAGTGAAGACTGCAATCTGTCTTGCCTCATCCAGGATTTCGGAATCGATAGTTTTAGTTTGGCCAATAGCAATGGTGTGTTCCTGCGCAACTAGGCCAAAAATGGAAATAAGGCAGGTAAAGAAACTACATTTAAGCCTGATCATGGTTTCAAGATTGATGAATGCAGTAAGCAAGGAAGGCCCTGCCTACCATACCCCTTAAAAGTAGTCAAAAATTTAAAGCTACCCTCGCACGCCCCTAAAATATGCCTGCCAAAAGCTCAAGTGCCGGGAGTTAAACATTACCGTCTGCATGGATCGGTAGAAAAGGATTATAAGCTATTTCCCATAGATTTCCATCCAGATCGGCGACATAGCCGCTATAACCACCCCAAAAAACATCTTCCGGTTTTTTCACAATGACAACGCCTTTGGCTTCTAGGTCTGACACCAGGTCATCTACTTCCTCCTTTGTTCTGGTATTATATGCCAGAGAAAATCCCTTAAAACCGCTCCCTATGGGATCTACTGTGGCATCCTCTGCAAGTTTTTCTCTAGGATATAAGGAAAGTAAAATACCATTGAGATGAAAAAAAGAGATACTCTCATTACTGCTATCCATTTTTTTCCAGCCAAATTTGTGCTCATAAAAGTCGGTGGCCCCCTGCAAGTCGCTCACGCCCAGGCCGATGATGGTAAGTCTTTGTTCCATTTTCGTGATTGATGAATTTTCTTAAGCCAAATTACAAATTCTTAGGTGCTTTTTTGCTATGCTTTTAGTTCAGCATTGCCAATATTATAGAATGATCTGATTTCCTTAATAAGATCTCCCTCGAAAACATACCATTCACATACGGTCATTTCTAAGCCAGTATTTTTGTTGTGTTGTTCAAATTGCACACAAACATTGTTGCCCTCTTGTATTTGCTTGGTTACTGTTAGGGTATTTCCTAGAAAGTCGGCCTTGTTTTTGTTTACAATGTCCATGTATTTTTCCTTCGGAGTGATAGTCCCGAACGGACTGGTATGACTAAAATCATCTGTAATAGGAAGTTCCTCTACCTTCCCGGATTCCCAACAAGAGAACCACTTGGCTACTACTGGGTGTATATCTTTCATTTTTTGACCTTTTTTAAAGCAAGAGCGCTAATCATATTCATAATAAAACCTATTAAAAATACCATAATGAACATAATAAGTGCCTGAAACCATGGGTTTATGATAAGATCAGGGACTTCAGCCATTTGAAGATCTGCCTGATCCAATGGTTGCTCGGGAGCCCATTTTTCTTGCCAGGCCTTAAAGTCGTCCCCGGCGATGGCAAAGAACAGGGCACTATAAATACCCATTACCAGGGCGGCAACCAGGGTAATGCCAATACCAATTTTAAATCCTTCCTTAAAAGACACCTGCCCGCCGTTCAGCTTATCTCGGTAATATTTAATTCCGAGTGGAATACAGAGTAAAGCGGCAATAATAGAAAGATAACCCAGGGTTTGTTAGAGCTCCACTCCATAGGGTTTGG
>JBFOMC010000249.1:0-4248 GCA_040830565.1 Flavobacteriaceae bacterium
AAAAGAAACATAAAGTGCAAAAAAAATATCGAAAAATGAAGAAAGAGGCAATTAAAAACCAACACGGTCGTTATAAATAAAAGGTGGTAAAATCAAGTTTCACCCACGGAAAACCTCACAAAACTTACAACACAAACAACCACCCCGGACAAGACAGGAAGAGTACTTAAAAAAATATAAAAGAGCTGGTGCCCGCCATAAAAAAGGCCATCTCTGCTGAAAATTCCTTCGGCCTGGGACTCCGACTTTCAAATAAGGCTAGTGAAGAACTAAATACGGGAGATAATTTCGAGCTTTTTAGAAATTGGTTGGCCGCCGAAGATATCTACGTCTTTACTATGAATGGTTTTCCGTATGGAAATTTTCATAACGAAAGAGTTAAGGATAGGGTTTACGCACCAGATTGGACTACCACAGAGAGAGTAAGCTATACAAAGCGTCTGTTTGATCAATTAGCGGCTTTAATTCCCGAGGGCATTGCAGGAGGAATTTCAACCTTGCCAATAAGCTATAAACATTGGCACAGTTCTGAAGATGATGTACAGAGGGTCTTTACCAAAGGCGCCGAAAACATAAGTGAAATTGTTTTGCACCTGCATCAAATTGAAAAGACTACGGCCAAGTATCTTCACCTCGATATTGAACCGGAGCCCGACTGCCTCCTGGAGAATAGTGAGGAGTTTATCAGTTTTTTCGAATCTCATTTAATCCCCATCGCATCAAAGAAATTACAGCAAACGCTTGGGGTTGATAAGGAAGAGGCAAAGCGGCTGATACTGCGTTATGTAACTTTGTGTTACGATATCTGTCATTTTTCCCTCGCTTATGAGGAACCCATAGAAACCTTTAGGAAACTCGAAAGCAGAGGCATATCTATTGGTAAAATACAAGTGAGTGCTGCGCTTAAGATGCTTTTTGATGAGGAGAATGAGGATAAAGTATGGCAATCTCTTGCCCCTTTTGATGAACCCATTTACCTTCATCAGGTGACCGAAAAAATAGGAGATAAGGTAAAGACCTATAATGATCTGCCAGCTTTATTCCAAAACAAAAAAGCGTTTACAGAATTGCGGGCACATTTTCACGTTCCTATTTTCTTGGAGCGTTTTGAAGCCCTTTATTCTACCCAGGATCAGATCTTGGCCGTGCTTGAGATTCTGAAAACCCAAACGGTTTCTGAACACCTGGAAGTTGAGACATATACCTGGGACGTGCTTCCTGCTGCCCTTAAGATGGACATAACTGGTTCAATAATTAGGGAGTTGAGCTGGCTTAAAGAAAGAATTTAAAGCGATGAATAAAACGGTGGTTTTAAATGTGGTCGGACTCACAAAAAGATTAATAGGTGAGCACACCCCATTTATCAAGTCCTTTTTAGAAAAGGGGACCTCTGCTTGTATTCAACCTGTGCTTCCAGCTGTTACCTGCAGCGCTCAAAGCACCTATTTAACAGGAAAATGGCCGAGCGAACACGGTATTGTAGGTAATGGATGGTATTTTAAAGACGAATGTGAGGTAAAGTTTTGGAGGCAAAGCAATAAGTTAGTCCGGGCAGAAAAAGTTTGGGAACAACTCAAAAAGCAAGATAACTCTTTCACTTGTGCCAACCTTTTTTGGTGGTATAATATGTATTCCACTGCAGATTTTAGTGTAACGCCAAGACCAAACTATTTGGCTGATGGGAGAAAAATTCCCGATATTTATTCGTACCCCGCAGGTTTAAGAGATCAGCTTCAAGAAAAGTTAGGCACCTTTCCACTCTTCCATTTTTGGGGCCCTAAAACCAGCATTAAGTCGAGTCAGTGGATTGCTGATGCCGCCATACAGACCGATATGCTCCATAACCCTACCTTAACATTGGTATATCTTCCCCATCTGGATTATAATATTCAGCGATTTGGGCTCGATTTTGATAAGATTGGTAAGGACCTACGGGAAATTGACGGCGTGGTTGAGCAGTTGGTATCTCATTACGAAAAACAAGATGCGAACGTTATACTTTTATCCGAATACGGGATTACTGACGTGAATAATCCGGTGCATTTGAATAGAGTATTACGATCTAAAGGATTCTTGGCCTTAAGAGAGGAAAGAGGTTTGGAACTTTTGGACGCAGGCGCCAGTGAAGCATTTGCGGTTGCAGATCACCAAGTTGCCCATATCTACCTGAATAATCCTTCAATAAAGGAGGAGATTAAGCAGCTGATTGCGGGGGTAAAAGGAGTGGAAAAAGTGCTTTCAGATCAGGATTTGGAGCGTATGAATTTGAAGCACCAGAGGTGTGGAGACCTGGTGGCAATAGCAGATAAAGACTCATGGTTTACCTATTATTTCTGGGAAGATGACCGCAAAGCTCCGGATTTTGCGCGCATGGTAGACATTCATAAGAAGCCGGGTTACGATCCTGTAGAAATGTTTACTGATCCGGCAGACAAGCTGGTGGTGCCCAGGATTGTTGGTAAACTATTGAAGAAAAAACTAGGGTTTAGAACGGTGATGAATGTTATTCCGCTAAAAGCAGAATTGGTAAAAGGTTCTCATGGAAGAATACCCGAGGATGATCAGGATTATCCTATCTTTATTACTTCAAAGAAGCAATTGCTACCCACAGCTCCTATAGAGGGCACAGAGGTATGTAAACTTATCCGGGACCATGTTGCCCGGGTAGACCATAAAAGCCATGATTAATTAATAATTTTCTTCCATGAAAACCTTCTTCAAAATTCTTGCTCTAGTCTTTACAGGCTTATTTATTTACGCCGCAGTTGTTCAATACAATGACCCGGACGCCTTTCTGTGGTACATTTTTTATGGGGTAGCAGCTATTGCCTCCTTACTCTTCTTTCTGGGGAGAATGAACTATATGTTGGCAGCAGCCCTTTGCGTTATTTACCTTATCGGAGGTTTATGGCTATGGCCAGAAAAGTTTGAAGGGGTAGAAATAGGGGGAGGAGATATAGTGAATATAGAAAGAGCCAGAGAGGCTTTGGGAATGCTTATTGTAGCTTTGGTGATGTTGGTTTTTGCTCTTAGAATTAGATTTAGTAATAGATCATAAGTCTAAATCGAAGGTTTTTCTGAGTAGATCTATAGCCGGATTCTTTTCCCGTAATTTTTGATATTTTTCTTCGGGGGTGAAGGCATACTTTTTGGCCGTTTCTTCGTTGACGGTAATTTTGAGGTTTATCGCATAGTTGTTCAACTTTTTCTTTAGATACATCATCAAGCCATGCTGCTCACGCTCTATTTCTTTTTTCATCGTACCATTAGGAAGTTCTATGGCAATGGTAGTATCGTCTTGAAGTTTGGGAAGGTCTGCGTTTAGATTAGAGGCCAGTATTTTTCTGCCTTCTTTGTCTAACTTTTGAACAAAATCTGCCCAGTGCTGCTGCATATCTTCGACTGTGAAGGGTTCTACAGGCAAACTACTTTCATCAATTTCATTTTCCTTCTTGGTGTTTTGATGCTCCTTCTTAGCCTTTAGACTAGAAAGTGAAAGGCCAGAAACTCTTTTAGTTCTCTCTTGGATCCTGATCTTTTTGGGAGGCTCAGAGACTAAGATTTCTTCGCTCAAGGGTTCTACAGGGAGTTCTTCCTTTTCTAAAGGTTCTTCTTGGGTTTGGGGAGTTTGAAGTTGTGACTCTTCTATGGGCACTCCAACAACGGCCGGAGTGGGTTTCGTTATCGTGATCTTCTGAGGAACAAGGGGTGTAGATTGTTTAAAATGTGAAGCCGGAATAAGAGATATCAACTCCTCGTTTAGGGAATCAGGATTTTTTTTTTGAGCATCAAAATTAATTGAAGCCAATTTCATTAGTGCCAATTCTACCAGCAATCTGTGATTCTTGCTTGTCTTGTAGTTGAGGTCACAGGTATTAGCTATATCGATGGCCTTAAGAAGAAATTGTTCGGAAGTCTTTTTAGATTGCTCCAGGTAACGCTTTTGCGCATTTTCTCCTACCTCTAACAGAGCTACCGTATTTTCGTGCTTACAAACCAAAAGGTCCCTAAAATGTGAGGCCAGGCCTACTATGAAATGATGACCTTCAAACCCCTTCGCTAAAGTAGCATTAAACGATAGCAATAATCGTGGAATGTCGTGCTCCAGAATAAGGTCTGTGGTTTCAAAATAAGTATCGTAATCCAGTACATTCAGATTCTCAGTAACTGCCTTACGCGTTAGCTCGTTCCCTGAAAAACTCACTACCCTGTCGAAAATAGACAAGGCATCGCGCATGGCTCCATCTG
>JBFOMC010000250.1:0-6268 GCA_040830565.1 Flavobacteriaceae bacterium
AAGGCCCTGGTACATTATACCTATGTTGCAGATAGAGGGGCAAGTGAATATGCCGAACAATCCCTCACAAGAGTATGCGAGATCCTTGTAGGTAAAAAGGACTATAACGCTGCGCTTCCATTCCTGGAAAGACTTGAGGCTACGGCAGACATACAGCAAAATAGAACCTTTGCTCAGTCTAACCTTATGAAGGGCTATTACGAGCAGAAGAACTACGATCAAACGCTCGCCTATGCAGATAAGGTCTTGGCTACCCCAAGCATTGATAATAGAATAAAGAGTGATGCCAAGATTATGATCGCCCGCTCAGCCATTGCGACCAATGACGAGGCCAGGGCAGAACAGGCATATTCCGAGGTTCTGAAAATTGCTACGGGCGGAACAGCCGCTGAAGCCCTGTATTATGATGCCTATTTCAAGAATAAAGCCGGGAAGTATGAGTCCTCTAATGCTGCCGTGCAGCGCCTAGCGAAGGATTTTGCGGCCTATAAGGAATGGGGTGGCAAAGGATTGGTTTTAATGGCAAAGAATTTTTATGCTCTTGACGACGCCTATCAGGCAACATATATTCTGGAAAGTGTGATTACCAACTTTGAACAATATCCGGAAATTGTAGCAGAGGCTAAGGGAGAATTATCCATCATAAAGGCAAAGGAAGCGCAAAGTAATTCCTCTGTAAACACTGACGGAAACTAATTTGAGAAGAACACATGAACACACGAATTAAAGTACTAATTGTAGTGCTGTGCATTACCCATGGGCTATGGGCACAGGATAATAACGATATTGGAACGGAGACTGTGACCGTTGTTAGGCCATATTCACCTACGGTTTCGGATGCCTTTAAGATCAAATCTGTTCCGAACCTTAAAGACTCTATTGTTTTACAGAAAAAGAAGATCAACTACAGCATTTTTTCGGTGCCTGTAGCTTCTACGTTTACCCCCGCTAAAGGAAAAGCTTCGGCGGTTAAAAAGGCCGCTCCGGAAAAACTGTTCAATTCTTATGCCTCCGTCGGCCTTGGAAGTTTTAACAATGCCTTATTAGACTTCTATACCAGCAGAGACATTAATAGAGGAGATGAAAGATTGGATATAGGATTAAACCATCATTCGTCCAGAGGGGATATAGACAGTACACCTTTAGATACCGATTTTTACAATACCAAATTGGACGCTTCATATACGAAAAGGGATCGCGATATGGATTGGGGAGCCAATATCGGTTTACAACATCAGATCTATAATTGGTACGGTCTACCGGCCGGAGTTTTTGATGAGGCCACAATAAACAGCATAGATGAGGGGCAAAGCTACTTTAATGTGGAGGCCGGAGGGCAAATAGACATGGAAGATTCCTTCTTTAAAAGGGGGGAATTGAAATTGAGGAGATTTTGGGACGGGGTAGAGTCTGCGGAAAATAGGGTGATTATTCAGCCTACTTTAGAATTACCTATAACGGAGGAGTTGGTGACCGTAAAAATGAAGTTTGACTATGTTGGCGGGAATTTTAAGAATGCCAATGTAAATAACACGGTAAATGCCCCGGAGATCAATTATAACCTTATGCAATTTGGGATCAATCCAAGTTTATTGGTTCTGAGAGATAATTTAACCTTGAATTTAGGCGCTAATTTTGTCTATGGTATGGATGTGGAAAACAACGATAATAATTTCTATATCTATCCTACGGTAACCGCCTCATACAGATTGCTTGACGAAGTTGCTATTGCCTATGGAGGAGTAGAGGGGCAGCTAAAACAAAATTCCTATCATGAATTTGTAGGAGAGAATCCGTTTGTATCGCCAACTTTAACCATCTTACCCACAGATCAGCAATATGATGCCTATATTGGACTAAAAGGTCAATTACTACCTAATCTAAGCTATAATATAAAAGGCTCCTACACAGCAGAGAACAGAAGGCCGCTCTTTACCTTAAACCCGCAAAATTCCTTTAGGACGGATGAGAAAGGGTACTATTTCGGAAACTCCTTTGAGGTCTTTTATGACGACATAAAAACTTTAGGAATCTTTGGCGAATTAAATGTAGATGTCAACCGGAATTTTAGCTTTGGGGTAAATGCCGAAGTATACGACTACAATACAGAAACGGGGAATCCCGCCTGGAACCTGCCCAATTTAAAGGGGTCGCTTTTTATGGATTATCAGATAGGTGAAAAATGGTTTATGGGTGCCAATTTATTCTTTATCGGAGAACGGGAAGATTTTAGTTCCGTCGCTGCAGAAAATGTTCCTCCGTCACAATTCTTGGCTACCATTATTACTCTAGACAGCTATTTTGACGCCAATGCCCATTTGGGTTATAGACTAAACGATCAGCTGTCAATATTTGCCAAAGCCAGTAATATTGCCAACAATCAATATCAACGTTGGGCGAACTTTGGAGTTCAGGGTTTACAAATACTGGGAGGCGTAACTTACAAATTCGATTTTTAAATATTCGGATGTTCCGGGAGAGTTTGTATCCGGGGCAAAAAATGCTGAGTTGCCCTTGCTGAATGCCTCATTTGGGATGTTTTCTACCGTATTTTGTCGATTTTAAGAAAGTTTTAGACTAAACTTTTCATAAAATGAATTTAAGGCCGTTCAATAATGGCTATCTTTTTCCTGTCATCAATCAACGAACAACATCAATGGTCAAAAGACGTCATTATCTCACCTCTATTTTCGTGCTATTATTGCCGGTTATTGTCATTTATGCGCTTACCAGCTATGACACCCAGACGGCAAACGGGGAGCAGGAGACTACTATCGAAATACCGGCAAAGACCAAGCAGCACTGCCAAAAGAAAACTGCCCATCAGAAGGAATCTTTTTCCTAGCTTCGGGTTTCCGGGATTACTTAGTAATCTGAATACTCTGTAGGATATAACAAGATAATATCTGCTTGAGAAACGGTGTTTTTGTATTGAGGTAGGTCCTTAATTTCATCCCATTTCTCAGAACTAAAAAACGCTTTCCAATGCGCCTCCCTGCTGTCCATATTTTCAAAAGTGGTCATATACATTAGATTGGGCATTTGCTCTCCGGCGAGTACTTCTGCAAAAAACACCGCATTAAAGCCCAAAGATTCGAATAAAGGTATTTCTCCTCCTTCGTTGAACATGTGCACTTTCCTTTTATAGTAGTTTTCGGTTGGCCCCTCATAACTTCTCAGTTCATAGACCCTGTCCTTTGTTTCACCTTCAAATTTGGGGCTTTTCATTTGAGGCATATCCTTAAATGCTTTCATGAGTACAGAGCTTATTCTTTGATAAGGTGGCTTTTCATGACTAGCCCCCAAATACACTTTGCCATCAGCGGCATAAGCAGCATCTTGCTCAAGTTTAGCCTCAAGGTTTTGAAAGCTGCTTAGATCGGAAAACGGGATCAAAACATAGGTTTTGTTGGCCGTACTGTTATAGGCTGCCCTTAGCTTAAATACACCTACAGTATTAATTCCCTGCCTTTTTAATGCAGGTAAGAAGGCCTTTTCTAAATAATGATCGGTAGTTTGTTCCTGTTCCTCATTATTGAAGGTATAGGTTTTTAGCTGATAGAACTCCGGCTTAGTTTCCTGAGCCTTCAGGACTGCTAAAAAGAGCATAAATGCAAATACTAGGGCTTTTTTTAATATGGAAATTTTCATATGGCATCTTTGTAATTCAATCAAACTTAAGTAGGATCATACAATAATCCTAATTCTTCAGAAGTTGTAGTAGTAGGTTGATTTTGGGAGTTTTAGGTATTCAACTGTGCTGTTGAATGTCTGAGAATGAGGCTGTTTACCGAATAACCGGGCAAACGGTACGCTAAATTAGTAACTTAGAAGGGCAATTAAAGCAGAAGATGAGTTTGGGTGTATGGCTTAGGATGTTAAAGGGACTGGCTATTTTTTTGAGCTCAGCTACCCTTTTAGCCCAAAATTTGGTAGAAAATCCAAGTTTTGAGGAATATTTGGATTGTCCTAAGCGTCTTGGGAATTTTAACACAGATGTCGCTCATTGGTCTACACCAACCATAGGCTCTACAGATTATTTTAACGCCTGTAGCAAGGCTATGGGTACTCCTGAGAATTTTAACGGAAAACAGCCCGCCGACTTCGGCAACGGATATGCGGGCATGTACATGTACGCACCCGACGATTACCGGGAGTACATTCAGGTACCTCTGGTAAAAACTCTTGAGGCTGGTAAGAAATACAGCATTTCCTTTTACGTAAGCCTTGCGGAACGTTCAGACTATGCGGTAAAGGAGTTTGGAGTGTTGTTTTCTGAGCACAAACTACAAAAGGCCATAAAAAAAGAACTCTCTAAAATGCAGCTGTATAAAGGCGGTGGCAATAGGTTCAATTTTATGGAAATTGGGTATACCAATTTTTATAAAGACACCAAGGATTGGATTTTAGTACAAACCCAATTCGTGGCCAAAGGAATGGAAAACTTCCTGACCATTGGAAATTTTGAGAACAACGTACGTACCAGAAAATTTAAAACAAAACGAGATGCAAAACAGGGAGCATATTACTACATAGATATGATTGCTCTTGAAGGCAGCGGGCAAAGTGAGCAAGGGGATAAAGTTAAAAACAAAGAAGTCATTGCAAATACTACTTTTGAATTGGATAAAGTCCATACCTTCAACAATGTTTTATTTGAGTTTGATAAGTACCAACTCCTGGAAACTGCCAAGGCGGATCTCCTAAAAATTTACAACTACCTTGAGGCAGACAGTTCGCTCAATATTGCAATAGCCGGCCATACGGATGCTATTGGTTCGGCCAGCTACAATAAACTCTTGTCCGATAATAGATGTAATTCTGTAGCCCAGTATCTAATGAAGATGGGATTGACTGAAGACAGAATCAGTTGGAAAGGACATGGGGGTACGCAACCCGTGGCAGATAATGATACTGAAGTCGGAAGGCAACTAAACAGGCGTGTTGAGTTTGTCATTACTTCTTCAATGAACAAGTGACCTACCTTATTTTAGATTTAGTCAGATCTCCCGTTTATTTTGATCCCCTATTGAATCAAAAAATCCTTACATTGCTGTTCAACTAGCTGTAGGGCTTCACAAATACGGACACACTTATGAAAATACAAATCACCTTCTTATGGGCATTATTGATCTTCGCAAATGTGTCGGCCCAAAAAAACAAAAAGGATTATTCCGAAGCAATTAATCTGGTTGAGGTGTGGTTAGAAGCTCAGAAAGACTACGATCAGTTACCAGGCATTTCGGTTGCCGTGGTGGAAGATCAGGAGGTGCTTTGGTCGGGGGCTTATGGCCAGGCTAACCTCGAAGATGATTTGGATATGGAAACCTCTACGCTTTGCAGTATTTGTTCGATCTCCAAACTGTTTACCTCTATTGCCATCATGAAACTATATGAAGAAGGAAAACTAAGACTAGATACGCCAGTTAAAGAAGTATTACCATCTTATAACCTAACGCAAAAGTATGATGAAAGTGGCCCGATTACCATCAGATCATTACTTACGCATTCTTCAGGACTGCCCAGAGAAGCCGGATACCCCTATTGGACCGGTCCGGATTTTCCCTTTCCCTCAAAAGAGCAGATCAAGGCAAAGTTGAGCGAACAAGAAACACTCTATCCCGCATCCACATACTTTCAGTACAGCAACCTTGGACTCACATTGTTAGGGCAAATAGTAGAAGAAATAACCGGCATGCCCTATGACGAATATGTACAGAAAAATATCCTGGATCCTCTTGGTCTTAGCAATACCAGACCCAAAATGCCCAAAGACTTGTATGGAAAGCAACTGGCTATAGGCTATGGAGCGCTTACAAGGCAACAGCAAAGAGAAAAAATAAATTTTTTTGAAGCCAACGGGATCTTACCGGCAGCAGGTTTTTCTTCAAATGTTGCAGACCTGGCCAGATTTGCCTCCTGGCAGTTTAGACTCAGGGATACTACTATAGCAGAAGTACTTAAGCCTTCAACCTTAAAATATATGCAGCAAGTGCATTGGACCAATCCTAACTGGAAGACCACCTGGGGCTTAGGTTTTGTGGTATACAAAGGGGGCAATGGAAACACCTGGGTGGGCCATGGAGGTTATTGTCCTGGCTACCGTTCTTCCTTACAATTAGACCTGAAATCAAAACTGGCTTTTGCTGTGATGATCAATGCCGGAGGCACCAATCCAGGAAAGTACGTCAGAGGGATCAACGCTATTTTGACTAAGATTAAGCCTTCTTCCGGGGAGCAGAAAACTGAGGAACAAGAAGTGGATTTA
>JBFOMC010000251.1:0-2143 GCA_040830565.1 Flavobacteriaceae bacterium
AGACCATAGTTCTTACGAAAAAGGCGCCTAATACCAAGCCGATCGAAACCATCGTTTATGAGACCTTAGACTTTGAGGAAGATGTCATAGTGCAGTTAAACAGCATCCTCTATAAGCACCATCTCATTAGTGTGATTGTTGAAGGCGGTGCGCAGATGTTGCAAGCTTTTATAAAAAAGGGACTATGGGACGAGGCGAGAATATTTACCAGCCCGAACGAACTAAATAAAGGGCTCAAAGCCCCTGATATTGATGGTGAAATTCTGGTTGAAAAACCCCTACTTAACGATCAGCTAAAAATACTTCTTAATGATTAAAAATATTGTATTTGATTTCGGAGATGTCTTCATTAACCTTGATAAACTAGTGGTGATAAACGCCATGAGGACCTATGGTATTTCTGAACTTACTACAGACTTTGACGCCTTAAACAAATCCTTTGAAGTTGGTGCCATTTCACCCGACGAATTTTTAAATGAATTACACGGGAGTTTCTCAACCGTTTCCAAACAAGAGATTGAACGGGTCTGGAATGCCATGTTGCTAGATCTGCCAGATTACCGTTTGCAATTCCTTGAAGACCTGGCCGCAGAAAACAACTATAGACTATTTTTACTTAGTAATACGAACGCTCTGCATATTCCTCATGTACAGGAAAAAATGGGGCAATCTAAATACAGTCGCTTTAAAAACAGTTTTGAAGGTTTCCATTTGTCTCATGACATTCATCTGAGATAACCTGATAAGGAAGTATTTGAATTTGTGCTAGATACCCATAATTTAAGAGCTATGGACACTCTATTCATTGATGATACCAAAGAGAACACTTTAGCAGCAGAAGCATTGGGTATCCAAACCTGGAACCTAAAAGTTGGTACTGAAGATGTAATCGAATTAAAATCAAGGCTGTAATATGATCGATCTAGGACTCAGCATTCTTTTTTCCAGTTTGATCTTTGTGATCTTTAAGCTCTTTACCGTCTATAAGGTGCAAACCTTCTATGCCATAATTGTAAATTACGTGGTAGCATGCCTGGTGGGGATTTTTGCATTCGATACCGGCTATAGTTTTAATGAGATCCTGGCAAAACCTTGGTTCTTTGGAGCACTTTCTCTTGGCATATTGTTTATCATCGTATTCAATCTAATGGCAAGAACATCCCAGAAACTTGGTGTTTCCGTGGCTTCGGTTGCTACTAAAATGTCCCTGGTGATTCCTGTTCTTGTAGGGGTCTTTCTTTATAGCGAGACCCTCGGTCTCATAAAAATACTAGGTATTCTCCTGGCACTTTGCGCCGTATATTTTGCTTCGGTCAGGGAAAAGGGTCTTGTGGTCAATAGGGAAGTATTGCTTTTACCCCTATTAGTCTTTGTGGGTTCGGGGCTGGTAGATGTCAGCATAAAGTATTTTGAAGAAACCCTGGTTACGGAGGCTGAATTTCCCATATTTACCTCCTGCGTTTTCGCGGGTGCGGCACTCACTGGTACAGTCATCATTTTGATCAGACTGTTCCAAACCCCTTTTAAAATAGCTTATAGGAATGTCGTCGGGGGAATACTTCTCGGCGTCCCCAACTTTTTTTCGATATTCTTTATTCTTAGGGCACTTCAGCACGAAACACTTAATAGCGCATCGGTCTTTACCATTAATAATGTAGCCATTGTGATGTGTACTACGCTTCTTGGTATTATGCTCTTCAAAGAACACATCAGTTCAAAGAACTGGTTAGGGATTGCAATGGCCGTAATCAGTATTGTTATGGTAGCCTTAGGAGATCATTTTGCAACATTATTGGGAGCTGTTTGATGGAAAGGTCCAGCGATAGCTATAAGACCCTGATGAAGGCCTCTCAGGAAGTACTTTTTAAAGAAAGGAAGAGCAAATTCTACGGTTATGCTTATCCCATCTCCTTTGAATCTGAGATCAAACCCTTGCTAAACAAGCTTCGCGACCTACACCCAACGGCTAATCATATATGCTATGCCTGGCAGTTGGGAGTTGGCAATTTCCAATATAGAGTAAATGATGATGGGGAACCCTCCAACTCATCCTGAATGCCCATATAATGGTAAATTAAGTCCTACCGACTCAACAACGTCATTGAATCGTGGGTCAGGATTTTTGGGGGCACCAAGTGAGGGG
>JBFOMC010000252.1:0-10911 GCA_040830565.1 Flavobacteriaceae bacterium
CCCTTGCCTGAATGACTCCTTCCAAAGTTTCTTTCTCAAAGTCGGCCGCTCCCTGTACCGTTTTTACTAAGTTTCCGATGAGGTCATTTCTACGCTGGTACGCGCTTTCAACATTGGACCACGCTGTTTTTGCATCTGCCTCATAGGTAACTGCAGTGTTATTGAAGCCAACACCCCATTGGTATAGGGCAAATGCGATTACCGCCAGAATGATCACTGGTATTAACCATTTTTTCATTTTAGTATAGTGTTTAGTGTTAAATTATAGTTGATTCTTAATTTTTATCAGCTCCATTTTGATGCGCTCCAGTTTCTGGATGATCTCAAAATTAGACAAGGTCTTTTGGCGCTCTTCCCGCAGATGAATTTTGGCGCCCTCAAGGGTAAACCCCCTTTCCTTTACCAAATGGTAAATAAGTTGCAGATTCTGGATGTCTTTTGGAGTGAACTTGCGATTTCCCTTCGCATTTTTTTTAGGCTGAATGACATCGAACTCTTTTTCCCAAAAACGAATGAGAGAAGTGTTAACGTCAAAGGCTCTGGCAACTTCACCAATTCCGTAATATCGTTTTTCAGGTAATTCTATTTGCATTAATCCAATGATTGATTTTCCTGAGTTGCGTATTTCAACATATTTTCAAATTCCTCAGCAGACAGACTTCCATAGTAGAAGTTAATGGGATCAATTCTGTCGCCGTCTTTCCACACTTCATAATGCAAGTGAGGAGCCTCAGATCTTCCTGTACTTCCTACAAAACCAATTAGATCTCCGCGTTTTACCTTTTGGCCTCTCTTTACGTTGTACTTGCTGAGGTGAGCATAAAGGGTCACATATCCGTATCCATGATCTATCCTGATATGTTTTCCGAAGCCAGAGGCCTTGTTATCTGCCCTTTTAACCTTTCCGTCACCCGTAGCATAGATTGGCGTTCCTTTTGGAGCGGTAAAATCCATACCCCTGTGCATTTTCCTGGCCTTTGTAAAGGGATCTGACCTCCATCCAAAGCCCGAGGCCATTCTGGTGAGGTCATCATTATTTATGGGCTGTATGGCCGGAATTGCGACCAGCAGTTTTTCCTTTTCCTCAGCAAGCTTAGTGATCTCATCCAGAGACCGCGACTGGATCACCATTTGTTTTTGAATGATGTCTAGGCGTTTGGTAGTGGCAATGATCATGTCTGAATTATTGAAACCCTCCAAAGACTTGTATCTGTTAACACCACCAAAGCCAGCTCTCCTTTGCTCCTCGGGGATCGGGTTGGCTTCAAAATATAGGCGGTAGATGTTATTGTCTCTGTCTTCAATATTAGCGAGCACATGCTCTATCTGCTCCATCTTCCTATTCAACAATTCAAATTGCAGTTCATAGTTTTTAACCTCCCTATTAAGAGAAAGTTCTCTGGGCGTGTTAAGTAGATTGGTGTTGAGTAGCACAGTTAGTCCCAAAAAGCCAAATAGGGCAGAACCCAAAACGAAGAGAAAAATATTTCTATATCGCCTGGATTTCTTTGGCTCTATCTTTCTATACGAAAGGGTGTCCGGATCGTAATAGTACTTTACTTTAGACATGAATGGATTTTATCCTATTTTTGTGCTTTCGTTTTATCAGAACAAACAAATATAAAAATTGTTTTGTATAAATTGTTAAAATTAGCAAAACCTTCCCATTTTATATGAATTCCAAGGATATCAGAGCAAATTTTTTGAACTTTTTTGAAGGAAAAAACCACAAAATTGTTCCCTCTGCGCCCATGGTGATCAAGGACGATCCTACCCTGATGTTTACCAATGCAGGAATGAATCAGTTTAAGGAGTTCTTTTTGGGAAATTCAGAGGCTAAAAACACCAGGGTTGCAGACACACAAAAATGCCTGAGAGTTAGTGGTAAGCATAACGATTTGGAGGAAGTAGGGAAAGATACTTACCACCATACTATGTTTGAAATGCTGGGCAATTGGAGCTTTGGAGATTATTTTAAGAAAGATGCAATTCAGTGGGCCTGGGAGTTCTTAACGGAGGTTTGCAAGATTGATAAAGATAATCTTTACGTATCCGTTTTTGAGGGCAGTGATGATGAAGATCAACTGGAGATGGATACCGAGGCATATGATCTTTGGAAGGCTATTGTGCCTGAGGATAGGATCATCATGGGAGATAAGAAGGACAATTTCTGGGAAATGGGAGATCAAGGTCCCTGTGGTCCCTGTTCTGAAATTCATGTTGATATCAGATCTAAGGAGGATAAACAAAAAGTTTCGGGTGCTAGTCTGGTTAACCAGGACCATCCCTTAGTAGTAGAAATTTGGAATCTGGTCTTTATTCAATACAATAGAAAGGCAAATGGGAAATTAGAGAACTTACCTGCCAAACATATTGATACAGGTATGGGTTTTGAACGCCTGTGTATGGTGTTGCAAGGTGTTCAATCTAACTACGATACTGATGTCTTTACTCCAATAATCAGGGAAATTGAAACCATCACCAACAGCAAGTATGGTAATGATGAAAAAGTTGATATCGCCATAAGGGTTGTGGCCGACCATATTAGAGCGGTGGCCTTTTCTATAGCCGATGGCCAACTACCTAGCAACACGGGAGCCGGTTATGTCATCAGAAGAATTTTGAGAAGGGCAATCAGATATGGATTTACCTTCTTAAATACCAAAGAACCCTTTATGTTTCTGCTGGTTAAGGTGCTTACCCAAACCATGGGAACCGCTTTTCCCGAACTAAAAAAGGAAAGGCAACTTATTGAGAATGTCATTAGAGAAGAAGAACATTCCTTCCTAAAAACCCTGGAGCAAGGCCTCATTCTTTTAGACCATGTAATTGCTTCAACCAAGGACAAGAAAGTAGACGGGAGAAAGGCATTTGAGCTATATGATACTTTCGGTTTTCCTATAGATCTGACAGCTCTTATTCTTAGTGAGAGAGGACTTGACCTTGACGAGGAAGGGTTTAATGCGGCCATGAAGGAACAGAAAGATCGGTCAAGGGTGGCTTCGGAAATAGCTAAAGAAGACTGGACCATCTTACTCGATGACACCGAGCAGGAGTTTGTTGGGTATGATACCCTGGAGGCTAAGGTTAAATTGGTGAAATACAGAAAGGTGAGTTCAAAAAAAGAAGGAGAGCAATATCAATTGGTCTTGAATCTCACGCCATTTTATCCGGAAGGCGGCGGACAAGTAGGGGATAAAGGGTATATAGAAGTCCCCAATGGCGATGTGGTATATGTCCTCGACACCAAGCGAGAGAACAACGAGATAATACACTATACCAAGAATTTGCCCAAGCATTTGAAAGAAACCCTAACGGCCGTTGTAGATAAAAAACAAAGGCAAAGAACTGCCCGAAATCATACCGCGACGCATTTACTTCATCAGGCCTTGAGAGAAATTCTGGGAAGCCATGTAGAACAAAAAGTATCGGCAGTGCATTCTAAACACCTGCGTTTCGATTTTTCGCACTTTGCCAAACTCAGTGCTGAAGAATTACGCCAGGTAGAAAATTTTGTAAATGCGCGGATCGATGAACAACTACCTTTACAAGAGCATAGATCAGTTCCTATGAAACAAGCTCTTGATGAAGGCGCTATGGCACTATTCGGTGAAAAATACGGTGATGCCGTAAGAACCATAAGATTTGGTCAATCTATTGAGCTCTGTGGGGGAACTCATGTTATGAATACCTCAGATATCTGGCATTTTAAGATTGTTTCTGAAAGTGCCATTGCTGCAGGAATCAGAAGGATTGAAGCCATTACCTCGGATGCCGTTAAGGACTTCTACTTTGACAATAACCGAAAGCTCTACCAAATTAGAGATTTACTTAAGGGAGCCAAAGATCCTTTGAAAGCCGTTGAATCTTTGCAGGAGGAAAATGCCCGACTTAAAAAAGAGATAGAGGCGTTAATAAAGGAGAAGGCCGGGAATCTGAAGACTCAGCTTGAAAATGACCTTGAAAGTATTGATGAGGTGCAATTTTTGGCTAAGAAAGTAGATTTGGATGCGGCGGGTATCAAAGACCTTTCATTTGAAATAGGAGCAAATAAAGATAACTTGTTCTTGCTTTTGGCCGCTGAACAAAATAATAAAGCTATTATTTCTTGCTACATTTCTAAGGATCTGGTTTCTAAAAGGGACATGAATGCCGGTGCAATTGTGCGGGAATTGGGGAAATTTATCGGTGGAGGCGGTGGCGGCCAAGCTTTTTTTGCCACTGCCGGAGGTAAGAATCCGTCTGGAATACCTCAGGCTTTAGAGAAAGCCAGAGATTATATCGATTGAAAAATGAGGAAATTACCGCGCCCAAAAATCAACTGGAAGTACATTATAGGAGAGGTGCTTTTGATTTTTGTGGGGATTAGTCTTGCCATTTGGTTCAATAACTGGAACACGGAGCGTAAAACAAATAGTGATAAAGCCATAGCTATAGCCAAAATTGAAGGAGAAATTCATAATAATTTGGAAGAGCTGAAAAGAACTACCGAAGGAAATTCGACCATAAAGAAGGCTATGGACACCTATAAGGCCTTTCATGTTGCAGATGTGGGAATTGTGGCCTCTCAAAATCAAATGCGGGAATTTCAACAAGAACATCCCAGATTTTTTAAGGTGGAAGATTCAACCCATCTAAAGGAAGATAAATGGGTCTATGACGGAGATACGTATATTAATCTTGAACTGGCAGAACTTACCAAGATAGCCTGGGAAACCTCGAAAGTAACCGGAATCACTAGTGCGTTTGGCTATGAATGCCTCTATGCGCTTGAGGGAACGTACAATCTTCAGGAACTGGTACAGATAGAAATGATCAAAGCGGTTGATGCGCTGCAAGACAATGATATTGACAGGCTTTTTAGGGTATTGGAGTTTATGGAGCAATATGACAGCCAGCTTCGCGAAGACTATGACCAGGCACTCCAAGCCCTGAAAAATTGTAAATAACAATCAGATAAGCTTATGAAACTGCAAACCAAGGTGCCCATAGCTGTATCGACCTATCCCGCGGATTACAGCAGTAAATTGCTCCTAATAGGGTCCTGTTTTGCAGAGCATATTGGCTCTAAATTGGACTATTATAAGCTGAGAACGGTTCAGAATCCTTTAGGGATATTATTTCATGCCAGGGCCATAGAAAAATTTATACTAAGAGCTATTAAAGAGGAGTATTTTGAGGAGGAAGACCTCTTCTATTTAAACGAGCGCTGGCATAGTTTTGATGCTCATTCCGATCTCAGTATGCCAGAGAAAGAAGCGACCCTTGAGCTGCTTAATGAATCATTAAAGGACGCACGTCTAAGCCTGTCCGAGGCTACACACTTTTTTATAACCCTGGGCACAGCCTGGGGATATAGGTATAAGAAGACAGGTGATTGGGTAGCTAACTGCCATAAAGTTCCTCAGGCGGAATTCTCAAAAGCGCTTTTTGAAGTAAAGGAAATCACTGAATCCCTTAAAGCAATTATTGAGGCGGTAAGAAGTATAAATCCCGGACTGCACTTTACTTTTACGGTTTCCCCGGTAAGGCATTTAAAAGATGGCTTTGTGGAGAATCAGCAGAGCAAGGCCTATTTGATAGCTGCGGTACAGGAAGTTTTAGCACTTCACAAGTCTGATGACAGCATATCATATTTTCCGGCCTATGAGATTATGATGGATGAGTTGCGCGACTACAGATTCTACGCCAATGACCTTGTGCACCCTAATGAGCTGGCAGTTGACTATATCTGGGAACGCTTCAGAATAACTTGGATTTCGGATGAAGCTTCAAATACCATGGAAAAGGTAGAGGAGATACAAAAAGGAATAAATCACAAGCCTTTTTCTCCTAAATCTGAACAACATAAAAAATTCATGGATACGCTTCAAAAGAAAATTACGTATCTTCAGAAGGAGTATCCTTTTATGGATTTTAAACAGCGTTGAGAAACTCGTATCATAGGACTGAAAGGTGTGTTCAAAGAGAGCTGTTTGCAAAACTATCACCTTTTTATAGGTACTTCACATGAGAAAAGTTTTAATTGGAGTTGTAATCACCCTCGCCGTAATTCTGGTTTACAGATCTTGTACAAACGAAAGAAAGGAACAAGCAATCCTGAAAGAAGACTCTATGCTCATTCAGCAGGAAATAACCAACGTTTCTAAACTTATCGTTACAGAAGGCCATTTTGCAGAAGTCTACAATTACAAGGATTCCCAACAACTTTTTGGGTCACTGATTACTGCGGATAAGAAAGCCCTGGTCGTGGTAAATGCCGAGGTAGCGTTGGCCTATGACCTTGGTAAGATTCAATTTGAGATTGACGAGGAAAACAAAACCCTGAGAATAAAGAGCATACCGGAACCCGAGATCAAGATCAATCCTGATTTTGAGTATTATGATGTTAGTTCGGATTACCTGAATCCGTTTGGTGCAGAGGATTACAACAAGATAAAGAACACGGTAAAAGCCTCCTTGCTCGAGAAAGTTGAGGCATCTACTTTAAGAGCCAATGCTCAAAACAGATTGATCAGCGAACTTTCCAAGTTCTATATTCTTACCAATTCCTTAAACTGGACGCTTACTTATAGGGACAAAGAAGTGGATGCCTCCCCTTTGCAAGAGGTCTTTAAAGATTAACAACTCGTGTCAACTGGCATAAAAATTAGCTGGAAGAAACTATAAAACTTAAAAAAACAGTACTATGAACTTATCAAAGCAGCAGAATACCAGAAGAAGATTTCTTAAGCACTCCAGCTTATTGGGTGCCGGCTTATTATTACCTCAAATGAGCTCGGCGGGGAATGTGAATTTGATTACAGATAATGTACATGAGTTTGGCAAGCGAGAAGGTTACACAGACCAGATAAGCATCCTGGTTTCAATGATGGATTGGATGCGCGCAACCGTACTAAGAAGCGTAAAAGGCTTAAGTATAAAAGAATTGGATTTTCTGATTGATGAAGATGCTAACTCTATCGGAGCAATGTTACTACACCTTGCGGCCACGGAAAGATATTATCAGATCCATACCTTCGATGAGCGAAATTGGGGCGACTTTGACAAAAAAGATACCGATGTTTGGGATGTGCCAATGAGTTTAGGTGCAAAGGCAAGAAAAGAAATCAAGGGTAATCCCTTGTCGTACTACACAGACAAGTTGGAGGAGGTGCGGGAATATTCTTTGAGCACTTTAAAAGATAAAGATGATAGTTGGCTGATGGCCTCTACCATCTTTTTTGCTAATCAACCTACCAACAATTATTGTAAATGGTTTCATGTTGTGGAACATGAATCTAATCACAATGGTCAGATTAAATTCATTAAAAGCAGAATTTCCTAGAAGCAAATCTCCTTGAGATTTTTCTGAAAATTTGAAACATTTAGAAACTTTTGAAGTCTTATTAAGCGAATTAATAAGCAACTATGACCAAATTCATCCATAGAATTCCAAAAATATTCTTGGCCCTCTTACTCGTACTATTTCTTACGCAATGCCAGGAAGATAGAGATAGCAAACTAGCATATAAGATAGGTCTGGCCACCCTGGAGGGCAAACCTGCCCTTGACATTCAAATGAAATTTAATGCCCATCCTTCTGGAATTACCAAAGTGCTTTACGACAATGATGCCTGGGGGGAGAAGGACCTTTTTAATTGTATTGCGGAGGTAAGAACTGAACAGCCGGGTGTTAAGATCGACATTAAAAAAGACAGCAGCTGGCTAGAGATAACCCACCCGAAAGAACTTAAGCAAATAGATTTCCACTATAAGGTACAGCAAGATTTTGAGGAAAAGGGAGAAAGGGGGGAGAGCTATAGACCGATAATTCAAGAAGATTATTTCCATGTTTTTTCTCATAATTTGTTCATGATACCGGAACACCTTGGCAAGGAGGCAGATAACCTAATGAATGTCGAATTACGATGGGAGAATTTCCCGGAAGACTATGTGATACATAATAGTTTTGGAACCTCCTCAAAGAAGCAACACCTTAATAATGTTCCACTTAGCGAGTTCCATCAAGCTATTTTTATTGGCGGAGATTTTCGAATACATTCTGATGAAATCAGGGGCAACAATATCTATCTTGCCAGTAGGGGAGATTGGGTGCCTTTTAAAGATACAACGGTAATGAAGATTTTGTCCAGAACCATTGAAGTACAGCGGGATTTTTGGAAGGATCATTCGCAACAGTATTTTACGGTGACTATGCGGCCTATTAAACAAGAAAGGGGAAGTAGTTTTCAAGGCACAGGGCTTACCAATTCCTTTGCTACCTCCATCTCTAACAATTCGTATACGGATGTTGAGCAATTGGTGTATTTGTTTAACCATGAATTGCAACACAATTGGATCGGTCATGCCATAGAGAATAGCAATGAGGAAGAACAATATTGGTTTAGTGAGGGTTTTACTGAGTACTATACCATTAAGAACATAGCCAAGCATCGCATTCATCAACTGGATGAGAGTTATTTTATCACCCAACTGAATGAAATCATCAGAAACCTGTATACTTCCCCGGTTAAAGAAGCCCCTAACAGCCAAATAAACTATGATAATTTCTGGTCAGACAGGGATTACAGCAAATTACCCTATTATAGAGGAGCAATATTTGCCTTTTATTTAGATCAATTGATACATGCGGATAGTGAAGGAAAAAACAATCTCGATGATCTCATGCACGATTTACTCAAAGGTGCTGTAGAAGAGCATAAAAAAATTACTCATAAATACTTTATTGCAACCGTAAACAAATACTTGAATGGTGATATCGGTACATTTTTCAAAGATCATATTGAAAATGGGAAGCTGTTCCCATTAGAAGATGTCTTTATGAATATCGGATTTGAATACTGCCCAACTACCGAAGTTTTTGACCTAGGGTTTCGTTTGGCTGAAGATCAACGGCAAATTAGCTGGGTGGATAAGGAATCTGCTGCATATAAGGCCGGCCTGAGGGAAGGAGATCAATTGGGTTCTAGAAGTATTTACTATGGCAATACAGAAAACCCTGTAGAACTTGGACTGCTACAAGGGAAAACCCAGAAGAATATCTCATATTTGCCTGCTAAAATGGCGAAGGTCCCACAATTGTTAACATCAGAAAAAAATATTGAACTGCTTAGCTTCAGACGGTAACTTCGTTGACCAGGGAGATACCATCATCTATTAGATGTCCCAGCTTGGGATTGTTCTGCTTCACAATTTCCAGATGTGCCAGAATTGAAGCCGCAAAGTCCTGATCGTTATTGTTTTTTGCGAGTTCGTATAATTCCACAGGGAGTAGCCAATCGTTTGGGAATTCCTCCTTAATTGCCTTGAAAACTTTATTTCTGGAAATAGTAGTATTGGTGCCTTCCCGGAAGTCTCTAATTTGCCTGTAGTATTGCTCCAATTTTTTAAATGCCGCAGACCTTTCCGGTTTTATTGTAGTAGAAGAAATCTCATGGGTAACAAGGTCAAAACTATTTAAGTCTGCCGGACCATTAAAAGCAGAAACGATAGTTTCTCCAACGGCCATATTGTACAATCCTCTTTCTGGTTGGAACAAGACCTTTTTGCCATGAGTTACCGTACAATTGGTAAAGGTGATCAGGATAATTTCTCCTCTGAGATTTCTAGTTCCGGTAATGATCTGCCCTGAAACTTTGATATTGCCCTCGAATTCCAATGTTATGGTTTCGCCTTCAAAAATATTGTAGGCTTTGAGATCTCTTGGACTCATATCTTCTATGGCCAGATTGATACCCTTTAATTTGCCTACGGGAGAACCAAAACCATCGGCATGATGCTCTGTACTGTGTCCTACCAATTCTTTTTCTCGATATGCCAGAGCTGTATTGCCTCTTGTTTGAAAATATACCGGCCTGTTTTCAAACTCCACAACATCTGTAAAATTACCAGACACCTGGAGGCCAGTGCTCAACTCAATGGTGCCCAGTTCTTTGGAATTGATCAGTTTTTTGATTCCGCTCAAGCCGCCTTTTCTTAGGGCCATGGTGTTAGCAAATTCTTCGAGTACCTGACTTAATAAGGCGAAATTGGGGGTGACGAATAATTGTGGTTGCGGCTTGGTTATGTCGAATGACGTATGTGCCGCCTCTATGGAATAAGGGATCTTTTTCACTTCATCAGTCATACACCAGGCACTTTCACCTATAGAGGATAACAAACCAGCTCCGTAGATCTTTGGGTTATCCACATCTCCAATAAGGCCGTATTCAACAGTCCACCAATGCAGATTTCTAATTAAGGCCATCTCGCTGGGTTCTCCCATATTTTGTTGCAACTCTTCTATCTTTTGCTCGGCAGCATCGATTTCTTCCTCGGGAGTGCCTGGGGCTTCTTTGATAATTGAGAGATGCCTTACTGCTTCGTAAAGTTCAAAGTCCTTAGCGCTGGAGATGGCTTTACAGCCAACTTCTCCGAATCTTCTGAGATATTCCGCGTATTCAGGATTGGCAATGATAGGGGCATGGCCAGCGCCCTCATGAATAATATCCGGAGCAGGGGTGTATTCTATGTGCTCTAGTTGTCTAATGTCTGATGCAATCACCAATACATTATAAGCCTGAAATTCCATAAAAGCAGATGGAGGAATAAAGCCGTCTACCGCAACCGCCGCCCAGCCAATTTCTTTTAAAATACGGTTCATTCCGTACATGTTTGGAATATGATCTATAGAGATCCCTGTTTTATCCAGGCCTTGTACATAGGAGGTATGCGCCACCCTACTCAAATAGTCTACATTTTTGCGCATCACATAGCGCCAAACAGCCTGTTCTATAGCGATATAGTCATCGTAATCATGAGGTTGTATATATTGCTTTAAGTGCTCTGGAAGTTTGTCTAAAATATGAGTGCTTACGGAAGACATGTGGGTAGTTTTATAAAGCCATAAAGATACAAAAAAAAGCGCCC
>JBFOMC010000253.1:0-15981 GCA_040830565.1 Flavobacteriaceae bacterium
AATCCGTACTTCTGTATTAATTGTATGCTGAAATGAGCTGAGATTGCCTTTTTTACTTTGCCATGTTTATGGCTTCTCCAAGTTCATGAATGGTGTTTTGAATAGTACCCTTAAGAACAACACCTTTTGAATCCAAAATGTTGTAATCAATGGTCATGACATCAACGGGAGTTATGTCTTTTAATGTAAGGAGGACAGCCTGTTCATTTTCCAGGAGTTCTACCTCAGAAATCCCCAGCTTCTTTATATTATAACGGTCCGAGCCATAGGTGCGGCTTCTGATCAGATCCCAGGTCATAATTTGGTAGTTATCCGGATTTGTGGCACTTTCAGCCTCCAGAACGGAAGCAAAGGTCAGTTTGATTCCTTCGGAGGTCGCATTCAATTTGGTTGGAAGAGGCAGCGTTTTGCCCGTGTAACGAATCCGGTAAAGGTCCCCTGGTCTCATGTTCTGGGTAGTGCTCCATGCTTCCATACCACATAAATAGAGATGTTCATCCCGGGGATGAAATCTTCCTCTCATAACCCCGGTGTAAAATTTCATCCCAGGCAGGTCAATGACCCCTCCCTGGCGCTGTCCGTTAACTTCTTCATTATAGACCAATTGAATTTTTCCATAGCCATAGGAAAAACTCAGTAACCCCTTATTTAATGCACCCCATTTTGAGCTTTCTACCCAAAGCAATTCAGAGGGCGATCTGTCGAACTCCATATCCACCCATACCATGGGCTTTTCCATGGCATTACGGGTACTATCTTTAGGAGGATTATAGCCCCACATATTCCCGTAAAACTTAGGTTTTTCGCTTGCCGTAACCCAGTTGATTCTATTCATTGGGTTCCAATACCCTTGCTGATCCGTAACCAGGAAACTCCCATCCGGGTTAAGGCATACCCCGTTGGCCGCCCTGAAGCCGGTAGCAATTATTTTTGAGTTCAAACCACCTTTCTCAACTTTAATGAGTGTCCCATGTTGTGGGAGCAGGGCTTCCCTGGCGTGGCGCCCACTTTTAGCATAGTAAAGATTTCCTTCTTTGTCGGCTTGTAAACCCATGGCGAATTCATGAAAATGATCGGTCACTTGATGGTCATGATTGTAACTTTCATAAAAATCAGTTTCCTCATCACCATTAAGATCTAGTAGCCTTACTAATTGATCCCTGCAGATAACAAAAATATCATCATTCACTACCTTTATCCCAAGGGGTTGAAAAAGCCCCGCAGCTATACGTTTCCATCTTAAGACATTGCCGCCGTCCATAAGTCCTTTGATGAGCCATACATCACCGTCCGTGCTACAGGCAACGGCTTTATTGCCATCAGTAAGAAAGTCTATTCCACTTAACTTCATCCTGCAATTCCATGGATTAGCATAAGGAGGTGAAAGCTGATCTACCGCAAAGAGTCCTTCCTCGGATCCGGGTATTATCTGGGTGCTTAGCTCTTCAGGATAACTAGGGGTTCCTCCTTTGGTATAGGGAGAAAGATTTTCAGGTCCCTCAGAAGATTCCACGAGGTCCTCAAATTGTTCTACGTCTCTATGGGCTATGAATAGCTTCAATTCTGCCCTCTTTTTTGGATCAATCTGCAGGAGGTGATAGCCATTTTTCTCGACCAGCTTGCCTCCCCGACCTTTGAGCATAAGCTGTTTGTCTGTAGTGGCTATCCGAAGCTCCAGGGCTGTAGAAGGGCTTATGTTCAAAGTCCTGGTGAATATTACCTGCCCTACGGATCCTTCCATGCCTAATTCTTCAAGGATTTCAGAGCCACCAACGGTATAAGAAATAATAACACGGCCTTCATGATGATAGAGTCCCTTATAGTTTGCCCATGTTTTTGGGAGGGGACCGAATTTACGGCCATCTCTGGCTGTAAATCTGGGATCTTCATAGGAACCGTTTTTTGGATTAGCCCAGCCCGGGCCTACTGGCGTCTCAAAATGAAGTTTCCCAATAGTCCTGGGATAGGTCTCATGGCGGTCGTTGAGTAAGATCCCCTCCCAGTCTATAAAACCATTTCCCGTCCAAGCCCCGGCAATACGCATGAGATCGTGATCAAAGATCATCCAGGCTTTGCCCTTTGAGACTCCCCCTTCTCCTTTATCAAGCCTGATGGCGATGCCTTTATACGCAAAGTTGTTTTTCCGGTAATCTTCATCTGCAAAAGGTGTTGGGCCAGGGGAGTGGTAGCGTTCTGGTCCTGTCTCGGCATCAACCAATTCATAAGTGTTGATGAAGAAGTTCCCGTAGTCTTGATCAGACCAGGGATGGTAGGGCTTTGGATCCGGGCCTTTGGACTCTCCTACAGGAAGACCCGCCAGGTAGCCTGGGCTTATGGTGAAATACTCTTGGGGGTTGCTCCCTCTAACATAGGTTTCGCGTATGTACGTAATGACGTCGTACTTTTCTCTCGGGGTAAGGGTTAGTTGCGGGGGCATGGTTTTAAATCCCTTACTAACTGTTTGATACATGGCATAAGGATCATTTCCGGCATTGAGGGTTTGCGACCAGAATTTGGTAGATAACGGAATGGACCCTTCTATGTCCGGGGTGCCATGGCAATTGATGCAATTAGCATTGTAAATGCGTTCGCCTCGCTGGTAGGATTCCTCGTTTAGCTCGGCTACAATGCCTCTATGATCTATGTTTGTTTCGGTTTCAGAGAGGTCTTGCTCTGTAAGCACATAGGTAATCGGGGAGCGTTCAATATGCAAGGTATCCCCGGATAGTTTTTTGGCCTCAAAAGGGTGATTTTCGCCTCTGGCTCTTACGATGCCTTCAAAGTTGTTCTCGCGGAATTTTCCTTTGAGGGTGAAAGTGGTTCCCCATTGCTGAAAATCAGCTGTTAATCTACTCCCCGAAAGTTTTAGATTTTCCAGCGGGAGTGTACCCAATTGAAAGGACTTGAGGCTTCCCTGAAGTTCACCTTGTTGGCTTTCGAGAATTAAGGTGCCGAAAGAAGGATTTTCCCCCAACTGAAACTTGTAATCCCACCAACCCGCTACCTCTGGCTGAGCACAACTAAAAATAAACAACAGAAGACCGTATATAAGGAATCTCACCGGCCTTAAACAGGTATTTCTAAATGCTTTAGGAATACAAGGCATGGGTATAGACATAATTTGCAGAGCTAAAGTAACTAATACTGCTTTCTGATAAAGATAAGATTATTTGGTTTGGGTTTTCAAGTGAAAGTATAGGAGATGCAAAAGCAGGGCCGAGCGACGATCAAATGTCCTGTGGACATTTGACGCGAGGAGCCAGCTGGCGCGTTGGAAAATAGTGCAAAATGCAAAACCAGATAAGCTCAAACTTTACTCCCCATTGATTATTGTTAATTGCTAATTGTTAATTGAAGAGACTGCTTACTTCTTACTGTTTACTGATTACTGACCTGGCTGGGGTTAACTCGCTACGCTCGTTGGACCAAACGGCCTCTTGTTCCAAATGAAGAGCCCTGCAGGCCTAAATTTTACTCCCCATTGATTATTGCTAATTGCTAATTGTTAATTGAAGAGACTGCTTACTTCTTACTGTTTACTGATTACTGACCAAGCTGGTAGTTCCCTTCATCCCAATTTCATTGGGATTCGGGACAGGCTTCTCGCCCCGGTCTTATTGCATAAAAAAATCCTGAGGCAAAGCTCAGGATTTCTATGTCACTTCGTGACCTGGCTGGGGCTCGAACCCAGGACTTTAATTTATTAATATCCAGCTAATTAATTACCAAACCCTTTAATAGGTATCCTAATTGCATGCCTTTAAAATTTCACTTGTAATTTAATCTCCTTTAATTCTCCAAATTCTATTCCATTTTTATATTCATCTATTATGGACTTGGAATACTTAGCTAAATCTTTGGAATATTGATTTGACTGAACGGTCCTAATATAGCGACGTCGTGCAGTCCTTAATCTCTTAAGAACAGTTCTTTCCAATTTCTCATCAAAGTAACCAAATATTATGTAGAAATTAGCAAGATTTATTGCAGCATGGAGTAAATCTTCAGCATAAACTAAAGGTTTTTTATTAAACAAATTATCATAGTACTCAAAATCAAGATTAACATAATGCATGGTAGAATCTCTTTCCTTAAGTAAAAGATGATATAAACCAATTTTTCTGTAAACATCTCCCCAATCAACAAACTCCTTATTTTTACCTTTGACTTGATTAATATTTGTTTTTGCAACTTGCATTACTGTTTGAGCCTCCTTCATTTCTTCCTCTTCTCCAGTTTCAAGAAAGAATAGAGCATATTCTAGTTGCATCCCTAAAAAACTTCCTATGCTAGTTACACCCATCTTTAAGCCACCGTGCATATTTAAGGCATAAATTTTTTGTGCTCTTATAAAACATTCATTTTTGAGATCCCGGTTGTTATGTATTGTTTTTAAATAATTCCGATAGAGTATGCCCAAAATAAGGGGAATATGTTTTGAATAGTCCAAGTTGCTTAATGGAGCTGAATAAAAATCTTTGATCCATGGTAATTCTTCTTCAATTAAAACAATACCCTTTCTATAAAGTTTGTTGGCCAAGACATTATCATCAAGCCTAGTAAAGCAAAATCGTCCATAGTTATTATAAAAAACGGCCTTTTCAGGCGAAGGTAAATAAGTGGGCTTACTGGCTATCAGACTGTCAATAGTCATGTAAATTCCTTTGACTTTTTCAATCTGGCCTAAATCAGAAAGAGTTAAAGAATAATTCACTAAAACATTCAAATACGTTGATGTATGTACTGAGTCATTTTCCGCGAGTAGTGATTTGGAAATTTTAAGAGCTTCTTTAGAATACCCTAAACTAATTTTGAACTCACCTTGGTGATGATAAAGATTCGATAAATTATTCAAGGTATGGACATAATTCCCCTTTGCATAGTTTTTATCATATAACTTTTTTCTATATTCTTTTGCCTTCAAAAGATTAAATGTTGCAGATGGATAGTTTTTTAAGCCTTTGTAGAATACACCTATATTATTGTAAATACTACTTAGCACAAAGTCGTCAGTAGTATGCTTAAAAGCTTGCTTATAATACTTCAAACAACTCCGATCGTTCAAGATTTGATATATATGACCAAGTTCCATTAAATATTCTATATTATCAGGAAACCATTTCAATCCCATTTGTAAATCATCGATTGATCCATTGAAATCATTATTTAATAGCTTTAGCTGAGATCTCCGTAGTAACTCCTTAACATCTTCATCAACATGTTTTTGTAAGACTAGATTGTTTTTGTCCAAAGAGTCTATTCTCTCCTTGTTCCGTGCTATGCCAGAAATAGCTGAGCTAAATCGGCTTTCAAAGTCTATATTTGAAAATTCTTGAAGTGCCTTATCAAACTCGCCTGCAACTATAAAAGAGTAAATATCCCTGTATGACTCTGATAAATCATCAAGATTTGTATAGGCAAATTCTCTTGCCATTTTCTCTATTAGAATATCTTTATCTTGATTTAATCCTACTAGTTGTTCCAAGCGGTTCTCATAAACTGACTCAACGTCCTTAAATGAGGATTGAAGTGAATCATACTTTTTCTGCCATAATTTACTTAGTTCATTACGTTCATTAATTGAAACAAAATATTTCTGAAGGAAATCGTAGTATTTTGTGTAAGCGCTCTGTAAATCCTCTTTTTTGGAGAGTACAATTGTAAGAGGTTTTTTCCTTCCAACTATTGATCCAGAGTTAACGGCATCTTCGTTAATTAGGACGTACCCTTTTTTTTCTATCTTAAGTTCAATCTTTTCACCCCTAGATTTATCAGAGCAAATGAGTCTAAAATATCCTCTGGAATCAGTTAATTGCGGCTTGAAATATCCATCTTCTGAGTAAATGGCAACATTCGAAATAAACTCCAATTGTCCCGCTTTTGTCCTACTATTTTGTAACACTACATTTCCCTGAATTTCATTATCTTCTTGAGCAGTGGAGCTCAGAAAATAGCCAAAGACTATAATTGAAGTAAGTATCTTATATTTCATTTATTTTCTCCATTGAAATATCCAAAGGTTGATCCGTATGTACCGGTATATTGTTCCTTCGAATAGGTGAGAAACCTTTTTTCTCAAACTTAATATTTTGAAATTTTTTCTGATATTTTAAAGGGATTTCAAGTTCATAGTATCCATTTGCATTTGTAAACACTTCAATACCCCTAATACTCACTCTGACGCTATCAAGACCGGCCTCGCCCTGGGACTCAATGACCGTTCCATATATCCTTTCTGTGTTATATAACTTAACTTGAAGATTTATTGATTTTCCGTTTTGAACTTTATAAAAACTATCCAAGACTACTGGTCTATAAGGCTCAGGATGGTCGATATATATTTTTACCTTTTGATCATTATAACTTGATGGTATTTCTTTGAAGGTAGCTTCACCTTTTTCATTAATTGATGATGTTCTTTTATCAGAATTTAGCATCAACGTTACCCTACCCTGATCCTTTAAAATGATATCATCTTCTCCTTTCAAACCATGCACAAAAACAGTAAATGTTATTGAATCACTTTGCTTATTAAAGGTGGGCCCTAAAGTTTCTTTAATAACCCAAATCAACAAAATTGAGGGTAAACCAAAAATTAGCCACATTTTCCATTTCTCCCATGCTCTAAATAATATTGTCGAATTATCTCTAAGATAATTCTGGCCCTCAGGAGTGATCAGTGCCATTATTTCCAAGTCTTCTAACTTAACAGGTTGTAAAGCTTCATCCACTAACTTGAAAGGAAATTCATTGCTGAATTTAATATCAGCATATCCGTTTTTTTTAAGAAACTCTATTAATCTGTGAGCTTTTTCTAAATCATATCCAAGTTTTAGCAACATCGGTACAATATTCTTGGGTACTAATAGATCTAATTTTCTTAATACTCTATATATTTTTTGATCAAAATATTTCATGCTATTTTTTAAATAAGCTGACTGCTTCATGAGCCATACATTCAAATTTAAAAGGAAATTGGTATAATAAAAAAGGGATAGCATTTGAGATACTCCCTTTTTTTGAGCTTAACTTAAATAGAGTATTTCCATCTGAATCCCCCAGCTAGTTTTCGTTCACTTCTACAAACCCTAGAAATACAACTTTTACTGACACCTGTCTCCTTGGAAGCTTGAGACACAGATTCAAAAGAATTTATCTAGTCTCTTGTTAATATTTATTGATGATACCTCGAATTAGCTGCTGCTAATGTTACTGCATACTGAACTGACTGGGGTTGGCTCGCTTTACTCGCCTAACCTAGCCGCCTTTTGTTTCGAATAGAGAACCCCACAGGCTTAAACTTTACTCCCTATTGCTAATTGTTAATTGCTAATTGTTAATTGAAGAGACTGCTTACTGTTTACTGTTTACTGATCACAGACCTGGCTGGGGTTAACTCGCTACGCTCGTTGGACCCAGCGATCTCAAGGTCAAAACCAACCCAGATTCGCTTTGCTCATGGAATACAATCGCTTTCAAAAAACAAAAGCGAGCATTTGTTTTTGCTCGCTTTGTATTCCTGAACTGTGTTGGTCCTCTGGTGACCTGGCTGGGGCTCGAACCCAGGACCCTCTCCTTAAAAGGGAGATGCTCTACCAACTGAGCTACCAGGTCTTCAACCTATGACGGGCTTGCCCGCCATTGCGATGCCAAAGGTATCGCGTAGGAGGGTGCAAATATACTATCAATTCTTAATTTTTCAAGTGCATTTAGGGATAAATTTATCTTTTCTTTGAATTCCCTGATTTTTGATCCATTTTTACCAAAATATCTGTTATGAAGATCGTCCTTATTGGTTATATGGGATCAGGAAAATCTACCATCGGCAAATTACTGGCCGAAAAACTGGACTATACTTTTATAGACCTGGATGATTATATAGAAGACCGACTACAAACCCCTATCCTGGAGATATTTAAAACCAAGGGAGATATTTATTTTAGAAAGCAAGAACACCTTCTTCTTAAGGAAGTGTTGCAGAGCGAAGGCCCTTTTGTGCTTGCCACCGGCGGCGGAGCCCCCTGCTACAGCGGAAATATGGATCTTATTCTGGAGTTGGGCACCCAAGCCGTATATCTCAAAGTTTCAATTCCTACTTTAGTAGACCGACTCTACAAAGAAAAAGACCAGCGTCCCTTGATATCTCATTTAGATGAAAAAGATCTGCCAGAATTTATTGGAAAGCATTTGTTCGAAAGAAGTCCAATCTATGAAAAAGCTACAGATGTTATTTTATGTGATACTAAGGACCCCGAAGAAATTAGCGAAGAAATAGCCAACAGGAATTAGTCCAAAAAGACAGCGTCATTTTTGGCCTTAAACTCCACATGAATATGCTCTTGTAGAGAGGTACTTAGAGAAATGCCTTTATAATCTGCTTTTACCGGATATTTTTTATGGTTTCTGTTAACCAGTACAGCCGTTTTTAGTTGCTTCAGAGGAGTTCTGAGAAAATGATGTACCCCATAAATTAAGGTAGTTCCCGAGTTTAAAACGTCGTCTACCAGCACCACTGAGCTATTTTTGTAAGCATCCTCGGCAAGTGAGGTAGTAACCCCACTCTCCAAAGGGTTTCTTTTATTCATCATCACTTTACAAAGAATCACTTCTGCCTTGGTAATTTTCTTTAAAACCGCTTGAATTTTTTTTGCAAACTGTAAACCCCCTCCATCTATTCCGGCAATGATCAATTTCTTCTCCTCCACATTGGCTTCATAGATCTGATAGGCAATGCGTCTTACCTTGTGCTGAATTTGCTGATGAGATAATATTTGATGTTCCATATGCCGTTAAGTTTCCTTTCAAAGATAAAGAAACTGTTTATTTCCCTCGAGTGGCTCACAAGGCTTAACAAAACTAAGTTTTACTCCTTTTCTGAAGCTGAGGTCGAGTCTTCCTCTTGGATATCTTGAGGTGCTTCGAGATAGTCCTCAATTTCCCGTCTATCCTTCTTCGTTGGTCGGCCACTCCCTTTTTTTCTGTAATAATCCCTGGAATATTTTTGTAGCTCGTTGTGTTCAAATACTTCGGCAGGCGTAGTATCTTCTCTATAGAGGTTAACAAGTTTTGCTCCAACTCTGCCGGGAGGAATATCTAAAACTGTAAACTCGTAGTTTAGCTGATTCTTACGCACCTTAACCTTGTCCATGGGATATACCTCTCTAGAGGGTTTGGCGGTTTGTCCGTTAATCTGCACCTGCCCTTTCTTACAGGCTTCGGTTCCCATATTCCGTGTTTTAAAATAGCGCGTGCTCCATAAGTATTTATCGATACGCATAGGGCAATACAAATCTTTGTTAAGGTATTCCACAAAAATAGGGAAAATTGTATCTTGCGGGCTTTAAAAGAAAAGCTGTGATGATGAATAGGTTTTTACTTTTGTTATCAATTATTCTGGTAATTGGATCATGTAAGAAAGACGACGGTACCGACCCCGTAATAGTTCCACCAAGATCTATGGCTGAGGTAGCCGCCGAAGATGATGCAGAAATTAGGGCGTACCTTGAGACCCATTTCTACAATTATGAGGATTTTGATACGCCTCCTGCCGGATTCGATTTCAAAATTATTATTGATACCATAGCTGGTGCTAATGCGGATAAAACCCCTTTAATTGACCAGGTGCAGACTATGGTCCTGGAGGCTTCTTCTAGCGATTTTGGCCTTGACGATGGAGAAGAGGATGTACCTCACACCTTCTATTACTTAGATGCGAGAACCGGGGTTGGCGAATTTCCAACGGTTGCAGATTCTACTTTTGTTCGTTACAATGGGATGTTGCTCAACGGAACTCTTTTTGATTCCGCGGCTACAAACGGAGTTTGGTGGGATTTACCCGGAGATTTTACTCCTGCTAATCCAGGCCTGCTTAATGGCGTGGTAAGCGGAATGGTGAACTTCAGAGCAGGAGGTAATATTGTTGATAATGGAGATGGTACTTTTAGCGTCGAAGACTTTGGAGCCGGGTTGATCATTATACCTTCGGGATTAGGTTATTTTTTAAATTCAAGAAGCGGGATTCCTTCTTATTCGCCACTAATTTTTGAAGTAAATCTATTGGTTCAGAATCAAGCAGATCACGATAGAGACGGTATTCCTTCAATACTCGAAGATATAGACGGGGACGGAAACGTCAAGAACGATAACACGGACGAGGATTTTGAGACGCTTTTTATTCCTAATTATGTCGATATTGATGATGATCAGGATGGCACACTCACTCGTGACGAGATATCAGATGAGAACGGCAATATCATTATTCCATATCCGGATACAGATGGTGACGGTACTCCAGACTATTTAGACAGGGATAATTCTTAAAGAATTTAGTTTCAAGACCTAAAGGAGTCTATATAAGTAGCTTAAATTGTCAGTTTGAGCGCAGTCGAAAACTATCTAATCTCTGGTACGCGAGTGCTTCGACTCCGCTCAGCATGACATTTGTTTTTCAATCTTAACTTTTACTAAGTCAGAGCTTAACAGACAAGCCCAAAATCAACTGATCGGGTCTGGTGTCAATTCTACTATCTCCAACCGTGGTAATGTTCGAGTTAATAAAACGGGCCTCATTGTCGCTGAACCCGCGTTCATAACGAAGATCAATTCCAATTTTACCAAGATTTACTCCGGCTCCGATATGAAGGCCTACAGTAAAATCATTGTCAATTCTATCAATAGAGATACCATCAAAATCACTATCCAGGATATATTGAAATGCGGGTCCGGCAAAAACGTGCAATGGTCCAATAACCTTAGTTCCAACTAAAAGAGGCAAATCTAATTTACTGATATCAAATTTATCTCCGTTATAGTCAGATTTTGTTTTGGTGTAAACAAGTTCAGGCCTTAAGTAGAGTCGGTTCCCCAACTTTCCAAATACTCCAATGTGATATCCAACGTTTCGGTCAGGGTTTCTCGCAGCTTCACCAGCCGACTCAAAATAGTCGCCATTGGCGCTGTAATTTAAACCACCCTTAATACCAAATCCGGAATCTTTTTGTGCGAATGCGGCCATGCTGAAAATAGCGAAAGCCACGGTAAGAAGCGTTCTCTTCATAATGTGTTCGTTTTTTTGTTATGGCATAGAGATATCAAAAACGATACCAGAATACTATGCCTTTCTCTTCAACACATCTAAAACGGCCGCTTCTATTGCTTTATTGTTTAAGCCATATTTGTCCATAAGCTGTTCCGGAGTTCCACTTTCTCCAAAAGTATCCTGGGTAGCTACAAAAGCCTGTGGGGTGGGATGTTGGCTTGCAAGTGTTCTAGCCACACTCTCGCCTAAACCGCCTAGGTAATTGTGCTCTTCAGCAGTGACTACGCAGCCCGTTTTTTTAACAGACTTTAACAAAGCTTCTTCATCCAGGGGCTTAATAGTATGTATGTTGATCACCTCCGCAGAAATTCCCTGGGACTCTAAATTTTCGGCAGCAATTAGAGATTGCCACACCAAATGGCCCGTAGCCACAATGGTTACATCTGTGCCTTCATTTAGCAAGATCGCCTTGCCGATTTCAAACTTCTGATCAACAGGAGTGAAGTTCGCCACTTTGGGTCTTCCAAACCTCAAATAGACTGGTCCCTCATGTTCTGCTATTGCAAGAGTTGCAGCCTTGGTCTGATTAAAGTCGCAAGGATTTATGACCGTCATTCCAGGCAGCATTTTCATAAGTCCGATATCTTCCAGGATTTGATGTGTAGCCCCGTCTTCTCCCAGTGTAATACCTGCATGCGAAGCACAGATCTTTACATTCTTCCCGGAATAGGCAATAGACTGCCGTATTTGATCATAGACCCTTCCGGTAGAGAAATTGGCAAAGGTCCCTGTAAAGGGAATGTAGCCTCCAATGGTAAGTCCGGCCGCGATTCCCATCATATTAGCTTCTGCTATCCCTACCTGAAAAAAACGTTCGGGATTTTCATCGATAAATTCCTGAATTTTTAGGGAGCCTACCAAATCGGCGCATAGCGCTACGACTTTCGGATTGGTTCTTCCCAATTCTGTCATCCCGGCCCCATAGCCACTCCTAGTATCCTTTTTACCTTGATCTGTATATTTTGTCATCGAATTCTTATGTATTAGTAGTCGCCTATTGTTTCAGGATTTTGAGCAAGAGCTATTTCCAATTGTTCGTCATTTGGAGCTTTTCCGTGCCAGGCATGGGTATGCATCATAAAATCTACCCCATTGCCCATTACGGTTTCCATAATAATACAAACCGGTTTACCCTTGCCAGTTTTACTTTTAGCCTCTTTGAGACCCGCAATAACAACTTCGAGGTTATTTCCATCTTTTATCTCCATCACTTCCCAACCAAAAGCCTCAAATTTTGCGCCGACGTCTCCCAAGGGCAATACATCCTCGGTAGCCCCGTCAATCTGCTGCCCGTTTCTGTCTATGGTCGCAATCAAATTATCTACTTTGTTCCCTGCGGCAAACATTATAGCCTCCCAATTTTGACCTTCCTGCAACTCGCCATCTCCATGTAAACTGTAGACCAAATGCTTATCATTATTTAGTTTCTTAGCCAGGGCAGCCCCTACAGCTACTGACATACCTTGTCCCAATGAACCGGAAGCAATCCGCACCCCGGGTAAACCTTCATGGGTGGTAGGATGTCCCTGCAATCTGGAGTTTATCAATCTAAACGTATTTAGCTCTTCTACAGGAAAGTAGCCTCTTCTGGCCAAAACACTATAGTATACCGGAGAGATATGTCCGTTGGAAAGGAAGAAAAGATCTTCGCCTATTCCGTTCATATCAAAACCGTCTTTGAGTTCCATAATCTCGTTATAGAGGGCTACAAAGAATTCTGTACAGCCCAGGGAGCCTCCCGGATGACCAGAATTTACCTTGTGCACCATGCGTACAATATCGCGTCTAACCTGTACAACTAAATCTTGTAATTCTTGCAATTGCGGCATTTTTTTATATTTAATACCGCCAAAAATAACTGCATTCTTTTGGCTGCACAACTGGAGTTATTACAATTTATTAACCGGATTTTCCTAAATTGTTTTGTTCGAGTGCTTAATAGAGAATAGACAAAAGACAAAAGAATAAGGACAAAGGAATAAAGTCCAGGTTCCAAATAGTACCAACCACGAGCATCGTACCTCGAGCCTCATGCATCACGCCTTCAGCCCAAACTTTAAACAATCCTTAAGCAAGTACTCCATGTGGGTTGTTTATATTTGCCACTTGATAGACAGATTTGAAATTTAACCTCTTACATACAGATCCAAATTCAAAGGCCCGGGCAGGTCTTATAAAGACAGACCACGGAAGCATAGAAACACCGATTTTCATGCCGGTAGGTACGGTTGCGTCTGTTAAGGGGGTGCATCAAAGAGAATTGAGAAATGATATTGATCCAGATATTATTCTTGGTAATACGTATCATCTCTATTTACGCCCGTCCTTAGATATCATAGAGAAGGCTGGAGGCTTACATAAGTTTATGGGTTGGGACAGAAATATTCTTACTGATAGTGGTGGCTATCAGGTGTATTCGCTTTCGGCCAATAGAAAAATTAAAGAAGAAGGGGTCAAGTTTAAGTCTCATATAGACGGTTCATTACATATTTTCACGCCCGAAAATGTCATGGAAATACAGCGTAAGATTGGAGCGGATATCATCATGGCATTTGACGAATGCACCCCGTACCCATGCGAATATGAGTATGCTAAACGTTCAATGCATATGACCCATAGATGGCTAGATAGATGTATAACACATCTTAAAAAGACACCTCTGAGTTATGATTATGAGCAGGCTTTCTTCCCTATTGTTCAAGGATCTACTTATAAAGATCTAAGAATACAATCTGCGGAATATATAGCTAATGCAGGAGCCGTTGGTAATGCCATTGGCGGACTTTCAGTGGGAGAACCGGCAGAGGAGATGTATGCAATGACCGAAGTGGTCTGTAATATCCTTCCGGAAGATAAACCGAGGTACCTCATGGGAGTAGGTACACCCATCAACATCCTTGAGAACATTGCACTCGGGATAGATATGTTTGATTGTGTGATGCCAACCAGGAATGGGAGAAACGGAATGCTGTTTACTGCTCATGGGACTATCAATATCAAGAATAAAAAATGGGAAGCAGATTTTTCTCCAATTGACGAAATGGGGATAACTTTTGTAGATAAAGAATATTCAAAGGCCTATTTACGACATCTGTTTGCCGCCAACGAATTTTTGGGGAGGCAAATTGCTACAATTCACAATCTTGGTTTTTATCTTTGGTTGGTAAGAGAGGCCAGAAAACGTATTCAGGAAGGAGATTTTTCCGAATGGAAAAATAAAATGGTCAGGCAAATGGACAAAAGACTCTAGCTGTGAAGATTTTCGATTGGTATATACTTAAGCGCTATTTGTTGACATTTACAACGATGTTGATCCTATTTGTACCTATCGGGATCATGCTTAACCTTTCTGAACAAATCGGTAAGATGATAGACAATGAGGCACCAATTAATGAGATCCTCATCTACTACTTGAATTTTACCATTTATATAGGAAATCTGCTCTTCCCCATATTTTTATTTCTGTCTATCCTCTTCTTTACTTCCAAGCTCGCTAATAATACTGAGATCGTCGCCATTTTGAGCTCAGGAGTATCATTTGGGCGTTTTTTAAGGCCTTATTGGATTGGCGCTTCTATTATTGCAGTGATCATGTTTTTTATGACCATGTTTATTGTTCCAAATGCTAGCAAAGGGTATAATGAATTTAAGTTTAAATACCTCAAAAAGGGGAAACAGGACAGAGTAACGAGCAATATATTCAATCAGCTAAATGAGAATGACTTTATTTACGTAAGCAGTTTTGACCCGGCCAGAAAGATAGGTTATAATTTCACCTTCGAGCATTTTAATGAAGATAACCAACTGGATTATAAAATTTCTGCTGCAAACATTAGATGGGTTCCTAAGGACACGCTCTATAGACTAACCTCTTACATCAAAAGAAAGGTTAGGGACAAAGCAGAGATCGTAGAAGCCAAAAGGAGATTAGATACCTTGTTTTCTTTTAATATTGAAGAGCTGACACCCGTTTCCTATATAGCCGAGACTAAAAACCTTTTTGAGCTGAATAGGTTTATTGCCGCTCAGAAAAAGAAAGGGGCATCTAATATAAACACCTATATTCTAACCCAATACAAACGATGGGCTTTACCTATTACCGCCTTTATCCTTACGATAATTGGTGTAGCGGTCTCTTCCGTGAAGAGGAGAGGAGGAATGGGAGTTAACCTTGCATTCGGTATCGGAGTCGCATTTATTTTTATTTTCTTCGATCGGGTTTTTGGGACGCTTGCTGAACAGTCTGGTTTTTCTCCATTGCTCGCAGTTGTGATCCCTAACCTCATTTTTGGAGTTCTAGGAATTTATTTGTTGCAGAAGGCGAAACGTTAGATTGCCGGATTTACTTAGATCTTAAGGCATATCATGAAATATGTGGGTAGTTAAATAAAGTTGTGGATCACTGGAGTTCATTAGAATGCTTTATATTTGTCTGCTGACAAACCATGGTCGCATTAAGTGACCCAAACCAAAAGATTTCATGGAATATTTGGATTTTGAACTTCCTATTAAAGAGTTGGAAGAACAGCTAGAAAAGTGCCAGGTTATAGGCGAGGAGAGCGAGGTAGACGTAACAGAAACCTGTAAGCAGATAGAACTTAAATTAGCTGAAACCCGCAAAGAAATTTACAAGAATCTTACGGCATGGCAACGCGTTCAGTTGTCCAGACATCCTAACAGGCCTTACACCTTGGATTATATACGAGCCATCTGCGGGGAGACCTTTTTAGAACTTCATGGAGACAGGAATGTCAAGGATGACAAGGCTATGATCGGAGGTTTAGGAAAGATCGGAGATCAAAGCTATATGTTCATTGGACAGCAAAAGGGGTACAATACTAAAACCAGGCAGTACAGGAACTTTGGAATGGCTAATCCTGAAG
>JBFOMC010000254.1:0-2794 GCA_040830565.1 Flavobacteriaceae bacterium
ATGGTGACAAGTTGCTTCGAGGAATATGGTGAAAGTATCAGGCCCAACTAAGACAGACATAAACGAACTGTTCTATAATCTATCTACAGCTAAACATCTTGATGATCTCTGGGATCATTTTGTTAACTTCAATGTACACTTTGGCGCGAGGCATACGCGCACATGCGTATTCGAATTACACGCTCCAATTATCCCTGAATCGATCCTTGATGATCGCTCTTTCCCTAGTGGTCCCGGATCATGGTCACAGTATTATATGGATAACGCCCTATATGAGCATGATCATTCTTTTCTTAGCGTCTTTGAGAAACAGTTGGAGGTCCTTGAATGGCAAGACACGGAAATGGAAACGCGAAGAGGTACAGAAAGTAGCAGGGTATTTGACGAGCGACGCAACTTCGGGATGGGCAATGGGTTTTTGATCACCAAGGCTTCGCATGTCCACGGATACAAAATATTATCAGGCTTTGGTGGGGCTACTCGTACGATTCAAGCCCTTAAGAACGAACACTTCGAAGCTCTTGTTCAGTGCTGGCACGTCTTTAATAACCGGTACTTGCAGTTGGGTTCGGAACAGGGTGTTTTTGCAGCGCCGACAGAGCCTTCCGTAATCCGTTTTTCTGATAGAGAACGAGAAATCATTAAAGCGTTGAGCCTGGGGCAGAAGGTTTCAGAGATAGCAGCGAAACTGAACCGAACTGAAGCCCTGGTTCACACTACGATTAGTCGGGCGAAAAAAAAGGCCCAAGTTTCTACCCGGGAAGGTTTGATTGGCCTTGCCTTCAGGTCCTATCAGGTTGACTGAAAATTAGGTGCTGGGGAAACCTGCGGTGATTATTGCCTGTTAACCCCTATGACATTGGCACTTGCCCAGCCGCCACCTTTTAGCTTTTGAAAGGCTCAGCATTATGTGGGCGCTAATTAAACAACGGGTGTCCTAGGTATAAGATTTAATACATTTTGCAGAAATCCGCCTGGAAATACTGTCTGAATTCATTTTTTTGTTGAGAGAGCGCTCATTATTCGCGTTTCTGGTCTTGAGACGCAATCTCAGGTGTGAAGGCAACCTCAAGTACAGATAAATGACTGATTGTCGATATAAGCGAAACACCTGGTAGCTGCGAATAGAGTATTAGTCGAAGTATTAGGAGTGAGCAGCCGTGAGAGAAATAGGATTCAATTGTATTGATGATCTATGGGGCAGATAGATGTCTTTATTGCCATCTAGTTCCCTAGACTTAGTGATACAGAAAGCCATGTCCGATAAACATGCTGTTTTGGAAGCGCAACGTTCAGCAGGATATGAGGCCCATGATCTATCACAATATTCTCTGATTTATGATATCTGCTCGGAGGTTCTCAGGGAAATTCCTGAGGCGGATATTGAACCGCATATGAATGAAATCATCCGGTTTGCAAATAGTGAAATGAAGATCAACACGATGCTCAAAGTCCGGTCCTGCGACCCCAGTTGTTTGTGATTGAAAATTCCACAGGGGTGTAAGTCCCTCAGCCTAGGTGTGCTCCAGCTTCTCGCTGGGTTGTCTTAGCGGGGCTTTGTCTACCCTAAAATCCAAACTGGGTTTACGCTATATGACGTTTGATCAAGTGAGGCCCGGTCGGGAATCAGCTTCTTTTGTATCTTCTTGTTTCTTAAGTAATTTTCGTAAGTAGGAGTCTGAAGGGATAGTCACATCATATTCCGCCAGGTAGCTTTTACATGCGTTCCGCACGACTACCGCAAAGGGAATCACGGTGCGCTTTGTCATTATTTCTGCGTCAGCTACATAGTAAGAGACCTGATAGGGCTTTAACTTCTTACTTGTTTCAATTTCAAATGTTTTCTCGGCATCTGGCAAAGCCTCCCAACGCTGCAATGCATTAACAACGGTTTTGCTAAAGCTGATACCGAGGTGAGTGGCCAGCTTATCCAGCGCATATTTCATGTTCGGCGTAAGCCTGACTGGTATGGAAGGCATAAATAGTTCTTCTAACTTCTGTAGGCGCCGCTCATACCCTTTTCCCAAACGGTGGAGCTTACTGCCTATGCTATATTAAAAACTGCATGCGTACAAACAATCGGCCATTCCCAGACAATAAAGCACTATTGCCCAGAACAGCATGTTACCTGGAACGGCCCCCATACAACGCCTGACCAGTTTCTTAACTGGTACAGGCGAAACGTTCAATTAAAAATGTGCTCCGAAAAATAAGCATCCCTGTCTTCCTGAAAGGTAAGGGCAGCGTGGCTTCATTTGCTCATGATTGAGGCCTGTTGTACGGTGAATAAGTTCATCGCAGAGAAGCAGTATCGAAAACTCAGAAGGTAGCTTTTTGCTGTTTCTGCGCCGACTTTCATGTCCGCAACATTTGAATATCCATTCCTCGGCGGCTCTCTTCTTCCTCTTTCCATGTTCCCCTGTGTGACAGGGCATAGAAGGGCCATGCCCGTCAGGCAACTCCCCACCATTCAACCTCAAATGTTCCCTGAAGTTTGTCAGTGTTCGATATATCGAGCGATATAATATTTTAACTTTACATGAATTATATCGAGCGATATAACTTTTTCGACTCAAGTAGGGAAATAAGGCTGTTACGCGCTTTCTATGTCTCGCGGCGTGGTCTGGGTCGCACAGCAGTTGTTTATGGAAAAAAGATTATGAGTAACCAGTATCATTTCATCTCAGGCTTACCACGCTCGGGTTCGACTCTGTTGTCGGCAATTTTGCGCCAGAACCTGAACTTCCATGCGGGTATGACCAGTCCGGTTGGTGGCTTGTTTACGAACCTGATC
>JBFOMC010000255.1:0-3565 GCA_040830565.1 Flavobacteriaceae bacterium
AAAATAACTTCTGATATTGGCTACGGTCCGGGTATTATTATCGGTTGCCGTTTCAATAAGAATGGCGATACCGTGAGGAGCGTACCCCTCAAACAACACTTCCTTAAAGTCGCCCTGGCTTTTATCCGTTGCACGCTTAATTGCCCTTTCAATATTGTCTTTAGGCATGTTAACCGACTTAGCATTTTGGATCACGGCACGCAATCTGGAATTGGAGGTAGGGTCCGGACCTCCTTCTTTTACGGCCATCACAATGTCTTTCCCAATACGGGTAAAGGCCTTAGACATTGCCGCCCAACGCTTTAATTTCCGTCCTTTTCTAAATTCAAATGCTCTTCCCATCTTCTTTTTTCCTGTTGTTGGAAGGCAAATTTAACAAATTTTGAGGTGGAGGCAAGAGCCTTGAAAGCGTTGAGCTGAACTCTAAAAAGAACCCTGCAGCAGTAAATAACTTATCCCTCACCGGCAAGTATGCGCTCAATGCTCTCAGCAAGTCTAAAGTCGTTCTCAGTAACTCCCCCCGCATCATGAGTGCTGAGTCTAACGTAAAGACGATTATAGACATTACTCCAATCCGGATGGTGATTTTGTGCTTCAGCTTCAAAGGCTATTCGCGTCATTATAGAGAAGGCTTCCTTAAAATTGGTGAATTCAAAAGAACATGCTATGCCGTCGTCTGCATATTCCCAACCATCTAATTTTTTTAGTCCGTCTCGTATTTGATCTTCAGAGAGTTTTTCCATAGTATTTAGATTTATGTAGCCGATTGTCTTAAAAATGTCAGCCATCTGGCATTTCCAGGCTAATATGAAGTAAATTACGGATAGATTTTGAAGGGCTAAAACAAATGGACATATTGTTGAGTCCGGGCCCTAAAATTTAACGGAATAAGATGGTTTAACCCATCACATGGTGATCTATGACCTGCTGATATGACGTTTGCAGATTTTTAGGTAGCTTATTGTCCCTGGGCAATACCGCAAGGAAACGTTCCTCATTGGTGGTAAATACACGCTTGTATATTGGATTAAAACTTCCTATTCTTTCCAGTATCTCTTTTATGAAATCCTCGTGATGTACCAGATCATAGCTTCCAAGATGATATATTCCCCCTTTGTTTCTGTTGATTAGATAGTGTATTTGTTGAGTGAGTTTGTCGTCGCTGGTGACGTTGATTACCAGGTTTGGAAAAACTTCTATTGGCTCATTGTTCCAGATAAAATGTTTCATTTCCTTTATCCTGGGAGAAGTATTTCCAAAAACCATTGGAACTCTTAAGATGGCCATTTTTTTCTTTGGCAATCTTAAAAGCATATTTTCTATCTTAATTTTGAGGCGACCATAGACGCTTTCAGACAGGGTTTTGTCGTACTCGTAGGAAGGGAATTTGGAATAGGCGTCAAAAACATTGGCAGATGATAAAAAGTACAAGCAGCAATCGTTTTTATTTACGTATTCCAACAAGTGTTCATGCGCCTGAATCTGCGCAGCAAAGTTTCCCCTAAGAGCGGAGACGATTATTTGGGGCCTTATTTTCTCAAGGATCTGAAAAACATCATCTTCCTGCATATCATACCTAAAGAATTGCTGATTGTCCTCAAATGCTCTTCTGGCTGTATAGTAGGTTCCATAAGTATCAAAATAATTGCATAATTCCTTATACAACGCATTGCCTATAAATCCACTACCTCCCAGGATGAGTATTTTTTTACCGTTTTCCTCCAACTTGCCCCTGCCTTTGCTCATTTATGGATTTACCCCTTATAAAATGGAAGTTTTACGACTGTTGCGGGAATCGCATTTTTTCGAATTTGAATTTGGATCTTGCTGCCAATATCTGAAAATATGGAGGGGACATACCCTAGGCCTATGCCTTTGCCCAGAGAAGGTGACATGGTCCCTGAAGTAACCTCCCCGATCTTTTTCCCCTGGCTGTCAACGATATCATAGCCTTGCCTTGGGATCCCACGGTCATCTAATTCGAAGGCGATCAGTTTACGTTCAGGACCACGCTCCTTTTCCCTTGCCAGGGCCTCGCTATTCACAAAATCCTTGGTAAATTTTGTGATCCAACCCAGGCCGGCTTCAAAGGGAGAAGTTTCATCGTTAATATCATTGCCATACAAACAATACCCCATTTCTAAGCGCAAGGTATCCCGAGCAGCCAGGCCGATAGGCTTGATACCATAATCTGCACCAGCCTCAAAAACTTTGTCCCAAACCTGCTTTACCTCTTCATTTTTACAGTAGATCTCAAAACCTCCCGAACCTGTATAGCCAGTTGCGGAAATAATTACGTAATCTATTCCTGCAAAATCGGCTACCACAAAATTGTAGAACTTAATTTGAGAAAGATCAACCGAGCTTAAAGATTGCATGGCTTCGACAGCCTTTGGTCCCTGTATGGCTAAAAGCGAATACGCTTCTGAAAGATCTCTAAGATCTGCACCAATATCCTGGTTATACTTAGAAATATGCTCCCAGTCCTTGGTGATATTACTGGCATTTACCACGAGCAAATAAGTCTCTTCCTTTACTCGGTAGATAATGAGATCGTCTACGATTCCTCCAGTTTCGTTAGGGAGGCAACTATATTGGGCTTTGCCTACAGTAAGTTTTGACGCGTCATTAGAGCTGACTTTTTGTATCAGTTCCAGAGCATTTGGCCCCTCAACCAGAAATTCTCCCATATGTGAAACGTCAAAAACTCCTACGCCCTTTCTTACTGTTTCATGTTCCACGTTCACACCTTCATAGGACACGGGCATATTGTAACCTGCAAAGGGTACCATTTTTGCACCAAGTGCCTCATGCGTTGTGTGTAGTGCCGTATTTTTCATCTGTCTCTCTTTTTGCTTTTTAGGTCTAAAACCCCCGGGAAACTGATATCAGGAGGGGCATGAACCGTCTTCTAACCCTTGAATCTGAATTAACGCCGACATGGCATCAAATTTGCAGGCAAATGTATCGAATATTTTGCGATACTTTGGCCTGAAAGCGATAGCTTTTTTTGATTCTCAGGCAGGAAGAAGTAAAACACCATAATTCGATAATATTTCATAATTTGCCGCACTAAATAAAGATGACATGAAGAAGATTTTGATAGCTAGCTTACTCCTGATCATTGGTTTTCAAACTTTTGCGCAGGAAATCCCCACAGACTTCCTCCCTGCTGATTTCCATAAGGAAAGGAGACAAGCTGTACGGAAAATGATGCCTCCTAATACTGTAGCTGTATTCTTTGCAAACCCAAAACGAAATAGGGCGAATGATGTGGATTACATTTATCATCAAGATCCGGACTTCTATTATCTGACCGGATATAAGGAACCAAATGCAGTATTGTTGATTTTTTCCGGAGATCAGGAAGCAACTGATGGAGTAGCCTACAACGAAACCCTTTATGTGCAAAAACGAGATGCACGCTCCGAACAGTGGAACGGCAAAAGACTAGGGGTAGAGGGAGCTAAAAAAGTTCTTGGTTTTGAAAGGGCATTCAATGGAAGTGAGTTTGCTAAATCGAATTTGGACTTCAAAAAGTTTGATAAGGTATTGTTTTTCGATT
>JBFOMC010000256.1:0-4354 GCA_040830565.1 Flavobacteriaceae bacterium
AATGAAAAGGACCATATTTCTTTGTCATGCAAAAACTCCAATGAACTGTTTGATCAACATACCAGCTTAATGTTTCATGAGCATTATCGCACTATCCTGGATCATATCCTCGAACAGCCGGAAGCGCAAATCTCTCAAGGTCCAATGCTCAATTAGAAGGAGTTAGAAGTTCTCTTACCCAAAGAGAATGTCGGTGCCCCCAAGTACAACAACTTTTCTGGCATTCATGAGATAATTGCCCAAGCCGGAAGTAAAAAAATGGATAGCCCTGCTGTGATTTATAATGATGAAAGCATTACCTATGAAGCGTTATTTCAAAAAGCAGATGGCATAGCATCTGAAATTCTGACGCATTCAAAGGGAGCTAATGAAATTATCGGTCTTTGTATAGAACGATCAATAGATATGATCGTTGGAATGTTCGCTATTCTTAGGGCCGGTTGTGCATACCTTCCCATAGATCCGGAATACCCCGAGGACCGTCTAAGCTTTATGCTCGAAGATTCTAAAGTTCCCTTGGTGCTTACCCAAAAAGAACTGGCAAAGGTTTTTGATACATATGAAGGGGCTACTCTTTTTGTAGAAGAGCAAAATACCTCAACGCCGGAGAGTACTATTAGCTTCCCCAAGGTAAGCAGAGAAGACCTCGCCTATGTAATTTATACCTCGGGGAGTACTGGGAAACCAAAGGGCGTGCCCATAAATCATGGAAACATTATCGTTTCTACCGAAGGTAGATTGGATTTTTACCCAGAAGCACCTGAAGCTTTTCTACTCATGTCGTCTATTTCATTCGATAGCTCAAAGGCAGGAATTTTTTGGACCCTTTGCACTGGAGGTACCCTGGTAATCGCTGAAAAAAGATTAGAACAGGATATTCAAAAATTGGGAGAAGTCATTCAGAAAAACGGTGTTACCCACACCCTGATGTTACCTTCTCTTTACAAAACGATATTAGAATATAGCGACCATGGAACAATTGAGTCCTTACGTACGGTAATCGTTGCTGGAGAGGCATGTACTTCGGCTGTTTGCACTGCCCATTTTGAGAAATTGCCTGAAGCGCAACTTTACAACGAATACGGCCCTACAGAAGCAACGGTCTGGTGTATTGCGCATCATGTTCAGAAAGAGGAGCAAAACAGTGCGGTGGTACCCATTGGCAAGGCGGTTGCAAATGCAGAAATATATATCTTCAATGAGGATCTGGATTTGGTTCCTGTGGGCGCAGCCGGAGAAATATATATTGGAGGTCCGGGTCTCTCCGGAAAATATCTTAACAATCCGGTACTGACGGCCAGCGCCTATATAGATAACCCTTTTAAAAAGGATGGAAACTCTAAATTGTATAAAACGGGTGATAAAGCCAGATTTACGAAGGAAGGAACCATTGAATTTCTTGGCCGTGTAGATCATCAGGTAAAAGTGAGAGGGTTTAGAATAGAACCGGGCGAAATTGAAAGGGTTCTGACAGAGCAACCAGAGGTTGAAAAAGCTGTTGTACTTCTGGAAAGCAGTGGAAGCAATACTGCTCCCGAAAATAGTGAGATCCCAGAGATGGCAGAGATCAATGCTTATTTAAAAAAGATCGGCGATCAAGAGCAAATTAACGCTATCATTGCCTCGATCGAAGGGTTGGCCGAGGATGAAAAAAAATATTTAATGGAGCAATTGCAGTAACATAAGCTGCATTGGACCCCCAGCCCCTAAGTTTGATGCCATATTCCCTAGCGTGAATTTAAAATAGTTATGACTGATTCTTTACTACATAAAATTGAAAAGTTTACAGATGAAGAGCGCAAACTCCTGCTCTACAAGCTAAAAAACCATCTTCAGGACATGGGAGGTGATACCCAGGGCGGAACTCGGTTAGTTGCTTATATTAAATCTGATGAGTCTCTTGACCTGGCTAATTTGCGTTCAAATCTTAGAAAGAAACTGCCAGAATATATGGTGCCTAATGCGTTTCGGGTAGTTGATCAATTTCCTCAATTACCCAACGGCAAAATAGACAAGAAAGCCCTGGCCAATACTAACGTTCAAAGATCAGATCAAGGAGGTGTTAAGGAGGCTGAAACCGAAGTAGAAAAGCAATTGGTTACACTTTGGGAGGAAGTTCTTGATCATTCTCCTATCTATACCAATGATGATTTCTTTGAATTAGGGGGTGATTCCATGTTATCTATAAAACTGTTTTGGTTAATTGAAAAACGCCTTAAAGTAAAACTACCTCCAACAACCCTATTGAATACTCCAACCATAGCAGGTATTGCAGGGCGAATAGCAGACCTGAAGACTGAGGTCAGGAAAGAAGAATGGGAGTATCTGTTCCCATTTAAAGAGACAGGTGATAAACCTGCCTTATTTTGTATTCACGGAGGAGAGGGCCATGTCCTATTCTATAAATCCCTTCCGGAGTTTGTAGATGAAGGAAGACCAGTTTACTTTGTTCAACCCAAAGGGTTAAACGGTTATGATCCTATGCATAAGAACATCGTGGAAATGAGTGAGAGTTACATCTCGGAGATTAGAAGAGTTCAGCCCAATGGGCCTTACAACCTTCTCTTCTACTGCTGTAGTGCTTTGGTAATGGAAATGGGGAAACAATTGAGAGAAAAAGGCCTGGAGTCTAAGTTAATTGTGGTTGATAGTGCTCCGAAACATGTGCAAAAAAAGGCGCGTATTAGCAAAAAAGATAAATTGCTTCAATACTTTAGAAGGTTCTCTAAATATCCCTTAAAAACTTTGGGGTCTTCGATAAAATTCCGATATCAAAAACATATCGAACCGACCTATATAAAGCTGAGTAATGACAAGGTGGCTCAGCGACTTCAGCGTATACGTTTACAGCTGAGGAAGGTGCAACAAAACTATAACTGGGAACAATCCAACACTAAAATTACCTTGATCCAGGCCGAGATTGAGCATCCAGAAATTATGAAAAGGGGTGTTGCCTCATGGAAGCACTGGTGCCTAGACGGAGTAAATGTAATCATAACTCCTGGCAACCATTACACCATATTTCAAAAGCCATATGTGAAAGCTCTTGGAGAAAACGTAGAAGATGCTTGCGGCTAAGACCATATATCTAAATGATATAAAGTCTATTGAGAAGCTGGTGGAGCATTGGACGAATAGCAATGATGAGGTATTGTTACTTGTTCTTGATAAAAACGCTGAGCTAAACACTTCAGATTTCGAGCATTTCTTAAGCCCAGATGAGCTTGTTAAAGCAAAGAAGTTTCGGTTTGATAGAGATAGGAGTAATTTTATTCTTGGTAGAGGGTGTTTGAGAAGTTTTATCGGGCAGGCGCTTAAAATTGATCCCCGAAACGTCCAATTGAAATTTAACAAATACGGGAAGCCCGAATTAGAGGCCAATCCAGGGTTAAAATTCAATGTTTCCCATTCAGAGGATATTGTTATCCTTGGCTTCAGTAAAGCCCGTTTAATTGGTGTGGATGTAGAGAGGGTTAAACCCTTTGCAGATCTTCTTAAAATTGCCGCCAACTATTTTTCTAATAGCGAACTAGATCGCTTGAATCTAATTCCGAGCGAAGAACAACCCAGGGCTTTCTACAGATGCTGGACACGCAAAGAATCTTTTATTAAGGCCATAGGAGATGGTCTTTCATTCCCTCTCGACAAATTTAGTGTTACGCTAGATGAAGATCTGAAGGCCAGGCTAATCGAGACCTCATGGGACCTTTCTGAAAAGAACCGCTGGGATCTGGGATCTTTTGTTCCGGCGCCAGGCTATATAGCCGCATACGCTACACGGGATTTTTAGCACCTTTACCTACACTGCTTATTGGATCCAAATTCAAAACTATTTTTTTCGATCTTTCAACCGATACATAAATTTTAACCCGCTCCAATCCGCGTCGACAGCACAAACTTTAACATCAACCAACCCGTTAGATAAACCATACCTTCTAACAATGTTACCATCGAGGTCTTTTGGTAATTTTGAGCTACCCTTTGGCCAACTAACCCATAAGCTTCCGTTTTTCTTTAGAGCTTTTTTTAAGGGGTTAAAGTCTTTTTCCAGTTCCTCAAGATGCGAACAGAAAAGATGAATAAAATCTATTGACTCCTTACCATTTTCGGCAAACTCCACTTGCGGAAAACTCTCGAACAACTCAAAATAGTGCTCCGGAGGATTTACAAGGATAACGCTCTGACCTTCCTTAATTCCCAGCTTTTTTGCAAGCGGAGTCCCTGAATATCCTGCACTACTCATTTATGATTTCTTTAGACTTAAACAAAATACAAGAAAAATTACACTTAGAAGCTCAACTACTTATTAAACCAATAGGTAAGCTTTAGAGTAAGTGACCAACTTCTACCTTGT
>JBFOMC010000257.1:0-38819 GCA_040830565.1 Flavobacteriaceae bacterium
GAGATTCTCAAAATTATCTCTTCCGCCTTCTGCATCAGATCCGGGAATAGCGTTGAATAGTTCTCGGGCTTTCACTTTCTTAGCTTCGAGCTCTTCTAAGGTTCTGTGCGCTTGTTGCCGCAAGACCTCCCTTGTCTGAAAATTAAAACCAATGTGGGTCTGAGGGATAGCAGATGGAATGTCAAAACCGCTGGCTTCTATGAGTTGTTCACATAAGGCCAAATAGCTATCGTTGTCTTCTTTGGTAATTTCTTTACCCCTCTCAAGAACTGCCAAGTTAGAGAGGGTAGTAGAAAGCTGATCTTGGATCTTCTCTATAGAACCCGTTCCGTCACCAAGGAGTATTTGGGTGAGACCATTTCTCAATTCTGTATTGTTTAGGCTACCGTTTCCAGAATCAAGGCTGTCTAAACTGGATGGTGTTATCATATCTTCGGGGAGGGCGGCTCTTGACCCTGTAATGAGCTGATATAAAGAGCTCACCAAGGGAAGTAGCTCATAAATGCAGAATTTGGTAGTTGAACTAAACCCGATATCTTTAAATAAAACCGTCAGTGTTTCTAGGTTAGCGAAAGCGGGATCTGAGAAAGCCAAAAATAATTTGGCCCTAACAGGAAGTTCTCCACTTTGGGTGTGGGTAAGTCCTCGTCCGAGTCCAAGAACAAATTCCAGAGGTTCAATCTTTAGATCTGCCATGCTAACCGGCCTGATCTTGCCATCCGAATTTTCTACACGGAGAATAATTTTATCAGGTGCAGGAAGCTGTTTTGCCACCCAGTTGTTAAGGGAGGTATTTAATTTTGTTCTTGGAGGCGAGGCGGTTGCCTTCCAGGCTATTTTTTTATGATCAATCGGAAGCTGAATACCAACCTTATGACTTAGGGCATTTCCTTTTCTGGGAACGTTAATAATTTCCGGCATTTGATTGATATCCCCACTTTCATTCAAAACCTTTAGTGCTGCAGACGACCCATCCGGGCTGCCTACTACGATTTGGAAGATACTCTCCGCGACCATAAGATCATTTACAGCATCTAGAATTTCGTCCAGTTTAATAAGTTCATCCTCTACTGCTGTGCGTTGCGATGCAGTTCCCAACAAGGCACTTATTTTCGAAGGGAGTTTATTTTCTTTTTGAAAAGCTTTTAAGAGTGCATGACCGTCTGTTACACTTAAAACCTCTGAGTTAATGCTCTGAGTGCCTCCTGTGCCCGTGTTATTTTCAGCAGAGGAGGGAAAAAGAGCTCGGATATCCAGGATAAATTGGTCCAATGTTCCATTGGGATGGTCGTGCAAAGCTCGTTCAAATTGATACCCCAATAAAGTTCCAAGTTCCTCCCCGTTTCGCATTCCCTGTAATATGTACAGGGATTTCCTAACTCTTTTGGAATTAAGATTTACGGCCAATGCTTCGGAAAGCTCGTCTTCTGCCCTGTGGGCGTCGAACCCACTTTTCAAAATAGCTGCAGATATGGCCTGATTAGTCGATGGTGTATGTACAAATCCTCCGCTTATAGTATCGTCTTCCACGGGGGTTGCTAAGAAATTATTTGTATTGCGATTGAAGCCTATTTCATCCTTAAGTTCTGAGCCAAGGTATACAAAGGCCTTTTTCAAAAAAGCATTGAGCTGTGCTTTAGAATCAAATTTTGAACTGTCTATTACGGGATTGATCTTCTTAGCACTAACCGCTATAGGAGAAGTTACCCGGGCGCCCTTTACTGGCTGCACGTGGATCCCCGGTCTACTACTTGGCCTGGGACCTTCCAATATGGCAAAGGCACCCAGATAAATACCCTCTTTTTTCTTTTTTCTCATCTCTGACAGCCGCTGAGCGTATAAACCGGTTTGCCAGGCATCCAGCCTGTAGTTGCAGCAATCTAAATGCTCTGCAAAGCAGCGTTCGAGCCGCGCCGTTGGGAGATCTTTGATCTTCCCCAGGCTGCTCTTAATGTGCTTTAAAGAGGCAAGCTTTATGTGTCCCTCTTTTTCTAGTTGTTCTATGAATTCTCCTAAGGTCTGATTGCCGGTCAGATTTGCAAACTTCCTGTCAAACCATTTGAACTTGTTATTCTCAATGGTGAATTTTGATTTTTGCTCTTTAATTTCTTTGGCTATCGTCGTCTCCAGTTTTGAAATTTCTTTTTTCACCAAGGCTTCCGCAATACGTTTTCTTTCCTGTGCTCCTCGCGTGGTAGCGATTTTCTTTTTAAAGGCTGTATTGGTTTTTTTCTCTAAGTTCGGTAATTGCTTTGCGAGGATCATCTGAGACAAAAGTTCTTCATGTTCGGGTCGCAACTTCTTGTCTTCGGTTAATTGATCTAGTTCAAAATCGTGTTTCATCAAAACTGTACCCAGTTTTGCTTCATCCAGGAAGCGCGTGGCTAAATCCAGATACTCTCGTAGCATAGAATGCCTTAATAAAAGGTACAAAAGAGAATAAGGAGGAGAAGGATTTTCGGGTGAGAAGGTCTTAAATGCTTCCTTTTCTATGGCCTTGATGCCAGATTCTATAAGGAAATCTATATAATTCTTTTCAGTGCCTTTTAAATTTTCAAGACCACGGCTTTCGGATAATGGCAGCCGATCTATAACCGGTCCGTTTAGCTCCCTGACGTTTTGTAGAAATCCATAATCCAATATCCAGCCGGCATTCATAGAAAATATCTGTTGAAATTTACTTTTATTGGTCTGTTGCTGATTGGCGATTGCCGTTTGGCCTGGTAGTGTTGACAGGGCTTTAGGACCGGCTACAATTCGCTGATAAAAATCTATACTCGAGGCATGCAGTCCTAGAATATCCATAAAATGCTCAGAGAGATTGTTTTGAGTAGTATTTGGGTTGTTAAGAGATTGAACTTTTGTCAGATTGCTTCTCCAAATATCGAGCAGCGGTGTTATAACTTTTTTATGCATCGCTTTGAGCAAAGCCTGGGATTTAGCAGTAGTATATGACCACTGGGAGAGAGAACTCGAGAGGATAATTCCGTAGGGCTGATTGTCAACTCTAAAGGCAGGAATAAGACCTCTTCCAAGGACAAAATCTTGGAAAAAGGCTCGGGTATTTGCTCGGGTGGATGAACCTACAGTATTCCCATAAAACTGTTGCAAAGCATAGCCTATAGTAGCTGGATAGAGCGCTTTGTTTATGGCAATGGCCTCACAAATATCTGTGCTTCCGGTATTTTGAATGTGCTGAAGACTCTTAGAGGTAATTCCAAGGGCTTCCGCCAGGAACTGTCCATCTCTTTTATCAGCATGTTTACTCGTGGCGTTAAATTGCGGTGCCATTGTTGCTTTTAAGCTGTCTTCTTCCTCGTTTCCGACAAACTCCAGTGTTGAGCTATTTGTGGTATTGTTGGTAGGGGTGCCTTGTTTCAGTAGGGACATCCCGCCCATAGCAAATTGATGATTTTCAAAAAGCCGAGACAGGGTTTTAGCACCCTGCTTTTCATCCTGGCTTAGTTTAACCCCCAGGACGACTGTCTTTTCAAAACCCTTTGTAGCTTCAATAGAGCTAATAGGTATCCTTATTGCCATACCTACTTTTTCCGCCTCATGGAAGTCTGTAAGCCACTTTATATCCTCTGGAATATTTCGTGCCTCATTTTGAAGTTCAAAGGTCTCCGGATCCTCATTTTCCGGCGGAAGGCCCAGGATCAAAATTTCGGGAATGGGTCTTCCTACAACCTCTCTAAACGTTCCGGAAGCATAAAGTCTTACTACAAATTGATCTGGTAAAATATATGTATAGGGGGGCTTGGTCCATGATCCATCCTTTACCGTTACATTTGGAAGTTTAGGGGTGGTTTTAAGTATCGGTTCTCCTTTGGTTATGGTAAGGGTCTCTGGTTTTATAGTTCGTACTATATATGAGGCTCTAAAGGTGCCAAAGCCATTTATTATAGCCCTCCAGGCCGCCACTTTGGCCTGGTATCTTTCAGAAGGCGTATTGTTTAGAGTGGTATCTACCCGATGGACTTCTTCCCAAAAATTTTGAGCCGCGATGATCTCATCCTGGCTAAAACCTTCCTCGTGGGTGTGTACAAAAATATCGTCCGGATATATTCTTACCCATAGTTCATTTTTGTCCTCCATGAATTTAAATCCGGAAGTAGGTTTTTGTTGAGGTAGATTTTTTACCGCAGATGATCTGGGGCTATTATTATTGAGACTCAATGGAAGTGGAGATAAGATTGATTTGTCCCTATCTGTTTCTAATTTCTTTGGTTTGGCCAATTCATGGGCAAGAAAGGGCTCTTGCCTTTTTAGCAAACCGCTTATCTTCTTTTTTTCTGTTCTTGGCGTTTCAGAAAGGTCGAGCAGATCTTTGGCTTGTAATCCGGTAGCGACATGTTTTACCCTGATAAAACGGGTCTGGGTTCTCACCGGAAAAAGCAAAATGGGATATTCAGTGCTGAAACCGTTCAGGAGAATTTGGGGGCTACTTTCTTTAAGGGCAGTGTTTTTGAAGGTCATGTTGGCGGTAGCCAGATTTTTAATTGCCTCTTTGATTTCAGTTCGTTGCTTTTTAAGGGAGTTGACCTTTTTTACAGATGCATCGTTCTTTCTCAATAGCTTACCAAGCTTTTTCTGTTTTTGCTCAATGGATGACAAAGCCTTTTTTTCCTGTGCCTCTAGTTTGGCAAGCTTTGTACTAAGCTTTGAAAGCTCCTGATTACCTTGCTGGATTTTCTTTTGAAGGGAAGTTAGTTTTTTCATAAGACAGCGCTTTACGCATTGAGCATTTCTTCAGTAACCATTTTGGAAGTATGAATTGCCATCATAAATGGGTTTTGATAGAGGATATAGGCCATATCGGCTGCATTGCTACCCCAGCGTACACCTTCTCTCGTAGGGCTTTTGGGTTTTTTAGTAAGATCAATGAACTCAAGGTTATTATCAAATTCTTCCCATGAAAGGGTACTCCAGGAGTTAAATTTTTTCTGACCACCCGGGCTTATGGTCATTCTCGGTTTAAGTAAAAGACTCTGAAATTCACTAGTCGGAATACCACTCCTGAAGACCTGAGTTGATTTATATTTGGCAGTAGTAGCTTCGGCGTCAAGTTTAATATCCATACCAAAGTGGACTTCTCCGCTTCTTTCTTTTAATACCACAAAATAACCGGGATCTAAATCTGCCAAACTACCTCTGGCATCCGGGATGCTTATATTAAAACCAAAGAAATGAATGTCTGGTAAAATTTTGGCTTCAAAGGCGGGGAAGAGCTGCTCGCCTTCGGCATTCAATTTTCTGGGAATATTGATATCCGGGTTATTGGGCTTCGCAAATTGCGCCTGATGAAGATAAACAATGGTATTAGGGTATTTTCTAAGCAAGTCGCCACGAATTACGAGGACCAATCTGTTTTTGATGGTCTGCTCTGCGGGATGATTGGCACCCAGTCTGCCATTTTTCCATCTGTGAATTTCCTCTATATCTCTTAGGGCATCTCTAAACTTGCTTTCATCTTCGCCTTTGAAATTAGGATTACCGCTTACATCCCAAAATTGCCTGAAATAGTAACCGCGCCTATCTGTCAGATATTCCTGAAAAAATAACTCTCTGCTAAATTCATGATTCAGCCCTACCATATAGCTTTCAATAAATTCCTGATTAGTTTCTAATAGGGAGATAGAATTATTTTTGATAAGATGAAGGTTGGGTACCAGATATTCCGATGATAGCTTTTCCAAAGGTTCGTACATGGCATCATCAAACCTGGGAGCGGCATAGATAGGGGCAATTTCCTCTTTTTCGGGTTTGGGAAAGGACGCCCCAAACGACAGACGATTAAGAACTCTTTTGGTAAAGGTATTCTCTGGGAGCAGCTGGTCTTTTATGGTTTTTGCAGTGGAGTTAAGGTTGAGTGAATTTCCGGGTTTTTGAATGGTCCAGTTAGCTTTTTTAAGGTATTGCGAAAAAATGATCTGTGAGGTCAAATATTCTTTTTCTTTCAAATCCTTCAAGTTGACCTGATTTAAGAGTGTTGCCTGAGGTTTTATTAGAATATTGTCTTTCTCAAGGGTCATTTCAATTTTAGGGATTGGGCCGATGGGGTTGGCGATTGGAGTGGCTATGACCGAAGGGGAGCTAATTGTGGAAGTGCCTGTGCCCGTATTTGCTGTAGAGACCTCAAAAGTTTGCGGATTGACGGTTAGCTGCATTTTAGGGTTCTTGATAATGCTTCCGAGTGCCTTGCCTAGACCAGTAACCGTACTGTCTGCAGCCACCTTTATGGAATCATAAGGAACTGCGGCTTGCATTGTGCCAGAATTAGAACCACTTAGCAGTTTTTTGTCCAATGCTTTTTGGCCCCCCACTTTTTTCACTATGCCCTTGGGGCGTGTAATTTTTCTAAGAGTGGCGGTGACAACCGCGTTGGATAATCTACTTTGATTTATATTTTTTTTGAGGGTGCCTTTTGTAAACCGAAACCTTGAATGTAAGGCTGTCGTTTCCATAACCAAGCGTTCATTTGAAAGCCTTGAAATTTTCTTATGAAATAAGTTAGCACTAAAGCCTGCTACGAATTGCGCTTCTCTTAGCTTGCGATTCGCCTCTCGTATACCTTCAAACTGCCCCCAGGCCCTATCCATAAGGGCTTGTTGATTTTGCTGTATGACTTTGGTGCCAATCCCCGCGACAGCTCTTTGTCTGGGGTCCAGATTTAAATGATTGATCCATCGATTTGGCTTACTGCTAGAAACTTCATGGGTGGCATTATGCCAACGGCCATATACTGGAGGCGTGATAACAGGGTCATCTGCAATGGTATTGGGGACGCCTTCGTCCATAATCTTGGCATCGAGGTTAAGGATGTCCTCTAGTTCTGATACCATTTGTTTTGCGGCAGCCTCTTCGCTTTTTGCAAAATTAGTGGTAGGTGTCTTTGGGGGTCTCAAGGCACCTTCCAGGTAAATAGCCCCTTTTTGTTCTTTAAACGCTTCATCAGCTAAAAGCTCCTCCTTTCCATCATATTCCAGGGAGTATCCGGGGGATGAGATATCCATAGGTCTTCGCCCTACTTTCGGATCTATGGGCATAGGTTCTAAACGTCTTACAAGCTCTTCAAAATCACCTGTGGCAGAAGTCTGGAAAGACCAGGTGTAATAGTAGGGCATTTCAGAACCAATATTTTTTTGACTGTATTTTTGATTAGGAACAGTATCAATTTTGGAGGCTTCCTTACCTCTTCCGGCTAATCTGCCCTTCTCGTAGGCAGGGACAAGGAAGGCGTGATATTTGGTGTTGGGCTCAAGTTTACGTGGACACAATAACCTGCTGCACGCATGGTTAGGTTGGGCCTTAACGGTGATATCCAGTCTGTCACTTATGCTTTGCCCGTCTCCAAAACCTTCGTCCAAATCCTGATTTACCTGTACGTGAGCCCAGGCCCAGTATTCGTCATCTTTAGGAAAAAGGTTATCGGCCAGAATGGAAAAGTGGGGAAGCGGCGCAACATTTGGCATAAATTCCTCAAAGCGGATTTCAGTCTCCTTATAGACTAGAAGAGCCAACCAGGGGCGTAGGCGTTTGTCAAAATTAGGATTGCCTGCTTTTGGGTCATTTACGGAGGCTGGAGTGTAGCGCCAGGCAAAATCTTCCTCAAAGAACTCTATATAGGGCAGGTAATTAAACTCAAATTCGGTTACCCCATCTTGTGGTTCAGTTCGGATTATGGCTTTGGGGTCAATTCCTATGATATCACCCGGGCCAAAAAGACGAATTTTTTTATCTGAAATCGCCACATCTTCGGCGCCTGAAAGCGAACTCCTTTTAACCTTTATGTCAATGGCCACCGAGGCGCGTTCAGTACTATCCGAAGCACCAGGCTTTCCAAAATTTTCCTTTTCCGTTATTTTAGATGCTATGCCTTTACGAGACCAGGGCAGAAATGTATATGAAGCAATTTTTCCCATAACTAGAAGATTTCATAAGCAGGCACAGTAATGTACTGGTCTTGCAATTGCGGTTCTTTTTGTATAAGATCATCGAGGGTCTTCTGAATTTCAAATTCAGTGGCAGGAGCTATATCCGCTATAGGAGTTAGGTCGTCTTGTTTAACGATCACAAATTCTTCCTCACTATAGGTTATTTTCTTCCCTGTTACTAATGCCTCAAGCTGGACTTGTTTTCCCAGTTGGGATTGAGCAATGGCATTTCCTTTATTCCAATGTATTAAATGTGTGGCCGGTTCATAGGCTATTCCACGTGAAGGAGGGGCTTCTATGGAATCTATCAACTCAAATTCATACTCCACTTCCTTATTTCTTTTGAAATTGGCCTGGAGCTTATCGGCATCGCTACGGAGTCCGGCAGGGTATTTTTCATAGGATTTTCTACTGATCTTTTCCTCTTTGGAAAGGGCAAAGAACTGTGCCGGGGCAAAGAAGTCTTTGGCTACCACGGTATCAAGTTCCTGACCCCCCGTTTCAAAGGAAAGGCTGAATTTTTTAAAGTCGGCCGGTTTTTGACTTCCGAACTTTTCAATGTTTATGTTCAGGGGCACTACATGCTGAATCAGGGAGAGGCTTGCCATAGGATGAAGGGTAAGCCTGTCTTGTTTTTCGGTGTCTGGATCGGTAGGATCATCCAGTTCTCTAAGGCTCGCCAGGGTAGCGTGTTTGGGCAGGAGAGCGGCCCAGTTACGGTCGTCTTCGAGAGCTCTTTTAAGTTCGGGGAATACAGCAATATTGGGTAAGGAAGTATCCTTGCTTTCGCCCCAGGTTTTATTAAAGGAGACAGAGTATTTAACCCACCAGATCTTGAATTTCCCTTTTCCTTTGGCCTTCCAGGGTGTCGGGCCTTCCAGGGATCCTTCAACCCCTACAGAGAGGACAGATTTAGATCCTAGTTTAACGTCCAGGGTGGCTCCGAGAGCAATAATAAAGTAGAAGGGGCTAAACTGGAACAGGGCATGGATATAGAAAAAGCCAACGACTTTAAACTTCGATTTTTTAAAGAAGAAGTCTATGGTAGCACCAAACTGAGCCGTGTTAGAGGTAAGGGCAAAGTAACACTTTAAAAGGAGTCTGGGGTTGTCATCTGCCAGCAGATTTAGGGTAATGCGTTGGAGTCCTTCAAGGCCCAACTTCTCGGGCACCTGAAAATCCGGGTGAAAACCACCTACGGTGAGTACAAAATTGGGTTCCTCGCCCCATAGCACTCTTAGGGCCATGTCGCCCGAGAGGGCAAAAGAGAGCAGGCGGGAAGATTTATCAATTCGAGCATCAAAGTAGAGATACTTGTTCTCAAAAGAGAGCGTGCCTGCAAAGGCCACATTGAGTATTAAAAGAGGCGTTTTCTTATCAGGAAGGGTAGTAGAAAGAGTCCCTACTACAGCAATATCATTGGCTGGGAAGGAGATGAGCAGTCCCAGTTCAACTTCCAAGAGGGTAGGCACACCCCATCCAATAAGGGCCATAAGTCCGAAGGAATAATTGTCTTCAGCTATGGGAAAAACGCTATCCAGGCTGGCAATGATCTGAGGGGCATTAGCCAGGGGATCTTTCGGGAAGAGAATATGATCCAGGGTCTTGTTTTGCACGCCCAGGCGGATGGCTACAAGATCCATTCCGCGATGAACGGCGATTAGTCCGCCCACCCCATTTAGGGTAAAGCCAAAGCCCAGTTGTATGGGAGTGAATTCTGCTGAAATGAGCAGTAATAAAGAATAGCCTTCTTGCCCGTTAGGAAGTTTGGTGGTTATTATACCGATGGCCTTAAGGGCGATCTTTTCTTTGATAGTGAGTTCTAAAACTCCCGAGTATTCCTCCTTATCCGGATCGAAACGCAAAAAGCCACCGCCTTGGACAGCAGAGGCATCTATTTTAAGGCCTACACCGGTTGGAGGTCTGAAGGCCATGGTTAAATCGAATAAGCCAAAATTTCCATTCCTGTTTTCGGAAGTTTTGAACTTAGCGCGTGTTCCAATATTTTCCAGGATTATTTTAAAAGGCCCAAAGTTTGTCTCCAAAGCCCCTCCAATGGTCAATGGTATCTCGTCACTTTTAGGAAGAAGTTCAACCGCAATTGATTTTACTCTAATTGCTCCAGCCTGAATATGAACAGGGTAGTTTAATGTTAATCTGGTATTTCCTTTGAAATAAAATCCATTTTCGTTCGATAGGCCAATGCCCAAATCGAAAATTCCCTTAATTGTATCTGCCCCAATTTTTGTTGCAAAACTATCGGCTTCTTCAAGGTTAAGTAAAAATTGGCAGTCTCTTAAAATAGTTTCAATATAAAGACTGGTATTATTGTCTTTGTTGAGTCCAAAGGAAAGGTCAAAAGACCCTATTGCGAACTGACCAATTCCCAGGGCGCTAAACTTAAGTAGTTCAGAAGCCCTTTGCTGGTCTCCATAAACAACATTAAATCGACAAGTAAATTGAGTTTGATTAGCTATAGAAGATGAATCTGGGACAAAAATATTATTGAGGAATTGAACATTTCCGTCGTCCATAAACATTATCCCAAGCCCATTGTTCAAAGAAGAACTATTTTGCACTATTAGCCGAGTAACTTCGCCTAAGGCAAATTCATTTCCGATACCGAATTTTATGGCCATAGCAAAGCCTGAAATTTCTCCGTTATCTAGATCTAAAATGGGATAAATCTCCAAAAATACATCGGAGTTTATTGAATATAATAGAGGTATCCTTAGAGATTCAATTTCGTCAACAAATTCTTCACTGGAAACGTTGTCATTGGTACCATTGAGCAAACTAAAAATCTCCTCGTCAGGTGTTCGATAATCGCTATAAAGTCCGAGTGAAATTGCAACTTTACTAAGGAGGAAAGCAAGTTTTTCAAATAAGAAAAGGTTGTCATGGAATAGAGCCATTTCAAGTTGTCCCAGAGGGTTGTTTATTAGAGATGGCAATTCATTCCAGTGGATTGTTTTTTTATAATAAGGAACCTCAAAACTTGATGCACTGCTATTGATAAATTCTTCCTCAATAATTCCGAATAATGAAAGTGTACTTTTAAGGACTGGAAGCCGGTTTTGCAGAAAAGTTATCGTAAGAAAGTCAGTTATTCTTTTCCCAAATGTTTCAGTTACATCATTAGCTAAAATCACTGCTGAACCTGGCAGGGAAGCATTTAATTTTTGCTCAAAAGTGCTAATCTCTTTTGTAATGTCACGTACTAACTGAAGGAGTTTCTTGAAATTTACGAGAGTCATCTCAAGTTTATCTTCTTCTATTTGTTTATCTAGGACATCTATGGTTTGGAAAAAACTATCAATCAGGGGCAGAAGCTCCTTAAATAAGTTGTCAGAATTTGGTATGTCATAACCAATTTGCTTTAATAGAAGTCTGGTTTGTTCTTTATCATCAACGGCTTCAATAACTGGATTAAAGTATTCGATGGCTGCTTCAATAACGGTAGATATTTCTTCTACGTTCATGATCTGAAATATTTAACTTGGTATTATTGCTCCATTTTCTTCAAGAAACTTAATATACGATGCATCTGTACTTGTTTTAGGTGTTGTTACATATACCCCGTTTGGTGTTGGATCTTCTTCCCAATTTAAGGGATCCCTGGCCGCAAATGGGGCTTCGAAAAAGTCATCTAATCCCAGAGGCATATCATTTAGAGTAAGTCCTCTTCTTCTAAAACGACCTTGAAAGCGTTGAAAGAGAAAGTATTTCTTTTCCAAATCTCCTTCAGACTTATCTAAATAAGTTAGAGCCCATTGGTCTGGTATGAATCCCGAAATACCGTGTCTCACAAACTTCAAAGGATGACGTATTACTTTTTTGTTACTCCGATTTTCAACTTCATCTATTTCGCTGGCTTGCTCGAAATAAAAATGACTTTCATCTTGTGAATGGGCAATCACATAACTCATATCTTGGGCGGTTTTAGTCTTGGATTTAGGAATTCTTATGCCATTACGTTCAGTATACTTGGTATATCTAATGTCGACCGTATATTTTAATATTTGGTAGGGTGCACTAATAATACGGTTCTTTAAATCACCATTTTCTACAAACCATTCTATATGTTTCACAGATGCGTTTTTTTGCTGTACTTGCCCATTTCCGTTGTCGACCACTCCCGTCTCCTTGAATTTAAGATGTATAAGAGCGGCTTTATATAGAAAAGATAGTCTTGTATTTAGATCGGCCAGGTGACTCAAGTACATTTCAGTAAGTGTCTGTTCTTGATCTAGACCATGGCCTGTAAATTTTGTCCTCTTCCTCATTTCATTACGATTTAATTTTTTTTGATCGGGGGTGTTTTGCAGACCAACTTTAGAAACTATTGCATGTTCACCTTGCCATGCGCCACTTGGGAAAAAACTTCTGTATAAAGGATGGTTATAAATATATAGGTGATCTCCTATTTGCATATCACTTATATCTATTGTCTTTTTTTCGAAAAGGCTTTTCGAAGAATCGTCAGTCATAAAATTGGTTGTGGAGGAATTAGGATTGTTGATCACTAAGTATTTTCTATCTGGTTTTCGTAGAGTATTAAGGAGGTCATCCGGATTCTGTGCCTCAAAAAAGGAGTCCAGAAAAAGTATTGCGATTACCACTGGACAATCAACCAAATTTCCCTTGCAAGGATCACTTTTTTTAATAAAGAGTTTTGTAATGGCATCTGACAAGTCAGCGCCTTGGTTTATTTGCCAAAATCGAGACCAAGGCTTAGCATTGGCTGGCTTTGTCCATAAAATACTTTCAGCTTTGTCATTAAGTCTATGGGTGTTGCTTTTTTCGGTGTCATCACAGGAGGAATTGTAACGGAAATAACCATTACTATTTGGGTTTACATATTTAAGCATTCTAACAACCACTCGTAATCGTCGTCTGGCAATAAAATCCAAAAAGTTATTATTACTCAAGTTGAGTAGTTTAAAGTTTCCACCAATTGCACCGTAGAGTATATGAATCCTTCTAGATTTAAGTAAGCGAACTCTAGAGGAAGAAATACCAATAACAAAGTTTTGTTCGTCCTTTACTACTTTTTTCGCTGCTAGAATAATTCTTCTCGCAGGTTCTTCAAGTAGGCTTTCAGCAATACCCTGTTCCCTCACAAAATCTATTGTTTTTCTTACAAACCACAGACGATTTGATTTGGAATAAGGCAGAGTAAAGTTTTTTCCTACTGATAATTTGACTACTAAACTCATTTTTTGTTCATTGATATTAGACTAATAATAATTCTAACTATGAAGGTGTGATTTTAGATTTCTAATTTCGAGATTTAACCAATACAGAAACTGATTTACATTCTATTTACTTTGTTCTTGGGATTTTATACAAATAGTAGGTCATTAATTCTTTCTTTCAAAGAAGTAAATGCCATACTGCAAACATTAAAATATTATAAACTAGTTGGTGGGAACAGGGGATGCAGGTGGGTAATTAAAGATTGGGAAGCAGAGCATTCAGCCTCTGCAGTTATCTGAATTGGTCGTCTTTTTAAATGTACGAAATTTTTCTTTTCCTTTAATAAGAAATTACACATGGATTTTTTGTGATAGCGATTCGTAGAGAACGGTAATTCTTTCACCGAATTCAAAAGCCCGTAAAAACTCCATTTATACTTTAATACCCAATAGGAACCCAAAGTGCAGATAAAATTCAGGAAGAAAGAGGATTCTTACACCTCCTTACTTCAAACTTAGCACAATCCATACACGATTCTATGCAACTGATACATAACTCCTTGCACTTTACTATTAATTACCCTAATGTTAAAGTACAAGGCGAAACGTAGTTCGCCCTCAAGCCCTGGCTGAAGCTCACCTACGGCTTCCCCTCATAGCTCAGATAACCAAATAAAATTGCAACGCTATGCCAAATCATGAGTATTGGGAAGGTAGAGGGGTTCCCTGGGAACACGACCCGGGGCCGCCAAAAAATATGAGCTGGGCCAGACTCTTTTCAGAGACCCCTAACTATAGAGGTCTTGCTACACAGTACATGGGACGGGAGAAATTTCGCTGGCATTTTGGACCCATGCATTATCGGGGGCGATTAAAAAAAGACCAGGTCAAAGTACTCATCATTGGCCAGGAAGGTGCCATGGACGAAAGCTTGGCCCACAGAGCATTTGTGGGCAGTAGCGGGGGACGTATGCAACACATCCTGGACTATTTGGGGATCGACTTTAGCTACCTTTTTCTAAACACTTTTTTGTATCCTATTAACGGACAATATTCCGAAAGGAAAATCAAGGTTCTGGGACAGCACGCCGCTTCCCCTATTGCAGAGCAGAGAAACGAGATCCTGAATTACGCTAAAGAAAAAAATGACCTGCGACTTATTATTGCCGTGGGTACCGCCGCTAAAGAGACCGTTTGTACCTGGATAGAACGTCTGGGAGGTAATTGTCCTGATGGGATAGAAGATATCAGTACTGCCGATAGCCATCTTATTGGGCCTAAGGCCAAAGCCATTGGTATTATCCACCCGGGAGCCCTCCACCAGGCCGATATGAGAGACAAGGTGCTCGAGGATTACAAACTAAGGATAGCCCAATTAGCTGAGTGGGTACAGCAGGATGCAGACTGGTTACCGGTTGACCCGGGAATGCAGCGCGACTTTTCAATTCCTTTTGAGATCTTAAAGAAGCCCATTCCCTTTAGGGACCTGCCGGTTGGAGTAAGCTGGCGTCTGGGAAATGGCACTTCTGCAGGGCGTAGATTGGACGACCAACGTACCATTCAACTATCGGCAAAAATACCCTCAGGAGAACGACACGATACCTTTTATAGAGGCCTGGCCAAAGGCAGTGAGGAGGGGTATTCAGAAGAAGAAGGCGATGTACCCTACGAGCCGCCCGTCCATGACTATGAAGCCTATGATATGGGCCCTCCCGATGCTTTTTTAAAATTGATCATGGGGGGATATCCTGGCAAAGAATGGCCAGATTTTGAAGCCTTGGGTGTAAATGCCCATCCCTCCTTAGGTGGGATGCCTCTTTTCCGGGGCCGCCCGGATAAAACGACCATTTTAGTACTCGCCGATCCGCAATCTGTAGATGACCTGTTTAGTATGAGAGCGCTTTGCGGGAAAAGCGGTCAGCACTTTCAGGGCTTTCTCAATGCAGCAGGGGTACCCTCGCGCTATTGTATTCTCCGAAGTCTACCAGTAGATGTGACTGGCATGACCTTAAGTCAAAGAATAGACCTCGTACAACATCCTCAGGTAAAAATGATGTACAAAACCATTTTGGAAAAAGTACTGGATTACAATGATGCAGCCATTATTTTGCTTATGGGACCCATGGCTCAAGAGCATTGGAAACTGGCAGGAATCACTACAGACCTTCCGATAATCACTTTAAAAAACCGTTCACAACGCAACTGGCTTAGCAATTGGCAACATGGCCTGACACAACTTTCTGCCTTAAATTATCCAAAGGAAATATCAGCCAGTTTTCAATATGAGGGTAGTCGTTCTCAAATCCCAAGATTCGATCTGCCTTACGGCTTTTTAAGATGGCAGGGGACTAGTGGAGATAGGGCCAAAAAGGCCAAACGTGAAAATGGAGAATGGTCCCCATACTACTACAAGTGGTTTGCTCCGGATTGGGTATTTAGGAGTGATCCAAAACCTTTGTCATCAACAGAAACCGAACTTCTAAATCAATTTCCAGACTAAATATGGCCGAAAAAATTCAACTTACACCAGAAACAAAATATGCAGTTCGCGGGAAGGTGGTTACCTTCAATGAAAGTTCAGAGATTATAGATGACGGGGTACTTTACATTAGTGGAAATACTATTGTTGCCGTAAGAAACTATGCGGATCCGGCCCCGGACGGATTTAGGAAGTCTGATGTTATCAATTGCGGAGGCACCCTCTATCCGGGCATGATAGAGCTGCACAATCACCTGAGTTATAACATCATTCCTATGTGGGATGTTCCCAAAGCCTATGGCCATAGGGGGCAATGGGGAGGGGGAGACCTTTACAGGAAAACAATAACAGGCCCCCTAAAAGTATTGGGGCATATAGACGGGTATCTACAAGCTATCGTGCGCTATGTGGAGTGCAGGCTGCTTTTTTCGGGTATAACGGCCTCCCAGGGAATTACCCTCGCAAGTCATGGTGGGATTACCAAGTTCTATAGAGGTATTGTTCGCAACGTGGAGCGAACCGTTGATGAAGACCTGGAATCTGCCAAAACCAAAATCGCCGACATAACGGATGCTCCAAAATTGTTGGAACATCTGGAAAAAAATAGCTGTTATATTCTACATCTTGCCGAAGGAACCCAGGAAAAAGCGAACAAGCATTTTAGGGCGCTTCAATTGCCTAACTCTATGGACTATGCCATTACAGACACCCTGGTAGGCATTCATGCGGTAGGCCTATTCCCGGAGGATTTCCGGATTTTGGCACAGCATAAAGGCGGTATGGTATGGTCCCCAATGTCTAACCTTTTACTCTATGGAGTTACCGCTGATATTGCGGCCGCCCATCAACATGGAGTGGTCATGGGGTTAGGCTCGGATTGGACCCCCAGCGGGAGTAAAAATATATTGGAGGAACTTAAAGTGGCCAAGCTCGTCAGCGATCAAAAGGGAGGGGTATTCAATGACGAGGAGTTATGCCGCATGACAAATTCTAACCCTGCACGCATGTTAAAGTGGAGCGACCACTTAGGCTCCCTGGCGCCAGGGAAAAAAGCCGATTTTTTAGTACTTACGGGTAAGGGGGAAGAAGAATATGAACGCCTGATAAAGGCTCGTGAATCCAGTGTAAGTTGGACCGTTATAGGTGGTGTGCCTCGTTGTGGGCAAAAACGCCTTATGAATAAGTTCGATATTCCCCTGGAAAAAGTGAGCTTAGGTAAGGTGAGTCGGTACCTCTATCTTAAAGATGAGTCGGCCGATAACCCAATAGAGATTAAGCACACCTATGAAGAAGCCCGTACAATGCTGGAGGAGGGGATGAAAAATCTGCCTTCCCTGACGAAACAACTTGAAGATAATGGGACGCTGGGAATTTTTGGAGGGGCAGCTGCCACTGATGGTAGCAGTTCCTTTTGGTTTATTGAAACTGAACATGAAAACCATGATCACCGCCACCATATTCCTTTTGAAGGTGTAGATTCTGCTGGCTCCATATTTGATTCTGCTACGCCACTAAGTGAGTTGATCATTGAACCTCGGAGCCTGGACAAAGCCACTATTCTGGGTGATTCCCAACATTTTAAAAACCTGGCCCTGCAGCGAAACCTTCCGGAGTATATCAAAACCGAGTTGCCCCTGTATTACGGTCAAAAGATCAAAATTAGTGATGCGATAAGGGAAAAAGCAAAACCCGGATTTAATACGGATTCCCAGTTTGAATATGTGGTCAGCCTGGCGAACTTTAGAAATACCCAGGGTTACATGAATATGGGTGATAAGGTGAATACCATAGACCAGGCCATTTGTATTCTTGAAATGGCCTATGTGCATCTGGCCCAGAAGACTGCCTTATATGCAGCTAATCCTATCATGCGATTGCGGGTGATAAAGCAAGAGCTTTTGGCAGGTTTGTATGAGAACGATGGAGAGCTGGATTTTCATGAACGGATCATTGAAGTGTTCAATTCTGTGCGCGACCTGCATACTATGTATCAACTTCCGATACCCTATAAAGACAAGGTGGCTTTTTTACCATTTTTTGTCGAGCAGTATCACGATGATGAGGGACCGAAATTTATTATCTCTAAAATATTAGGAGATCCGAAAGCGCCATTTGAGGAAGGGGTGCAGATAACCCATTGGAACGGGGTTTCTATTGAAAGGGCTATTTTGAATAATGCCAAAAAACATGCGGGTAGCAATGAAGAAGCCCGTTTTGCACGTGGTTTAGACAGCCTTACTTTCAGGCCCTTGGCGGTTATGCTCCCTCCGGAAGAGGATTGGGTTTCTGTCCGTTATTTGGATAATAAGGGGAGGGCCCAAAACCGGAAATTCAAATGGTTTGTGGGTTCTATACATTCTTCTATCTGGCATGTGTTGGAAAATGAACAGGCCATTTCAAAATTGAGTACCAGTGGCGGATACGATTTTACAACAGAACTGGTGCATAAGACCAAATTACATTTTTTTGCTCCTGAGGTGGCGAAAAAAGCGTTTAGTGCGAGTGATGAAAAAATGAAAAATGCGGAAGCCCTGAACAAAGATGAGTTTTCAGCCCATTTTAAGACCATGAAACCTGCAAGGGGAGTGGGTTATATTCGGATCTATAGTTTTAATACGGCCCGCCCGATGGAGTTTGCACTTCACTTTAAAAAATTATTGGAATCTTTCAAGACAGACAAGATCATTGTGGATATCAGAAACAACGGAGGCGGTCATCTCTGGGCATCGGAGTTCGTTTTGCAAACGCTCAAAAAGAAACTCATTACTCCTCAAAATGCTCAATTCGTGAATTCTGAAGTTACTGAGACCATTTGCAGGATCCATTCCCCCTCATCTACCATGAAGGGACTCGATCTAAAGAATTGGTATTCTACCCTATCGAATATCAGGCATACCGGAACCGCTTTCTCCATCGGGTATCCTATCACACCGGTAAAAGAACTTAAAACCTTAAAGGGCAAACAGGATTACAAAGTGGTGCTTATTACGGATGCTTTGTGCTATAGTGCCAGTGATACCTTTGCCGCCGGCTTTCAGGATGAAAATATGGGGAAGATCATCGGGGTTCATAAAAATACCGGTGCAGGAGGTGCTAACGTCTGGACCCATTCCTTACTTCACTACCTTACCCGGGATGATACCGGCCAATCTGCTTTTTTCCGGACCCTGGAATACGGGGCTGATATCCGGGTAGCCATTCGACGAACCTTAAGAAATGGCGTGAACAGAGGGGTGCCTCTGGAAGATTTAGGGATAGTACCCGATGAGGTCTGCCGCCTTACCAAGCACGACTTGCTGTTTAAGAACCGAGATCTGCTGGCAAGGGCAGTGGAAACGGTAAGAGCGCTTTAAAGTTCATGTAAAGGATCTGAGAGGTGGGAGTATATTATTTTCCTAATTAATAAAATTGCTTGTCTACTATAGTCATTCCTGATTAGTCTAAAAACGAGTCCATGGATTTAAAATAGTACTCGTATTCGGTACCCCTTTTGTTCGTAACAATTAATGTCTCGGTATTAGGTACTAGAGTCAGATCTATCACGGTGCCAGCCTCGCTTTTTCCATACTCAATTTGTGGAATTTCAGTGTCGGAAGAGTTTTTGAGTCGGGCTTCAAAATAGGCAGGTTTAATCTCAAGATATCCAAGGCCTTTTTCACTATGCGCTACTATGAGTGTCTTATTATGAATTGCAAAGTCGTTAAACTTACCCTCCTCTCTATGCTCAACGGGTATTGAAATGGCAAAGTAGCTCTCCAAGTTAGGATTATTGTAAATAGTAAAGTGATTCGCCACTCCTGTATATCCACTGGTTGTTCTTGAAGAAAGCACCAAATAATTGGAGTTTATACGACCCTCGTAAATATCCTCATAGGTGCCGTTGGGCGGCAAAAGTTTTGATTCCAGGAAGGTGAGCGCTCCATGTGAATTTAATTTGTAGTACAAGATATACTTGGGTATAACTATATTATCAATGGCTATAAGGGTGCTATCTGTAACTACAATATCATCTATAGCTTTTCCAACACGCATGATCTCTCTGGGGATTTCGAGCGAATACCATTTTTTTGATTTCAAATGGTATTGGACCAACATTTCCTTTCCTAATTCTCCCCCAATAAAGATGTTCTCATTGTTCATAAAGATGGTTTCAGCCTTAATGTCATAGGGAACCGGAATTTTCTCGCTATGGGAAGCATGAATATCATGGATTACAACGTAATTATGATTAGGGGTCATAACGACCACCTTAGATTGTTTATCAGTTGCATAAAATGATCCCTCGTCTATTGTATAACTGTTTTTCTCAGTGATGGCTTGGTTTGTAAAACTGTTTATCGAGATGGTATTCTTGTCCTTTTGAAGGATAAAATAATCTCCCTGTTTTAAGCCGTTCTGCCCAAATAATGTGGAGAAAGTCAGGCAAAAAATCAGTGTTCCAATTGTTCGTCTCATTTTGTTGTTTTTAGCTTAGCAATTAAACCAAACAATTTATAATTCAATAATTCCTATACCCATTTAAACCCTGCAGGTAGTTCTCAATAACAGAAGGATCTGTGGTGTTTCCATGTTCCCGCAACACCTCTCGTGCCCAGGATCTGCAGGCCCGGATCACTTGTCGGTCCTGCCCTCTCAGTGCCGGAGCAGAACTATTTTGGGTTAAGTTATTCCAATCCCTTTGAGCCCGGTCTCTGTAGGGCCTGGCAAAATCTTGTGATATTTCTGCGGGAATCATGGTCTCCCTGCCCCTTGAAAGGCGGATGAGATTATTACAATACACACTTATAACGGAAGACAAGGAGACATCATGACTGTCTGGCCTTCCAAAGATGATAGTCATTTCATCCAGGGCCTGTTCCATAAGCGTATCAAAATTGTTTTCAAGTGTATTGAGTTCCTCTTCCTGAATGGGCGTAGTATTCGCTATAACCGGATCATCTTCAAAGGTGTGTACATCACGAGCCTCAAACCGAATAATGGCCACATATCTTCTGTTATCTCGTACAATGAGCCCGTTTAGGCAAATTTCTTGTCCGACAGGAGTTTCCAGATTTGAATACGATCTATGAATCTCCCTTAAAAATGGTCTGCGGTCTATCACTTCTTCGGCATATTCAGGGTTGCTTCTGGAGATCATCCCATGCCTTATTTCATCTGAGTTTTGTACTACGCTTTGCCTAAATTCCTCATAGCTATTGCTAAAGGGGATACATACCTCAAATTGCTCTGTATTGGCCTCCGTAATCCTATCCCACCAGCCTCCACGACTTCTGGAATGGTGCAATAATCTTATAAGTCCGGCCAGGGTCCCATCAAGGTTTTCACTATTCATTTGAAAGGCCCCATAATGAAGAATGCGCCCATACTCGTCCCCTTCATCTACAGTGGAGCATGCATAGAAATGTCCGTTATTGATACAGTTGGTCCAGTTTTGCGAAACACCGGCATTAAGAGGATCGGTATCGTCATATAAAAAAAGTGCATAGGGTCTTGAAGCCGCTCTCAAAGCTCTGGCCAAACTAGTTCTGAACTGAGGATGCTCCTCCCTGCTATCAAAAATTGCTCTGACCAGTTGTTGTGCCCGCTCCATATTGGGGTTATTACCAAAGGTAGACTCCATATTATCCAGCGCCACAGCATGCCCATCGTTATCGCCATTAGGGTTCTGCACATAGTATACTCTAAGTCTATTTTGTATTATTTGCGAAGGATTGCTCGGTTGTGCTGATAAATATGGACCTTGAAGTCCAAAAATCAATGCCACCAGCGCTATTTTGATGATTTTTTTAAGATTTTTCATGATATCTTCTATTTACAAGTTATTTGGTAAAAAGGAGGAAACTATTATCGCCTCGGCCAACGAAAGTCTTGTCCTTTGCCTGCTAAGACTTGTTGGCATAATCCTGTCATTAGTAACTATGGCATTTAAGTTTATTTCGCTATTCTGGGCAATGGTCGTAAAATCCGTACCTGCCCGCATTTCGGCTCGGATAAAGCGCCTTACTGCATGAAGGATATCCACAGATCTACTGCCAAACGCAGCCTGTATCCATGCTCTGTTGGCAGCTTCAGTCAGGTTCTCGAGCAATTCGGTTCGCTGTGCCTCAGTAAAACCATGTCTGTCGGCAAATGCCCTGTTAAAGCGGTTGATAAAAGATTGCCTGCGCCCGGCTACTTCAACTATGAAGGAAGCCAACATGTGTTTTTCTTTTACATAGGCTGGGTGGCAGTCTCTTCTAAAATGCCCCGGGATTGATGAATTGCCTTCTACTTGCAGAATTTCACTTCTAATAGCCGAGGGGAAGTCGTTTCTTCGGTCGTACAACCAATCCAAACCAGACTCGCCTCTGGTATGCGCATCTCTTCCGGCCGTTACCACTCTTCGTTCGCCTCTGGCTAAAGGTAATCTTACCCCAGATTCTCTACTGGCTATGGCAAGTACCAAAGCAAGATCTATTTCATCTCTTGAGCGCCGTGCATCTCCGGTCTCATTTTCAAAAAGGTTCAAGGTAGTTCTAATATGCTCTTGAATGGCCGGGTCTTGCAAAGCTTGTTGTAATTCTCGCATTCTACTTAGACTAATGTTGAAGGGCACCGTTCTGCCTCTTCTCTCCACTCTAAAACCCCTTTCAGGAACATGCGCAATCTCTCTGGCCCTGCTAACCGTTTCATCTGAGATGGCTGCAAAAGGCCGGGATCTTTGGGCACCCTCTCCTGCATCATTTAAGAGCTGAAGGAAATGGCTCTTAGCTTCTAACAGTCCTTCCTGTGATAACTGCTCTGAACCGTAGTGAATTATACCTGTATATTCATCGTCTGCTTCCACTGTTACACAGGAGGTAAATTGGCCATTTTCAATGCAGTTGGTCCAATGGGCAGAAGCAGCGGCTTCATCAACAGGGCCTCTTTCAAAATAAAGAAATAACGCCATTGGATTTGGATACCTGCCCAAGGCCTGTACCACACTTTCCTGAAAGCTGGCATCTTCTGAAGGCGTAAATATTTCATGTACCAGGTCTTGGGCAACCTCCATTTGCGGATTACCGCCAAACAGTCTTTGCCCAGAGCTGATTTCGTCATGACTTAATAATCTGTATTGGTCTGTTGACGGATCTTCTACATAATAGACCATTAAATGATCTCTTAGAAAAGAATCCTGGTTAGATTCCTGATCCTGGCTATGCAATGTTACCGGTAAGAGCAACAATAGGCCGATGTATAGAAAAAGTGAGCGATGTGTTTTCATTTTAATTGCTAATTATTTAGTTCTGTTTTTTTAAAGGGATGAAGGGTTTTGTGCTATCCATCTTCTGGCATACAATTCTACCAAACCATCCTGGAAATGGTAGTCGGCAGCTCGATTATAACGCTCTGGTTCCTCTGTAACCAGAGGCCATATTGCACTGCTGACAAAAGGGATTTCCTGCCCAATCCAAATACGGATCACTTCTTGAGTAACATCCCCTGCATTTAATTCATCCAATCTGGCTTTTACCAATCGGGCTAAATATTGAGTGCCCTTATCAGAAAAAATAGGATGATGCTGAAAGAAAGGGAGATCCTCATAAGGTCTGCCATTAGTATTGGGGCCTTTAAAAACCCTCCAGGATGGGTTACCAACAGTATGTGCCGTGGTTCTATGTGCCCAAACCTGCCTGTCGCTACCATTGGCGTTTAAGTAGTTTTTTAGCGCCTTTCCTACACTTCCCTCGCCTATGCTGGCATAGTCTTCTTCTTTGCTTCGCATATCAGCCCTTGTTCTGCTATTCCATATCTCATCGGTTACACTACTACCGGAAAGACATGCATATAGAATGAGCTTAGCTTGTGAGGATAACAGCGGTTCCATAGCTGCAGCAAAAGTTTCAGCGGTCTCGTAAGCGTCCGGTGGATTTCCTCCATTCTTTTGTTCAGCCACAGTCTCATTTATGGCAATAAAATTTCTATTTCCAAAGTTTACATAGTCCGTTAGGCCATGGGTGAGGATGGCTAAAGTTCCGATGCGTAAATTAGGATTCCCTCTCTCGCTTCTTAGCCTGTTTAATATTGTAGTGGCATTATTTACGATATCCTCCACCGTTAAAATAGGAACTGCCGCATTTTCACCAGTAATTATGGTATTCCCACTTAAGCCAACTGCATTGTGCTGTTGAGAAAATCTCTTTGCGTAGCGCTCAAACTCATCATGAGATCCTTGATTGAAAGAAGTTCCGGCCCTGACATAATTGGTGTAAAAGGTCAGTACTATCCCTTCCTCTATTCCCGGATCATGGGGATTTTCTCCGGCTCCTAATAAGGAAAGCAACCTGTTCTGTGCTGTGGTAAGTCCATCAGCATTCATTTGATTTGATCCGTAGTGCACAATGGCGGCGTATTCGTCCCCATCTTCCACCGTAACACAGGAGGTAAAATGACTATTGTCAATGCAATTGGTCCAATTGGCCGAGGCAACAGCTTCATCTAACGGACCGCGATCATGGTATAAGAATAAAGCTAACGGCCTATCATACCTTCTCAGAGCCATTATGACGGTTTCCTGAACAGCTGTATCCGAAGAAGGACTAAAAATCTGCCCCAGCAAGCTCTGGGCTATTTCCATTTCAGGGTTTCCGCCAAAAAGGTTTTGCCCAGAGCTAAGTTCATCAGGACGCAGTAACCTGTACTGATCTGTTGAAGGATCTTCTACATAGTACACCATAAGCCTGTCTCTAAGAAAATTATTCACATTAGAATCCTGGGCTACTGTGGCAATACTTATGAGCATGGCTACAACCAAAAGAATGGATTTCATAAAGGGGATATGGAGTTTCATGATTTCTTTTTTTAAAATTGTCCAAGGTCACTGAGGTAGATGGTTTCGTCAGAAGCGGATTTCTTCGCCTCTAACAAAGGCTCTTGTCCTTTAATGAACCACTTTACCTCGTATTTGTAGTCTAACTCATCACCGAGCTGCACAATAGAAACTCGTTTAGAAATGTCTTCCTTAGAGAAGTCTATCCTAACTCTTTCTATTTTCTCCTTTTCTCCCTGCTTGTAGTAGATCTTAACTTCTGCAAAACGGACATCATTTTCATCCACCACGCTTTCGTCAGTTTCTATATAGATATCCTTTTTCTGAAAAGGGGGAGAAAGCGATATAGAACCTGCCTCTCTTTTGGTCCATGGGGTACTTACCTCATGACCTCCAAAGAAACTCCAGGTGGTTTTGTAATCGTATTCTAACCACTTGCTTCTGTTGTTATCTCCTTTCCAGCCGTAAGGATCAAACTTAAAATTGTTTCCCTGGTTGAAATTCTTACGATCTATGCGGATCTCACGCTGGGTGATCTCACCGTTCTCGTGTTTCTTTTTAAGTAATACATTCACGAAGTTGACGTATTCCCCAAAATCTGTGGCATTGGCTCCATCTACAAAAGCAAGGATCTCCCTTTGTTTGTATAGCGGATCGTCCATATTGATCATCCTGAAGCAGTCGTCACACTTAATTCTTCCAATACCTTCATCAAAATTGATGACCTGATTTCTCAAAAGCGATTTTTCAAGGCTTAAGTTAAAGCTGCCCGACTTCTTGATCTTTTTAAAACTATAAGAAGCTGCAATCGCTATAGTGGGGGCTTGTGGCTCCGACTCATTGTTGTTTTCTGTAGGCTGATACGGTGGAACGGTAGATGGCTCATCTTGTGGGCTTGCCCTTCTAACGGCCTCTCCCGCTCTTGGCTCTGCATCAGAATTTTCATCATCAGAATCGTGTTCTTCATCATTTGAATCGCTCTCAGAGGTACTATCTGATGATGCAGTATCTGAGCTGTTATTGCTTGCCCTGTTTCTTTCCGCATACCTTCTATCTCGTTCTCTTTGGGTATCTCTTCTGCTTCGTTCTCTCTGATAGTCCTGTCTTTGTGTGTTCAATAAGTTGGTAGCCCTATCTAACATACTGGGTCTACTGCCGTGACTGGAAGTTAAAGAGCTCAAAGAAGGGGTGCTCGAGTTTTCCTGAGATTCAAACATCTCCGTCCTGATAATTTCCATGACCGTAGTTCTAATGGCATCAAAATCCTCGTCTTCACCAATCTCTGTGATCTTGATGGTATTGTTATTGATCATCTCGCTAACAGCTACATCCACTTCTGCCGCCAGTACCGGAGTGGCAACGCCGGCCTGGAAATTCTGATGTTCATAGATCTTTTCCCATTCGAAATTAATTTTAGCTGAGATAGGGGAGTTGTATCCTTCAATTTCCATATTGAATTTGAATACTACATTGGGCGTATTCGTTTTAAAGGATTCCCATAAGATCTTAGACCCTTTTTTAGTAAGCTGAATAGAAACAGAGGCTTTTTGTCCGTCTAAGACCGGCGCCGGGCCTAGTCCCAAAACCTGCTGAGAAAATTCTTCGTTCTCTGCATTAAAGGCGGATACAAGTGCAACTGTGCCTCCTCTGTACATAACGGGCCCTTTGATTTTTCCTCTTGGGTTCACCCGCCTTAACTCCTGTTCGGCATTTTGCTTCTGTTCGTCAGTTACTTTCAATTCTACCAGGGCGGTAACGATACCTCCACCGGCACCTTCGGTGTCTTTGTAGGAGTCATCGCTGTCATCGGTACTTTCGTTCTCTACCCATCTCAGGAAGGAGAATTCCGGTTTCCCGTTTTCATCCTTGGCCAGGCGCACCTGGTCTGAGAGGTAGTAATACTCATTCTCATTGTAGATACTTGGAAAGACGGTTAGATCTCCGGCTTTTACCAATTTATCTAATACTATCGTCTGGCCCTGCACTTTGATGAATGGGCAGAGGCAAAGCAAAAAACTAATGATGCATAATTTTTTCATGATGGTACTTTTTACTTGGTTTTAAATACTTCTTCAAACTTGTCTAGCACTTTTTCGCCAGCTTTTTTTACCAGATCTTCGCCGGCTTCCTTGGCAATTTTGAATACCTCAGACTCCGTATCCAGAATGTCTTCCGGAATATTGGCGTAGATATAGTTGTCATTGATCATCGGTTCCCAGGGTAGTACCAATTTCTTTTCCTTCTTGTGATTCAGAATTAATCGGTATACATAGCCGTTGGTATCTCGGTCTACGAAGATCTTTTTGCTGATTATGGGCTCACCTTTTTGTGCAGAAAGCTGCACATTGGTCTCTTGCTCCACGCCAAATTGCCTGTAGCGTAATTGAGCGGTAACCCTGGTGATATCACTGCTTTGGAGTTCCTCAATATCGGCCTCCAGCTCAATGGTTCTGGTCGTGACAGGGGGATCTAAGGTTACGCCTTCCCAGGAGCCCTTTTCCCATTTAGGGTTTTTAGGGTAGGTGTTGCCCCCGGCAAAACTCCATTGCGATTTGTACTCGAAAGCTGAGGGATCCTCATCTTCACCTCTGGCGTAGGTAAGCACTCCCGTAATACCATTTTTCTCAATAAAGGATTTGTCAAAGGTGAGGCGCTCCTCATAGGAATTCCCTGAACTTCGCTCCTTTTTGGCAATAACCGTTACATGATTTACCGCTTCATCAAACATTTCTTTAGCTTCCAGATCTAGAATGAAACGGATATCCCTATGTTGAAAAAAGGGATCGTTGAGGTTAACACTGTATACACATTTAGGGTTGTTCTCAACCTGCTTGTACCAACTGGCCAAATTGCCTTCGAGTGGATGGGGATGTTTCACCGCTAGTCTCACCTCTCTGAGGTCTATGACCTTATCTTTAAACCTATAAGATCCTTTGGAAAGAGAGCTTTTAAACTTGTAACCGTCGCCATACTTTATATTTGGTACGCTTAAAGTATCAGCAAGGGTTGTGGTATCTGCTACCTCTGGCTTCTCGGTTGATTGTTCCGTAAAGGCGTTGAGGAAGTATTGAAAGAATGCTTCGCGCATGATATCTATGCGATCATCGTCCAGGGTTTCTTCCCAACTGAATTTGATGATTTCCTTTTCCCTCAAAAAGTCATAATGACTTCGCATTTCCTCATACGATCGATATTCATCACACCACCATAAAAAACAGTCTTTTTCTTCTTTTTTATATTCAGCGGAAATGACATCAAATTCTCGCTCCAACCTGGACCAATTAAATTCGATCTTACCTTTTACTGCCGGAGTTTGTAGCGTATAGTAGTAGTCTAATCTAACAGTAAGATCAGTAATGGATTGTGCTTTTTCAAAAGTGGATGCCAGCAATTGGGCCCCATATTTATCTAACTGCGCAGCAGCTGCTACTTTTCCTCTTTCAACAAGGGGAGCCTTTCCTGAGGTCACCACTTTTTTTGTACGTTCGCTATCGGACAAGGTAGCCGATATTATTCTGAAAGACTCTGCTTTCTCGTCTACCTGCATAGGCACATTGCCCATTAGCTTGGCCCCCTTAACTTTTGCTGCCAGTTTGGCTTGAAGCTCCGTTTTCTGTTCGCGGGAAAGTCCCCATTCCATCAAAAAATGCATGAGCCCTCCGCTAATACCGCCCTGATCTGCTCTTTCCTCAGTGGTGTATTTTACAAATAAGAATTCTGGGGTTCCGTCTTGTCTTGATCCAATTTTCAGGCCCGTTGGGAGCATGTAATATTTATTGGTCTTATGACCGATAGTCCTGGAACTTTGACCATATAAAATGACCGCCGTACCATCATCTAAGGTGATATCCACCCGGTTCTCAGAGTCCAAAGTTTGGGCAATAAGTACACATGGCAATATTAGTATTGCAAACAGCAACTTTCTAAATTGCTTTCTTAAATTATTTTCTCGATTTTTCATGATTTTACTATTTGAGATTACTTAATTCTTTTACTATTTATTGGGGAGTTCATCTACAAAAATGATCCCCGAACTGTCTGTATTACTATTGGTCAATCGCTCCCCGTCAGATCCTATCCAGGTCATGGTGTAACTGTATTCTCTTTTGTTTAGGGGAAGGGTTACTTCGAAAGCACTTTCCGAGAGATCGTCTCCCGGACGGATAAGTTTTTGAGGATTCATGGTCTTTCCGAAAAAGGGGTATTCTAATTGCACCGCAACTGCCCGATATCCTTGCTCCTCTAACTCCTCCATATCACCGGAGAGCTGAATACTGGTCCTTTCGAACGGACTGTATAAATTGATCATTGATGCCGAAGCTGCTTCCCATTCGGTTTCGTAGCTGGCACCCCCTTGAAATTGCCAGATGGTTTTGTATTCATAGTCTAGCCACAGAAAACGGTCCTTATCTCCTTTGGAGCCATAGGTAAGTGAAAATGGCTGTGCTCCGTTGTTGTCAAATTCTGTTTTGTTAACTACCAGGGATCTAATCGTCTCTTCATCGTTTTGATGCTTCTTGCGCACCATTACCGTGACATTGTTCACCATCTTATCAAATTCCTGATACAGGGTGCCATCTATGCCTACTCTAACTTCTCTAAGCTGAAAGTCCTCATCCTCTAATGAGGTAGTCTTAAAGATGCTCTTATCATTCTTATATTTTTTATAGAGATCTCCTATATTGAAAGTGATAAAGTGATGCCTTTCAACGGTGGATCTGGAATTGAAATTCACGGTGCTTTTACCCGACTTTTTAATTTCCTTGTACTTGTAAGAAGCTTGAAATCCGAAGCCCGAAGTTTGGTATCCTGGTTGCTTGCCTTCTCCAGAGCTACCCATGATATTGCTGATCATCTCGGTCAGCGGGTTTTCATTTTCCTCAGAATTGTCTTCTACAGGATCAAAGAGCATCCCAAGCAGCCTATCCATCACCGTGTTCATCAACTGATCCATATTTTCATCTTCTCCGTTGGTGGTGAGTTTTATGTGCTGGTTCTTCATCAGGTCGTCTAGCTCCAAACCGGCCTGTGCTCCAATAAACATATAGCTGCCACCTACCTGGGCTTCATGCCTTTTTTGTACCTCGGACCAATCTATCTCTAGTGTGGCGTCATAGGCATTACTAAGACCGGAAAATGTGAGATCAAAGACCAGGGAAATATCCGGGGTAGCCATTTTAAAACTTTCAAAGAGTAGCTTGGAATCCTTTGCGTTGAGCTCAAAGGACAGGGCTATTTTGTTGCCTTCGAGCACAGGAGCTCTCCCTTTGATCATCAGCTTTCTTTTTTGCCCTCCTTCATCGGGGTCAATGATTGACGAGACCAAAGCGTAATTGCCTTCTTTAAAAATTATCGGGCCTTTGAGCTTTGCCTTATTGTTTCCCGTGACATAGGCCAGTTCATCTCTGGCAACTTCTAATTGCTCTTCAGAGGTTTCATAGAGTACCAAAAAGTGTAGTACCCCTCCGCCTTTTGCCTGGAGAATGCTGTTGCCGGTATTGCTCTTTTCCGCGTCCATGTCTACATAGCGCATATAAGAGAATTGCGGTTTGTTGTTCTCCTCTCCAAGATGAGCTTCCGCTGGCAGGTAGTAGTAGCTTGATGGATCTTCCTTGGAGGGGAAGCACCACAGTCCTTCTACCCGTACACCCTGGTCCATTAAAATTTGCGAGGATGCAGCACTAGGCAGGGCAAAGAATGCCAGGGCTACTAATATCCAATAGGTTGTATTTCTTTTCATGATCTTAGTTTTCAATGATTAATCGTTAGCTCCTTCTGTGGAAGGCGGTGTTAACAAAATGTAGCCCCGCTCCAGGTTCTGATGCCTGCTTTTAATTTTATCTCCGTTTTTGGCGTACCAAATAGTCCTGTACGCTACTTCCCCGTCAAAGTCGTGGAAGATGGCTGCTCTGTTGTTGTTCTCTTCTCCCGAAGCTCTGAGGGTGACAGACTTTACCATGCGGGTTTCGCCCAGGAAATCGGCCGCGAAGTCCACCGCTACTGTAGCGATATTGTTTTCCGCAAGCTGTTGTTTGTCCAGGTCAATGTCTACTTCAATTTTCTTGAAGGGAGGGGAAATAACGATGGCCTTAGACCTTGCTGTTTTCCACTCATCGTTCTGACCGACAAACTCAGATTCTCCTCTTACACTCCATGAGATTTGATATTCGTACTCTAACCAATCTTCGCTTTCAATCCCCAATCTTGGAAAGGAAACCGACTTGTAGAATTTTCCGTCTTCAATGTCCTTGGCATTGAAATAAAGTTGCTTTGTAAAGTCGTTTCTCTCGTCTCCGTACTTTTTTCTGAAGTTCACGGTCACGAAGTTGACCAGCTCGTCAAAAGATTCTGTAAAATCCCCATCGAGTTGAAAAATGACTTCACTTCTTTCAAAATCCCCGCTTCCGGTTAGATCTACAGTCCGGAAATACCTTTCGTCCTCCGCAAAGCCTTCGTAGAACCCGCCAAAGTTACCTGCGGTGTAGAAGGGCACTCTTATAGAAGTAGACTCACTAAGGTCTAATCTGAAGCGATGCGCTTTGATATCTTTTCTAGATTTTACAATGTGCTGTACATCCGGGATGAACATGCTTGCAGGGCCAAAAGCAAAGCCGCTAAGTACGCCCTTGCCGCTCTTATCTTTGGTTTCGGCAGGGTCTTGCTTTTCCGGAACCTTGGACCAACCGGTTTCGGTATCGAACATCAGGTTGATCACCTTATCTGTGACTATTTGCAGAATATTCTTTAACTCACTTTTGGTACCCAGGCCTTTGGTGCGGTCTAAAGCGGTAATCTTGATGGTTCCATTGGTGTAAAGACTGTCTATGGCATTGCTTACTTCATCATGGGTAAATAGTGTTTCGGTTTTAGATACTTCACTAAAGTGTTCGTAAACCACATCCATTTCCGCTTCAACAACCACATTATAAGCCTCGGCGATGGCTTCATAGTAGCCATTAACTGCTACGGAAACATCAGAAGTGACCCCTTTAAAAGTTTCCCATAAAAGTGTGGCTCCGTCCTGATTCAGTTTTGCGGCTAACACTGCCTTAGAGCCTGGGGTAAAGGGCGCCCTTCCGCTTGTGATCAGATTTTGGGTAAAAGCATTGTTAGATAATGTATCCGTTAGAATGGAAGAAATAATTCTAAAACTTCCCAGCGCGGCTTCGCCTTCTTTCATGCTTTCGAGCAGGGGAATAGGACCCTTAATGGTGGCGTCTTTAACTTTGGCCTGTAACTTTTTTTCAAGCCGCTCCTGTTCTTTCTCCTCCATCCGGAATTCGAATAAGGCGTGAAATAAACCTCCATTCTCCTCCTTCTTTTCTCCCACGTATTTCATACACAGGAACTCAAAGTCTCCTTTTTCGTTTAGTGACAACCTGGGATAGGTAGGGATATAATAGTAGGTTAGAGAATCATTGTAGTCTTGCAGAAGCTGCACCTTGTCTATGGTGATCCTTCCCTTGTCATAGTGTACCTGTGCGTTGGCAACGGTACAAAAGGCTAATACGATTGCGATACTGTATATTACATTTTTCATTGTTCTTCTGATTTAAAGGTTGAATTGAAATCTACTTGTGAACTGATGTCTATTTCTTCGGTCCAATTGTTTTTTACTATCCATGGTCCCTCGGATACATCTCCGGATTCTAAGAGTTCTATGACCCGGTAGCGCAGTGGCTTGTCTAAGCGCACAGCGTACTCAAATTTTACGGCATGAGCATAGATATCGGGTTGGGTTTTGGAGAAGTCGATCTCCGTTTTCACAGGACCCTTACCCACTCCTTCAGCTTCGAGCTCTACGATCTTTCCCAAAAGCCCTGGCCTGGTGTTTTGCCTAAAATCGTAGCAATACACATCTACAAGGCCGTACCTGGGAGAGAGCGTGCTCTCAAAACTGATCTCTTTGAACAGATCTGGCCATTGTTCCAGGTCAACGGCTACCTGAAAAGCTCCGGCATTTATTAGAGCCTCTGTATTTGCCTGCGTAGAATCTGTGGCGGTGTTACTTAGTCCTTCAAAAACCTTTTGCAGTTCTTCAGGGCCGTTAAAATGGTAACTAATGTCATCATTGTAAGCGCCATGAGTCCATATGCCATAGGCTACACTTAAAAGTCCTTTCCCTTCTTTAAAAGCATCCCATAGGGCCTGAGAAGTAAATTTATCCGGCCTGATGGTAAAGACCTTGGTGGTCCATAGCGCTCCTCTTTTGTCTTCTGCATTGCTGTTGTAGTTGCTGCGAATAGCTGTAGTACTATCAGCATCCAGATTGGTATAGACAAGGGAGGCTTCCATTTTTTTGATAGGGGCGGGGAGCAATTTTATTTTAGTCCTCCCGGCAGATTTTGTTTTTAGGCGTTCTCTTATTGCCTTGAGCGCTTCTCTGGTGATCCCGGCTTGTTTGATGGTAAATTGTATGGCACTGCTCTGTTTCCAATTTTCCATCCCCCTGGCTCTGCTGGCAATATGGGTCATCCTTACGAAGGAGAACTCTGGTTTGCCATCCGCGTCCTTATCCAGCTCAAAGCTGCTGGGGGCGTAGTAAAATTTGTGCTGCTGACGCAGGTCTGCATAGACCGGCAGGCCAACTATAATCTCCTTAGAAGACAGGTCTGGTTGCGTTTTAACCTGCCAGGCTAGTGCCAGGAACATTACAGTTACTACCCTTATTTTAAGATTGAATACCATGTTTTGTGAACTTCTGTGTTTAGTTATACTAGTTACCTTCTTCGCCCTCGTACTCTTCTTCTTCTAGCTTATCCGGCCAGGAATTAAAGTGCTCTTTTAATTTGGCCTTGGAGAGTAACACTCTAAGCTCATCACCTTTGAGCCAATGCTCCATGGCATAGATCTCGCCGTCTGGCATTACCAGTTCTACCTGGTACTTAAAGTCGGGCTGCTCTCCGTTATAGAGGTATAGGGTTGGGGATTTCAGGTAATCACTGTCTGACGCTATTTCTATAGGATCATGAGTAGTTACCTCTCTTTGCTTCCCGGGATCTAGTTGCTTAGACTTCATCCGCACCCAGATAAACTCGGCTCCGGTGGCCTTAAGCAGGTTTACAGACCTGAACTTGATCTCTTGCTTGGTGGCCGCCGTAACGCCTCCGGTGAGATCGTTGAATATGGCTTGGGTACAAGGCTCACATTCCAAAATCCGGTATTCCACAAAAGCTCTCAAGGGCTTTTTGACTGATCTTAGTTTAGGAGGCACTCTGAAGCCCACGGGTTTTTTAAATTTTAACTGATCGTTGGGTTGTAGAGTTTTATCACCCAAATCAAAAGAAAAGATATAGGGCTTTATACCACTATCATCTATGGTGGTTAATACATGCAGGTATTGCACCATGATAGGGTAGGGTGTTGGGTTTTGAATCGTAGATAGTGTAGGAAAGTCCACTTCAAAAGTACCGTAGGTAGACTCGTCCATTATGCTGATATCTGCAGGGATGCCAACATCACCTTCCTGTTCCTTATAATTGAAGTTTACTGTAAATGATATCTTGTTTTGCAGTCCGGCACTTTTGAGTGCATCAATGTTATCGTCTGAAGTACTGAAATTCACTTCTATCTCATCCCCAAAACTTGAGGAAGGAACTATGGAGATCTGATCTGCATTAATATCAAAGCCCGCACCCTCAAAGACAATTTCAGGGTCTTCTACCTGTAGCGGTCTCAGCTTTACATCGGGATTAGGGAGTTCACTGCTCCTGAGAATCTCATTCAACATTTTGGTCATAAAGTTTTTCTCTGCTATGGTAATGCCGGATGTAAGTGTGGCGGATACCCTGGCACTTTTGTTTTCAGTGCCTTCAGTATTCCTACTGTAGTTGATTTGCAGATCGTGTTTCCCCATGTCCTTGTCCCAGCGAAGGTGATAGGAGTTTGGGCGGTAGTAGAATACCAGGGAACCTGGCTCCTTATCTACAAATAACTCTGCGTGGATCCTTGAAAAGGAAGTAGATTCATTAGGGTCGAACCGCTGATCGAGATCGGCATTCAAATCAATAAAAAGCTGTGCTGCTGGAGCGGCTAAATCTACTCCCTTGGCCGTGGGCCTTGCAGCAGATTTACGCCTTTCCTCCATGGCTTTTGCCAGAACCGCCAGCAGACGGTCATTAGACAAATTGAGGTGATAATTGTAATAGGGTAAATTGGTATTTGAAGAGGTGCTGCTGCCCGAGTTTTCGGAACCCTTTGGAGCTCTTACGATTACCTGCTGAACTTTTTTGATTTTCCAACGTTGAGCGTTCCCCCCGTTATAATTCCACATCCATATAGGGGTACCGTCTTTTTCACTTCCCCATTGCACATCCATATAGGTGCCCTTTTGAGACCTTATGTAGTGATAGCCATCCGGGCCTGGCACAAATTGCCATTTGGTGTTGGGGTTACCCCTGCCCTGATAGAGTACTACCTTGGCTTTGGGTTGGTTAGACCTGTTTTGAACATGGAGGTACTTGCCAAGGACAGACTTGATATAGAAGTATTTTCCGCCGGCAGCTTCCAATTTAAATTTTTGTGCATTGCCACCATTATAAGGCCAAAGATGTAAAGGTGTGCCATCTTTGGTACTACCCCATTGTACATCGAGGTATTTGTTGCCTATTGCCGACTGTAAGAAGATTACTTCTCCGGCTTTTTGGGCATTTAAGTTTGTGCTGATCAGGGCCAATACGATATAGGCCAGAAAATATAGAACAGTTTTTTTCATGATACTTTTTTTTAATTATTGACTGTTGAAGGTTCGGCGGGCATTGCCCACAGGTCTGAGCTGTACCTCTACGATCTGAGGCGTTCTATTGGTGTCAGTTGGCCCATGAGGATCGGTCATATCCGGACCTTTAGGCGTCCAGTGCTTTTTGAATTTGTATACATAAGACATGCCCTTAAAGCGTAGCATGCCATTGGTAAATACCAACTCTAAATAATCCGAGTCTGTTTCATTCTGGGAAGAAAGATTCAGGTCTGCTTTTACCTGGGATTTCCCGGCCCTTATTTTCTGAACATCGGGCGGGATCTCAAATTTTCTGGATCCGGTTTTGCTCAGGGCAAAGACCTTTAAATATTTACCGGCATAGCCTTGAAGTGAGATACTGAGTTCTATCCGGTCGTCTTTTTGTGATTCTACCACAACGGCCTGTACAGATCCCTCCATCCCTTCAAGTTGTTTGGCTTTGGTGCCTTTCTTTTTTTCGCTCATCGCCTGCTCGTAAACCAGTTCGTTCTGAGCATAGCTTTGGGCACTTAAGATCATAAGGCCCAGAATTACTATAAGGTGTAGCTTTTTCATTTTGCTGTATTTTGATTACACCCTTTTATGGGTTATTTATGGAAAGGTTAACAAGTGGGGTTATTTTTTTTTACATTTAAATGTTAACTACTGGCGCTATCTCACATTAAATGACAAAGGAGTCGGATCAAATACTATTTAGTTCTTTGAAAAATGGATCTGAAAGTGCCTTTAAAAAGGTGTATCAGGAAAACAGGCAGCTGTTCTTCAATTTTGCCATGAAATATGGTATTGAAGCCAGTGACGCGATGGATATTTACCAGGATGCTTATGTGGCGTTTTATGAGAATATCAGTAAGGGCAAGTTGTCTGAACTAAGAAGCTCTATTGCTACTTACTTAATGAGTATTGGTAAATACATGATCCTGGATACCTTAAGAAAGCAAAAGAAAAAAGTACACTCCGAAGGCATCATAGCCAAGGTACAGGAGATAGATGAAGAAGTCAGCAATTTTGATTTGGATAAGGAGGAACTCAACCCAAGGCAGGTGTTGCTGAGAAGGAACTTTGAGAAGCTAGGAGAAAAATGCAAAAAGATATTGACCCTGTTCTACTATAAGAAATACAGCATAAAGGAAATTATGGAGGCAGGGAACTACAATAGCGAGAATGTGGTGAAAAGCCAGAAATCTCGATGCTTAAAAACGCTGAAAGAATCAATCAAAAACAGCTCTTATTAGCGATGGAAAACGAGGAATTGATCAGTAAATACTTTTTAGATGAGCTCTCTCCGGAGGAACTAGAGCAATTCCATGCCCTTTTGGAAAATGATCCTGAATTCAAGGAACAGTTTACATTTGAGGAGGATCTTAGAAAGGTCATTGCCTTTGATGAAAAGAGGGCGCTTAAAGAAAAACTAGCCCATTTAGAAGAAGAGCTTCCACCGCTTACAACAAGCCGACGGCCATTATGGAAACGCCTCAGCATTGCAGCCTCTATACTTGTGCTATTGGGATTGGGGTACTTTGTATTTAAACCGGATACTCCGGATATGAATAAGCTGTATGCCAGCAATTTTGAGATCTACCCTAATACCGTATATACCATAACCAGGAGTGATACCATAAACAGTGTGGAAAGAAAAGCCTTTGTTGCCTACGAATCTGGCGACTTTAAAGCAGCCATTCCCTTATTTGAACAAATGAAAGCGGAAGGAGAAAAGGCCTATCTGGATTTTTATCTGGCCCAGTCTTATCTCAAAACCGAACGTACCACTGAGGCTGTTACGCACTTTCAAAAGAACCTGGAAACTAATGAGATCTTTGTCCCCGAGTCCAGATGGTATCTGGCCCTTGCCTATCTCAACTTAGGGGAAGGAGAAAAGGCAAAAGAGATGCTTAAGTCGTTGCTCAATTCGTCGGACTATAAACAAGAGGCTGCCGAAGCCCTTTTAGCTGCCCTGGACTAACTTTTTCCTGATCAAAGCTCCTATTACCACAATAAAGGTGCCCCCAAGAATATACCAAACTACCATGGATTCTTCAGGAATAGCATCCATATTACCACTTACCACATAGGCAGACCAGTAGTAAGGATGTGATAAGGCATTTTGCCTATTGGCCTTTAAAAAGGCCAGCTTGGAGTTTTGGAGTGCCTTATCCTTGGTCTGGCCTTCTGCCAGTTGCTGATAAAAGGTCCCCATCAAAGTAGCAGAAGAGGCATCATTGATCTTCCAAAGGGTGCTGGCGATGCTAGAGGCTCCACTATAGAAAAAACCTCTAGCCAGGCTCATAAACCCTTCCCCACCTTTTAATTCTCCAATACCACTTTCACAAGCGCTTAGGGTCACCAGGGCCGCGTCTAACTCTAGCTGATAAAGATCGCGTACATATAGTAAATATTCGTCCTCCTCCGGCGTAAAGGCCAAATAGGAATACTCCGGCCGGCTATCGTCATAAATCGCATGGGTGGCCAGATGCAAAATACCGTATTCAGGGAAGCGAGCTCTACAGTTTTTTAATGAGGCCTGGGTGGCCGTGTAGGCGTCTCCTTTGAATGATTTTAATACTTCGGTCACTTCAGAGGTATTGTGAGGTAAGGGAAGCAGCAAATTGGCCTCTTGCCTTTCCCTTCCTTCCTCAAAACTAGGGGCGAAACCCAGTACGGAGTTTGATCTGAATTTTCGTTCATTCAGCTGCCCAAGTAGGGTTGCAGAATTTGAGTAGGCTATGGGGGTAGCTTCAATGAGATATTGAAGGGTATCAGCTGAAGTGTTTAGAGCGCCGAAGGGGATATAGTTAAGCAGGCCGTCAGGTAAAACGAGGAGGCCTTTACCCTGGGAATTATCCGATAAGGCAGGAGCTACAATTTTCTGATAAAGTACATAAGACAGCTTTCCGAGCTCTTCGGCTGGAAGTGTGGTACTACTCAGCCCCTCATGAATATTTCTGATAAGCGTCTCCAGTTTATCCTCTAAAGGGATCTGATGCATGCTCTTGGCTTTTTCTGAAATGCCAAGCACATAGATGGCCCTTGCTCCATAAAAATAAGACAGCATTTCAGGGCCGTTTTTTAACTCCTGTTGCACCTGAGCTAAAGTGAGGACCTCCGTATTGTATTTAAGATCAAAATAGGCCGGATAGCTGCTTTCAATGGTTTTTGATAATTCTCGATATGCATTTCTTAGAGAGAACAGTTCGTCCTCCAGGGCAGGCGATTGCTTCTTAGTCCGGTTTAGGCGCTTTTCGGCATTGGCGATGAGCGATTTTAGCTGCCGTTCTTTTTGCAGGATGCTGTCCGGGATCTTGGCAAAGGTATTGGCCTTGGTGCCCAGCAAAACTTCGAGTAGTAAGACAGATTTACTCTTTTCGGCATATAAAAAGGCCGTATCAATATATGCTTCGTCATGTGAATCGGAATACAGATGATAGGCAGCCTCCATTCCGGATTCAAAAAGCGGAATGGCCTCTTCTATGAGTAAAAGTTTGTCTGCTTCGCTCTTAAACCCTGGCTTTAACTCGTCTATAACCCTACTGCCAAGATCCACGGTCTCTAACAGCTGGGTACAGGCTTCTGGGTTGCTGAGTAAGCCTAAAGCTTTGGCCTTATTCTTAAGGAGTTTTAGGGCGGTGGCTCCACTGGAATTGAGTCTTAGGGAGGTGGTACTGTCTTTAGAGATCAA
>JBFOMC010000258.1:0-8852 GCA_040830565.1 Flavobacteriaceae bacterium
ATTGCCAGGAAGTATTGGAAATTCTAAATAAGGCAATTCACAGGTCTTATGCTTTTGGTGACATCTGCATTTTAACCAGAAAGCGAAAGCAGGCTATCTTGTTAGCTGATTTTTTAATGCAACATGAGATCCCCCTTATCTCCTCTGAAACGCTTCTACTAAAGAGAAACCGTGAAGTCTTGTTTTTAATAGATCTTTTAAGGCATTGTATTCACCCTCATGATCTTGAAACTATATATGATATCCTATTTTTTCTCAGCAAAAAGGAGATAGACAAGCATAACTTCATTCAATGCAATATGGGTGCGATGGAGACCTTGGTTCGTGAACATTACGACTTCTGCTTTGAACACATGAAACAGTGCTCTGTTTATGATGGTCTGGAATATGCCATAAAACAATTTAAGCTGGGTGAAAGCTCCATGGCATACCTGAGTTTTTTACTTGATGAGGCACTTGCTTTGGAAAAAAAGGAAGGTTCTGGGATTAGCACCTTCATAAATTATTGGGAGAAACACATAGACAAACTTACCATTGTTGTGCCCGAAAGTGTGAATGCGGTTCGTATAATGACAGTGCATAAGGCAAAGGGATTAGAATTTCCGATTGTAATTTTCCCCTATGCGAATACCTATATATATGAAGAGATAGATCCAAAACTCTGGCTGCCTCTTCCCGATAAGACAAATCACAATTTCAGTGAAGTCCTAATAAGCAAAAAGCAGGAAGTGGCCTACTACGGAGATAAGGCCGCTGAAGTGTATCAGGAAGAGCAACACAAATTAGAATTAGATGCCTTTAATTTACTCTATGTTGCCTTAACCAGGGCGGTAGATGAGCTTTATGTGTTAACTGTAAGAGATCTCACAGCGAAAGGCACACATAAACCGCATTATTATTCTGGTCTATTCATCAATTTTCTTTTAGAACAAGGGCTCTGGAAACAAGAAAAACACACCTACAGCTTTGGAACTCAAAACAACAATATAAAAGAGGAGAAATCTGCCAAATTAGAATACACCATTCCATATCAATATAGCTATAAGAACCGTCCGGATTTTAAGATCCTTACCCTAGCCGGGCAATTGTGGGATACCACACAAGAGGCTGCTCTTTCCAGGGGTACGGTACTGCACCAAATAATGGAATTAATAGAAACCGAAGAAGATATGGAGCATGCTCTGGAGCGCTTGAGTAAAATCGGGATACTTCCGGAGGAAATTGATCATTATGGAAACATGGTCTCTGCCATACTTGGTCACCCTCAATTGAAGCCTTTTTTTCAAGCTCGGCTAGAGATAAAAAACGAATGTGATATCATTACGGAAAATGGGCTAATTTTACGCCCAGATAGGTTGGTTTTTGATGGCACCAGAGTCTCAATACTAGATTACAAGACAGGAAAAAAACATCCAAAATATCACGAGCAACTTTATGCCTATGCAGATGCTCTTGAAAACATGGGATATTTGGTGGACAATAAAGTCATTATCTATATTGACAAAGAAGTAAACCCAGAATTTATATAATAAGATGTACGGAAATATTAAACAACATTTAACGGAAGAACTGGCAAACATTAAAGAAGCTGGTTTATTCAAAGAAGAAAGAATCATAAGCTCTGCCCAGGGTGCGGTAATAAAAATTGCTTCGGGACAAGAAGTGATCAATTTTTGTGCAAACAACTATCTGGGATTGTCTTCACACCCTGAAGTAATACAGGCTGCAAAAGACACTTTAGACACTCATGGATTTGGAATGTCCTCGGTCAGATTTATTTGTGGTACCCAGGATATTCACAAGGAACTGGAGCAAAAAATAGCCACTTTCTACGGAACGGAAGATACCATTCTTTATGCTGCTGCATTTGATGCAAACGGAGGTGTTTTTGAACCGTTGTTTACTGCAGAGGATGCCATAATATCAGACGCGCTGAACCATGCCTCGATTATTGATGGTGTTAGGCTTTGTAAAGCGAAACGCTACAGGTACGCCAATAGCGACATGAAAGATCTGGAAACTCAATTGAAACAGGCAGATAAGGACGGTAGCAGATTCAAGATAATTGTTACCGATGGTGTTTTCTCTATGGATGGCCTGGTGGCTCCTTTAGATGAGATCTGCGATTTGGCCGATGCGTATGACGCCCTGGTAATGATAGATGAATGCCACGCTACGGGCTTTATTGGAGAAACAGGAAAAGGAACTCTTGAAGAAAAAGGAGTGCTAGATCGTATAGATATTATTACGGGGACCCTAGGCAAAGCGCTTGGAGGAGCAATGGGAGGTTATACAACTGGGAAAAAGGAGATCATAGAAATCCTAAGGCAGCGTTCAAGGCCTTACTTGTTTTCCAATTCCTTGGCGCCGGCTATTGTGGGTGCATCCATAAAGGTTTTTGATATGCTAGGTAGAGATTCCTCTTTACGAGATAAACTTGCTCAAAACACAGCCTACTTTAAAAAGGGCATGCAGGAAGCTGGTTTTGATATCATTGATGGGGACTCCGCTATAGTCCCGGTGATGCTCTATGACGCCAAACTTTCACAAAAAATGGCAAATATGTTATTAGAGAAAGGGATTTACGTTATTGGCTTCTTTTATCCGGTGGTGCCCAAAGGAAAAGCCAGGATTAGAGTGCAGTTATCGGCGGCTCATGAAGTGGCTCATTTGGACCATGCGATAGCCTCATTTATAGAAGTAGGAAAGGAGCTAAAAATCGTTTAAATGCCGTATTTTCCCTATAAAATGCGTTAAAAAAAATGGGAAATTGATTTTGTTAATAATTTTTAACAACTTACATTTGCAGCTAATAAACACTTAAACTTAAAAATTTGAACATGAAACAGCTTAGCAGATTATTGGTTGTTGGCCTACTAATTATGGGGTTTAACAACGTACAAGCACAGGATGAAAATAATCCGTGGCAGGTTAGCTTTGGTGTGAACGCTATAGACGTTTATCCAACTAACGATTCAGATGCCTCGTATCCTACTGGTACATTATTTAGTGAGTACTTCAACGCAAATGATCACTGGAACATTTTGCCATCTATATCCTATGTTGCGGTTTCCAAGTCAGTTGGTGACGGTTTTTCAATAGGTGCCAGAGGTTCTTTGAACAGAATCAGCAAATTAGGTGATGTTAGTGCAGACGATCTATCTCACTATGCTGTTGATGGTCTCATCAAATATCAATTATTAAAAAACACTAAAATCGATCCGTTTATTGAAGTAGGTGGTGGTTATACCTGGGTAGACGAAATTGGTGCCGGTACCGTAAATGGTGGTATTGGTGTTAATTACTGGTTTACTGACAATATCGGTCTTACACTTCAAACCCAGTACAAGCACGCTTTTGAAGATTACGGTGTTAAGCACTTCCAGCACTTAGCAGGTCTTTCTATCAAGTTTGGTGGAACTGATACTGATGGTGATGGCATCTACGATAAGGATGATGCTTGTCCTGAGGTAGCTGGTCTAGAAGCCTTCAACGGTTGTCCTGATTCTGATGGTGACGGCATTGAGGATGGAAAAGATAGCTGTCCTAATGAAGCTGGTTCTAAGGAAATGAACGGTTGTCCTGATTCTGACGGAGACGGTATCGCTGATAAAGATGATGCTTGTCCTAATGAAGCTGGTCTTGCCGCACTTGCCGGATGCCCTGACGGTGACGGTGATGGTGTAGCTGACAAAGATGATGAGTGTCCTACTGAAGCAGGTCCTGCTGAGAACAAAGGATGCCCTTGGCCAGATAAAGATGGTGACGGAGTATTAGACAAAGATGATGAGTGTCCAGATGTTGCCGGTACTGTTGCAAACAAAGGATGTCCTGAAGTTACAGAAGAAGTTCAAAAGCAATTGAACGACTATGCTAGAACTATCTTGTTTGATACTGGAAAGTCTTCTATCAAGGCAGAATCTACTTCCGTAATGGTTGATATCATTCAAATTCTTAACGAGTATCCTAATGCTAAGTTTACAGTAGAAGGCCACACAGACAGTGTAGGTGGAGCTAAAACCAACCAGGCACTTTCTGAGTCTAGAGCACTTGCTGTAAAAGAGTTCTTAGTAGACAAAGGAATCGGAGAATTCAGACTATCTGCTGTTGGTTTCGGTGAAGATAAGCCTATTGCTACCAACAATACCAGAGCTGGTAGAGCACAGAACAGAAGAGTAGAAATTAACTTGGTTAAAGAATAGTTTCTTTTCAATAAATAAAATGAAAAGCCCTGGCAAATTTGCCAGGGCTTTTTTTATTTTTAGGCATGCGAACTTTCTTGGAAGAGGTTGTTGATGAAGTCTGGAAGAAGTACGATGTCCTGGAAGATATCATCTTTGTCCTCCCCAGTAAACGGGCAGGAAGCTTTCTTAGAGCCTATTTTGCAAAGACCGCAGGGAAAACTATATTTTCTCCCAAGATCCTTAGTATTGAGGCTTTTGTAGAATCAATGTCAGGACTTACTAAAGCAGGGAACACCCAATTACTTTTCGAGTTGTTCCGAACATATCAGCTAACGGCAACTGCAGAAAAGGACAATTTTCACGACTTCTCCAATTGGGGTCAAATGTTGCTTCAGGACTATAATGAAATAGATCGTTATTTGGTCGCCCCTGATAAGATCTTCGCTTATCTCTTTGAAATTCAAGAACTAAATCATTGGTATTTGCATACGGATAAAACTCCTATGATGAAGGCCTATGTTCAATTTTGGAAAGACCTCCCTCAACTGTACTTAAAATTTACCAAACATCTTCTTAGTCTCGGAATTGGCTATCAGGGACTCATATATAGAAAAGCGGTAGCAAACCTGGATGATTATTTAAAGTCTGTGGTCGGCAAAAATCACATTTTTATAGGGTTTAACGCGCTTAACGCCGCAGAATCTTATATTATTCAAGAGGTGCTTTCCAATACCGATTCTGAAATCTATTGGGATATAGATCAAGTTTTTCTTGAAGATCCGGTGCATGATGCCGGTTATTTTATAAGGCAACATAAAAGAGATTGGAAGTATCTACAAGGAGCCTCGTTAAAGGGACCAAGCCGTTATTATAATTCTGCCAAACACATTGAAGTTATCGGAGTTCCCAAGCATGTTTCACAAGTTAAATATGTGGGTTGTTTACTGAGAGACCTTAAAGGAACAGATCTTTCTTTGCTAAAAGGCACTGCTGTGGTCCTGGGCGATGAAGCCCTGTTAAATCCACTACTCAACAGTATTCCTCCAGATATTGAAACTATCAATATCACCATGGGCTACCCCTTAGAGAAAACCCCACTGTCTGGTATGTTCAAGCAATTTTTTGAAATCAATATTCAAAAAGAACAACGGGGATGGTTCTATAAAAACGTCTTCTCATTCTTATCTAACAATTATATTCAACTTCTTTTGTCCGGAAATGAAAAGGGAGGGATGAACGATCTTTTAGAATTTATAAAAGAAAAAAACTGGGTATACATAACCCATCAAAATATAAACTTCCTGGAGAACACTTATGGGCTTCCGCTTTCTTTTCTATTCTTTGAGCAAAACTCACCGATAAGCTTTATTCGACATTGCCTTGATCTCATCAAAAGTCTGAAGCTTAAGTTCGAAGAAAATAATGACAACATTGGTCTCGAATATCTATACCATTTTTATATCGTATTCAACCAATTAGACACGATGTTGAAAGCTTATTCCTTTATCGAGGATTTGAAGTCTTTATATAGCCTTTTCAAAGAGCTATTGTCATCTGAAACCGTTGACTTTCAGGGAGAGCCTATGGAAGGGCTTCAAATTATGGGAATGCTAGAAAGTAGAAACCTCGATTTTGAAACCGTAATAATCACCTCGGTTAATGAAGGCATTCTGCCCTCGGGAAAAAGTAACAACTCCTTCATCCCCTATGATATAAAAAAGGAATTCGGACTGCCTACTTATAAGGAGAAAGATGCCGTTTATACTTATCATTTTTATCGCTTATTGCAACGAGCAAAAAGAGTGTATATATTGTATAATACCGAAGCTGATGTGCTCGAAGGTGGTGAAAAAAGCAGGTTCATTACACAGCTACTGACAGAGCATAATACCGCTACAAACATTTCGGAGATTATTGCCTCACCGACCATTAAACCGCAATCCAGGGAGCTTCAAAACATTCCAAAACAACAGCAATTACTAGAGCAGCTCAAACAAATTGGCGCTAAGGGTTTTTCCCCCACCTCCTTGTCTAACTACATTAGAAATCCAATTGGTTTTTACAAAAAAGTTGTACTGCATATTGATGATCCTTCGGAGGTTGAGGAGACCATCGCCGCAAATACCTTTGGAACAATCATTCACGACGTGTTAGAGGAGTTATATCTTCCCTTTACCGGATCAATATTAACCGTAGAAAAGTTGAACACAACAAAGCTCAGCATTGAAAAAACGGTGAAAAGGCACTTTTCAAAAACCTATTCAGATGCCATAACTCTGACTGGAAAGAATCTAATAGCCTACCATGTGGTGTGCCGTTATATCCGAAATTTTATAGCCCTTGAGCTAAAGGAAGTAGCAGAGCATGAGATAAAGATCATAGCTCTTGAGAAAAAAATGCAGGTCGAATTGCAGCCCCCTAACCTCAGTTTTCCTGTGCTGCTCAAGGGGAAACTGGATAGGGTTGATCAAAAAGACGGAGTGTTAAGAATAATCGACTATAAAACCGGAAATACCAAACGTTCTGAGGTAGAAGTCATAGATTGGGGAGAAGTAACCACAGATTACGAAAGGAGCAAGGCCTTCCAATTATTGTGTTATGCCCTTATGTACACCAGCGAACATCCCGTCGATAGTCTTCAGGCCGGAATAATTTCCTTCAAGAACCTGTCAAACGGGTTGCTCCACTTTGCCAAGAAAGAAAATAAAGGGAGTCGTAGTCGTAATACGAACATAGACCGTGAAACTATCTCCGTATTCAGGCAAGAACTTTATCGTCTAATTCAAGAAATTTACAATCCGGAGATCGCCTTTAAGGAAAAGGTCGTGTAACTGCTATTTTTTATCCGGCCTACTTGGTCTTACTTCAATCTTGCTAGGTAATGTTCTGGGATGCATCTTTAGTAGATCAAGCACCAATTCACCAATATCCTCTGGTTGGATTTTCCAACTATCTCTATCGGAAGGTTCATTATTATTAAAATAGGTCGCCACAGATCCCGGCATAATGGTAGAGACTTTGATATCGTACTTTCTTAGATCTAGCATTGCCGCTTGCGTAAAACCAACCACTCCAAATTTACTGGCATTGTAGCCCGCCCCTGAAGCAAAAAAATTGGTCCCAGCCAAACTCGCTACGGTAATATAATATCCTCGGGACTCCTTTAAGGGCTCTACAGCGGCCTTTAAGGTATAAAAAGCTCCTGTAAGATTGGTGTTGATCATAGCACTCCAATCTTCTGGCTCTAGCTCGTCAACAGCTGCAAAATGACCCACCCCTGCATTGGCCACCACCAAGTTTAACTGTCCCCAGGTATTTAAAATAGACTCAATTGCTTTTATCTCATCATCCAATTGCTGAACATTGGAGGTTAGCGGGAGTACTTCTCCATGTGTTCTCAAGGCTTCCGCAGCGTCCAATACCGCATTTCTATTTCTACCACTTATGGCCACCTTCATGCCCGCCTGTAATAATTTTTCGGCTATGCCATAACCAATTCCTTTTGATCCGCCGGTGATATAGGCAACTTTACCCTTCAGAATTTCCATATAAATTATTTTTCGCTAAAATACCCGAAAGATCCACTATGACGAAGAAGGTGCCCATAATTCTTTCTTAAAATAAAAGGATGTTGAATTTTGATACTTTCCTAAAAAGTATTTCCTTTGAACTCCAAAAGTCAGGGGGATTAGCTCAGCTGGCTAGAGCGCTTGCCTGGCAGGCAAGAGGTCACCGGTTCGACTCCGGTATTCTCCACATCAAATAGCAACAACCTGCTATTTACATAAAAAACCGCCAAAGTAAAATTGGCGGTTTTTTTATAACACTCATCCTTTGGGCATGGACGGTCTCACTAGACCCCTTAGAATTTCCCTAGCATAAAGGCCTCCAACTCCTTTTCAATTTCAGCCTTAGGCATATCGAGTACCAGATACGCGTGATTGGTGTTTTCTTTGGTCACCCATTTGTTCCCTCCGTTTTCATCAGCTACACAAAGGCCATTTTCTACCTTGTGCCAATAGGTGCCAATCCCCTTCCTAACAGCATAAAGGACGGCTGTTTGATCAAAAGTGGCGTTATCTATAATTGCTCCTTTAAAGAGATGATTCATCCAGGGGGCATACTTGCTAAAATGAAAGAATCCCAAATAAAGGGGCGAGTCCTTCGGCAATTCATTAAAAACCGTTCCCGTTCTAATGGCATCACCAAGTTCTGCTCCGGAAAAAGTAATGGGCAGGTTAAGGTGTTCTAATACATATTTAGTTACCCCTGGCATATCCCCATTAAAATTCCATTCGTTATCACTGTTTGGGAAATTCCCTCCCATAATTACAAACTCCTTAACCTTAGCATTTAGAAGTTCCATTCCGTTCAGTGAAGAATATTCGTCGGCTTTAGACTGCAAGAGTTTTTTAATGTTCATCAGGGGACCTACAGTTATTATTACTACACTTTTATCTTCGCTCTTGCTCAAGAGTTTTCTGTATAAAGAAGTAGCCTCCGGGGCATTCTTGGAGGTTGTATCGTATTCCAGATTATCCGCAATAACTTTAGAATGGTTCCAGGCTGTCTCATGAGGATCTCCGAGTCGTAAACCTATGGGAACGTCCGGATTGCCATAGTAGGTATTAACTGCATCAATAGCGCTAACCGCATATTTTTCTAAAT
>JBFOMC010000259.1:0-16505 GCA_040830565.1 Flavobacteriaceae bacterium
CACAAAAACATTTTTGGTGGCATGTACCTGGTTAAATTCATTAAGCACTGAAGTCCTTGGGTCTCGTCCCATACGGGCAGTGCCCATTTCATGTACCCCATAACCCGGAGGATGGTCGTTATCAAAACCCAATACCTCTTTTAGTCCGGCTTTTTCCAACATTTCTACCGCGTCTTCTCGTATCTGCCGGTTAGCCGCCTTTTCGTTCTCTTTGAATTCTGCATCGATAGATAAGGTCGGTTGTCCCCATTTGTCTAAAACCTCCGTATTCAAACTCACCTTATTATCGTAATAGGGAAGACATTCGGCAAAACCGGTAATGAAGAACTCCCACGGGCCTGGTTTTAAAATACTGTCCTTGTAATCAGCTCCAAAAGATTGGATATTGGCTGCGTTGCCACCTCTATATCCCCCACCCTGATAACCGAACCCTCTCAGGAACTTATCCGTTTTAGTCTTCTCATCTATGTTCCAATACCTCGGGATATAAATGCCATTGGGCCGCCTTCCTTTGTAATACTTGTCATCAAAGCCTTCTACCCTTCCTATTGCACCCACTCTGTAGGTATGATCCATCAAATTATGTCCAAGTTCTCCGCTATCATTTCCGAAGCCGTTTTCAAAACGTTTCGATTTGGAATTCAATAAAATTTGAGTAGTGCTCAAGGTAGAGGCATTGCAAAAGATAATTTTGGAGGAAAAAACCATGTCCTCATTGGTCTCTGCATCTAGTATTCTAACTCCGGTTGCCCTACCCTGCTTATCGTCGTATACGATTGATTGTACTATAGAGAATGGCCGGATGGTGAGATTTCCGGTCGCGTTCGCTGCCGGTAAGGTAACGGCATTGCTGCTGAAATAGGCCCCGTATGGACATCCCCGACTACATCTGTTCCTGTACTGGCATTGGCCTCTGCCATTATGAGGCTGTGTAAGATGTGCCACTCGGCCTATGATCATATGCCTTCCTGGAAAATCTTTTTCTATCCTCTCTTTAACATGTTTTTCTACGCAGTTAAGTTCCATAGGAGGCAAGAAATGACTATCTGGCAACTGGGATAGTCCTAAGGCTTCTCCGCTTATCCCTGCAAACTTCTCTACGTAGGTATACCAGGGAGCTATGTCTTTATAACGAATGGGCCAATCTATCCCATGGCCATCTTTAGCATTGGCCTCAAAATCCAGATCGCTCCAGCGATAGGTTTGCTTGCCCCAAAGTAAGGATCGTCCTCCCATCTGATGGCCCCTCAACCAGAGGAAAGGTTTAACTTCCGTATAAGGGTTGGCCTCGTCGTCTGCCCAAAAATGTTCGGTATCTGTGCCAATCCAGCCAGATCTAATGGCCTTATAGTGTTTTTTTTGCTGTTCGGGCGTCAACCCTCCCCTAAGCTCTGTATCCCATGGATCCAAATTCATTGTGGGATAATCTTTAACGTGCTCAACAATTCGACCACGCTCCAGGACCAGGGTTTTAAGTCCCTTCTCACAAAGCTCTTTTGCTGCCCAACCGCCGCTAATTCCGGACCCGATGACGATAGCATCATAGGTCATTTCCTTCTTTGCATCAATATTGTAGTTGGCCATGTAATATTTTTCTAGGCTTAAATTAGGGATATTAAGGCGAAGTAAGAAAAATAATTGCCTTTGTTGTAGGTACTGCTAATGTTCTAGGTTATTACCTCCTGTAAAATGTTTATGCTTTTCTGTAAAATGTATACTTCCGCCAGAAGTATCGCAGGTAATTTTGTACCGATAATTAGAGATAAAGTCTTAAAACAGCAATAATGAAAAGTGTAGCATTAATAACAGGAGCTAGTAGCGGAATAGGAAAGGAACTAGCTAGAATACATGCAGAAAAGGGAGGAGACATGATTATAGTGGCCCGTAGATTGGATAAGTTGAACGATCTAAAAAAGGAGCTTGAGGAGGAACATGGTATTAAAGTTCTTCCGATAGCCAAAGATCTTAGTCTGCCAGGCTCGGCCAAAGCATTGTTTAATACCATAGAACAAGAGGCTATTCAAATAGAATATCTGATAAACAATGCAGGTTTTGGCCTTCGTGGCAAATTCCATGAACTTTCGTGGGAGCGACAACAGCAAATGATGAACCTCAACATGGTAGCTCTCACAGAGTTGATGTATCTTATTTTGCCTCAAATGGTCGCAAGGAATAGGGGTAAGATCCTCAATACTTCCTCCACTGCAAGTTTTATGCCCGGACCTTTGCAGGCTATTTACTATGCTTCTAAAGCATATGTCACCTATTTAGGAAATGCCATAGCGGAAGAACTTTATGATACCAAGGTTACCATAACCACCTTAATGCCAGGCGCTACGGAAACAGAGTTTGCTGCAACTTCTGGAATGGACAAGACTGGCCTCTTTGAAAAAACCGTAAGCGCTCGTTCTGTAGCAGAAGATGGATACAATGCCATGGAGAAAGGGAAACTCGATGTGGTTTCCGGACTCACTTTTGCACAAAGTCTCATGATGAAGTCTATTCCTATAACTCCCAAAAAGGTAATATTGAAACAAATACGCAAAATGCAGGAGGTTAATACCTAACTTTAACATCTTAAAACCAGGAATGAAATGGATCCTATAGTGAACATAACTTCCATTGCCGAGGCCTGCAAATTATTTGGAATGGTCACCCCAAAGCACCCTCTCGTATCCGTAATGTGGGCCAGGGATTTTCCAGATTTTAGTGATTTCAGCGGCCTGAAATTCAATACTGATTTGTTTATGGTCTCTTTAAAAGACGGTATCACTGGTTCTATGGGTTATGGGAGAAATTCCTACGATTTCTCCGAGGGTACCATGGTCTTTTCAAAGCCTAACCAGGTGATATATTCTGAAGACAAAGAGATAGCAGAAGACTCTAAAGGTTGGATGCTGGTATTTCATCCTGATGTCCTTAGGAAATCTGTGTTGGGGAAGACTATTGGAGACTATAGCTTTTTTGATTACGAGGTACACGAGGCACTCCACTTATCTGAAAACGAAAAATCCATCCTTACTGATCTGGTCTTAAAAATTGAAGATGAGATCAATCAAAATATCGATAAGCACAGTCAGAAACTGATTATTTCTACCATCGAATTAATCTTAGACTATTGCAACAGATATTACGATCGTCAGTTTTATGTGCGAACAAATTTGCACCAGGACCATATTGGAGAATTTGAACACTTTCTAAAGGAGTATTTTAATAGCACTAAACCTACAGACCTGGGTGTGCCATCCGTAAAGTACTGCGGAGAAGCCCTAAATATGTCTCCGAATTATTTGAGTGATCTTTTAAAAAAGGAAACCGGGAAGAGTGCTAAAGAACACATTTATGTGTTTGTGATCAATAGAGCCAAAACCAGACTTTTGGGAACTACAGACAGCGTTAGTGAAATTGCCTACGATCTGGGATTTGAATATCCTCAGCACTTCAGCAAATTATTTAAGAATAGGACTGGAATGAGTCCTGCAAAATACCGAAGCCAAAACTGATATGAACAAAGAAACTATCAGCAAAACAAAAGAATTGCATGGTTGTAGTTCTTTAGCAGGGTACTGGGAAAGCGACGAAATCACAGCGTCTCTAATTGCCAATTGTAATCACCTAAATATTAGCATTCCAGAATTACAAACCCAAAATCTACTCTTTTGAAAAAACTAATAAAATATCTAAAAAGAATGGGAATCGCCATAATTTTACTAGTACTTGCCTTCGTACTCGGGTCTGCAATGTTTATAAACTACTATCCTTCCTTTGGAGGTGACGTAACAAAGGATTTACAAGCTAAATACACGAACTCTAAAAACTTCAGAGACGGCGCTTTTGTAAATCAAAAAAATGTTCCTGAGGACTTAGGTTTTTGGGAAACCCTGAAACTTGCCCGCAAATTCTTCTTCACCAAAGTTCCCAATGGGGTACCCAGACAGCATATTGAGGTACAAAGCGTAGACTCTGCCCAGGTAGCCGATTATCGTGGGGAGACCAGGCTGATCTGGTTTGGGCATTCTGCTTTTCTATTGCAGATCGAAGGGAAAAATATTTTAATAGACCCTATGTTTAGCGAGGTTCCGGCTCCACACCCCATGTTAGGTGGGAAACGTTTTAGCAAAGCGCTGCCATTAGCTGTGGAACAGCTACCTGCTATTGACGCTGTAATTCTTTCCCATGATCATTACGATCATTTGGACTACGAATCTATCCTTAAGTTGAAAGACAGGGTAAAGCACTACTATACCCCTCTTGCAGTTGGAGTACATCTAAAGGCCTGGGGCATCAAAGAAGATCAAATTACCGAGCTCGACTGGTGGCAAAATACCAGACTGGGAGATCTGGAATTTGTCTGTGCTCCTGCGCAGCATTTTTCAGGGCGGAAGTTAGGCAACCGTCAAAGTACCTTATGGAGTTCCTGGGTGATCCGTTCTGCCTCGGAAAGTATCTTCTTTAGTGGAGATAGCGGATACGGCCCTCATTTTAAAGAAATTGGGGAGAAATACGGGCCTTTTAATTTTGCTATGATGGAGTGTGGGCAATACAATGAATCCTGGCCGGATATTCATATGTTCCCGGAGGAAACGGTACAGGCCGGGGTGGATGTGAAAGCCAAAATGGTGATGCCCATACATTGGGGAGCCTTTAAACTGGCTTTACATTCCTGGACAGATCCGGTAGAGCGTGCCCAACTAAAGGCCAAAGAACTTAATATTCCCTTGCTCACTCCGGAAATTGGGCAACCCATTCATATCGATACTGTCCAAAGCCCCAATAAGACCTGGTGGAGTGAGCTATAGTACGTTTTTTATTAGCCGATAATTTTCAAAAGGAGGTTTATTCTTGAAACTTTCCAGCCCAACTAATCGCATTTTCAAGCATCTTTTGATGCTCAGGGTCTTGAAAAGTATCCGCTGCATGTCCTAAAGCCGAGTAGAAGATACGCCCGCCTTTAAGGGTATGGTACCAAACAATAGGATGATCCTTACCCATACCCCAATCTTTACCGGGTGCCAAAATCGGGATGGTACCACTCGGATTCATGTTGGTTTCATCTACTGTATATAAAACATCGAAGCCTTTATCGCGGGGATTATCGAAAAACATATACCATTCCTCCCGGTGATCCCATGTCTTCAGGAGGTCCTTTGTCAGTGTTGTATCACCCTCTTCTAAAAACATCCGGGCCGTTTGAAATTGTGGGTGCAATGTATGATGCGAAAAAAGGGCGCCAAGCACATTTTGTTCATACCAATCCCATTGATGAGAATTATCCCCGGCGGCATGGATACCCACAAATCCCCCACCGCCTTCCAAATAGTTTTTGAAAAAACCTCGTTGCTCCTCATCCAAGGTCTTTCCACTGGTATTATTCCATATAACCACATCAAACTTTTCCAACTGTTCAGGATTGAAGACCGCTCCATTATCTGTTGCAAATAGTTTCCAACCGTTATCCTTGGCCATTTGCTCAAAAATGGGAATAGAAGCCTCTATGGCTTCTCCATGACGGAATCCATTGGTTTTTGAAAATAGCAGGACTGTCTTTCCTGAAAATTCGGTTGGCAATTCCGGAGGAGTAGAATCATAGAAATTGATGCCATATTTGGCTTTCCAAATGAAGGCTCCAAAGCCAATTAGCAGAAGGAACAAGAGTCCGAAGAAAATCTTTAAGACGAGCTTTATTTTGCGTTTCATGTATATTTTCTTGATCAGAATTTATTAATAATTCATTGATTTTAAAGGGATTCGCTATAGTGATTTGTTTAAGAATTCAAACCAATCAGCAACCCCAACAAGGACTCCTTCTTCCTCATCTTCCGAACGGAAAACCACATATAAATCGTGATTGCCCGAAACCGGTTTATTGAAATTGGTTTGGAATTCTTTAAGGCCAAATTCGGTCAAGCCTACTTCAATAGTTAGCTTGCCCAAAAGTTCTCCGTCTACACTTCCTAAGTGGAACTCCACGTCCCCTCCTTTGATCATTCCAGCAGCTAAGGCAAATCTGCCCCGAACAGCTTTTACTCCGGTTAAATCGAGCTCCTTAAACATAAAGTAGCCATCTTTCTGCCCGATCGCAATCCCAAGATCTTCATCTAAACCAGGCGCTGTCCCGGCCGGTACGTTCATTTTTTGGGAGGTACCTTCATCAAAGGTTTCTGCCTCTACTTTCGGATATCTGAGCAAGAAGGTTTTTTGGGCGTTCAGACCTTCGATCTCTCCTCCTCCCAGGTCGGTATAGCTAGCCGTCAATAAATAGGTTCCATTGGTCTTGCTTCCTATATGTTCATCACTGGTAAAGGTGCCAGTGGTAGGATATTTAGACTTTGGTGTTTTGTTCGAATCTGATAGACTCAGAATATATTCCACCATCTGTTTTGCTTCAGTAGTGGTAATATCCGGATGTGCTGCCATCGGTACTTCTCCCCAATTGCCGCCACCGCCATTGATGATCTTATTGGCCAGCATTTCTGGCGCTCCTGAATTTGACCCGTATTTCTCAGCAATATCCTGATATGATGGCCCTATTGACTTATCCTTTTCCTTATGGCAGGCCATACAATCGGAAGCGTTAATCAAATTCTTGCCTATAGATGAATAGGCCGCATCTGTCATTTCGGAATGATCCTTCATGGCAAGCACTTTGTCGTTTCCTTCGGCTAAATAATCGAAGGACACAATGACCCGTGAGGCGTCCAAAGAACCATCCGAAAGCTTCCCGTCCTCAGCATCGCTGACATCCACCTTGTAGGCAATATTGACAGGAGTATCGGGCCAGTAGAAACTGCTATTACCATTGGTAATTTCCCAGGAAAGCTCCGGGAGTTCATTACCAACAATCACCTCTGTTAGCGTATTGGCAGTGTTACCCTCAGAATCTGTTACCTCAAGATTTACTTTGTATTTGCCGGAAGTCTTAAAGGTGTAGGTAGGATTTATATCCGTGGACTCCTCTCCGCTATCTTCAAATGTCCATTTATACGTCAACTTGTCCCCGTCGTAGTCTATGGAGTTTCTTCCTGAAAAATTCACCGTCAACGGATCTGCACCAATAGTTTTATCGGCCATAATTTCGGCTTTAGGAGTACGATTCCCTTTTATGAAATCTATTCGGGAAAGGGTGGCATCTACATTCTGCGAAAACCAGCCCGAACCATATTCCAGGATATATAGGGCTCCGTCCGGACCGAAGGTCATATCGATGGTGTTGTGAAATTCCATATTCGGAACTATGCGTGTCATCTTTTCGTAAGAACCATCTTCCTTCATGCTAACGGCAAATATCCATCCGCGCATCCAATCGTAGGCCAAAAGTTTTCCATCAAAATAATCAGGCCAGCTACCTACACCATCTGCATAGTCCTCTTTGTAATATATGGGCCCCGCCATGGCATTCCTGCCTCCGGTACCCAAGGCCGGAAACACTTCTGAAGCGGCATATGGGTAATAGATCATGGCAGCTTGGCTCGGAGGAAGTTCGCGTAAGCCGGTATTGTTAGGGGATTCGTTTATAGGCTTTAGAGAATCATACGCTGAGCCGGTAGTGTTGGCCCCATAGTCCCTTGTATGGTAGGCCTGATTATTTGCTACAAAATAGGGCCAGCCATAATTACCTGCTCGCTGCGCCTGATTGATTTCGTCATATCCTCTCGGTCCCATATTAAGAGAATCATTGTTAGCATCAGGACCTATTTCGCCCCAATACAGAAATCCTGTACGAGAATCTATAGAAATACGATAGGGATTTCTATTCCCCATTACATAGATCTCAGGACGTGTTTTTTGTTCTCCTTCTTTAAAAAGATTGCCTTCCGGGATGCTATAGCTGCCATCGGCCTCTGGTTTAATTCGAAGGATCTTTCCTCTTAGGTCGTTGGTGTTTGAAGAAGATTTTTGCGCGTCCCAAGGCATACGGCCTTCCCGGTCGTCAATGGGCGCATAACCATCTGCCCTGGGGCTGGTATTGTCTCCAGTAGAGAGGTAGAGATTGCCATCTGGTCCGAACTCGATAGATCCTGCAGAGTGGCAACATTCTTCTCTTTGGGTAGGTACTTGTAAAAGTATTTTTTCGCTGGTGAGGTCGAGCACATCTCCTTGTAATTCAAAACGCGATAAATTCTGTAGATCCGAGCCCTTGTTTTCTGAGTAGTAAAGGTAAATCCAATTGTTTTCTTTGTAATTCGGATCCACTGCCAGGCCGAGTAATCCATCTTCCAATCCGGAGAACACATCGAGGGAAGCAATAACCGAATCTTTGCTTTTCTCCAAATCGTAAATATGGACATCCCCTTTTCGTTCAATAAAAATAATCTTGTGATCACTAAGAAAATCGAGCTCCATGGGTTCATTCAGGTTCTGGGTAAAAACCGTCTTTTTAAAACGATTCTCTTCAGGAACCAATTCGGCATAAGCCCTACTATAATCTACAGGAGTACCTAGTCCGATCGCATATTTTATACCCCCCAAAAGGTGACTTAAAAATCTGGAATCCGCGAATTGTTCGTTGGTATGACCCATCCCGGTATAAAAGGAGCGGCCACCATCATATTCCTTGTACCAGGCAATTGGATGGTTGGCTCCATTTGTCCCACCCTCGTAGGTAGACTCATCTACCGTGATCAAAACATTGTTGGTAGGTTCAAGAGATTTATAATTATACCATTCATCGGCTACGGACCAGGAGGAAGGCAACGAATCTGTTGAAGCGTGATTAGGTTGAACCACCTTCAATGTCCCTTCCTGCACATTGGGATTCATGGGGTGGCTGTCAAAATAGGCTCCTGCTAGTTTGCCATACCACGGCCAGCCGTATTCTGTATCCGTAGCAGAGTGTACCCCAACGTAACCTCCTCCTGCCTGGATAAAACGCTCCATTTGACTTTGCTGTACCTGATCTAATACGTTACCTGTAGTGTTTAAAAAGACCACAGCCATGAAGTCTTTTAAATAGGCCTCGTTAAATACACTTGCATCTTCCGTACTCTCCACGGTAAAATCATTCTGCTCACCCAGTTTCCTGATGGCCTCAATACCAGGCTCAATGGATTCATGCCTGAAACCCTCGGTCTTTGAGAAGACCAGAACTTTGACCTCAGCGGGTTTAAATATAAAATAGGCTACTGTTGCGATAATCGCCACTAAAATTCCTAAAGCAATAAGAACTCTCTTTATCCTTCTTTTAATTCTTCCCTTTTTTGAGTTGGTCATTACGTATGTATTTATTCAATTGAGTGATTTTCACTCAAATATATAAAAAAGTAGTTAACTTTACGTTTTTATAAGCTATATTCGTTTTAAAAACCTGCTTTCAGCGATCAAAAATGGCCAAATTCTCAGAAGAAATAATTGCACAAATCCAGAAGGAATTGGGTTCCTCTATTCCCCAGTTATCAATCAACTGTGTCATCTTCAGGTTCAATGGTACTGCGCTACAAATTCCTGTTGTACAGCCTATTCATGCCGATATTTGGACGATCCCCGGAGGGTTCATAAGACAGTTAGAGGATATTGATGACGCTGCGAAAAGAATTCTTTTTGAACAAACCACCCTTGACAATCTTCTTTTGAGTCAGTTCGGAACTTTTGGGGCAGCAAAACGTGAGTTTAGAACTGAAATGGATAGGTTTTCAGAATCAGGTATTCCTAAAGATCTTATCAATTGGATGAGCCAACGTTTTGTAACCATCGGATACTACAGTATTGTAGGGCGGGAACAAACGAATTTACAAACAGGCCATTTTTTCAAGCAGGTTAAATGGATAAATGTAACTGAGACCAGAAGCCTGGCACTAGATCATGGGCAATTGGTTTCAGAGGCACTGGTAAGCCTGCGTTCCGAACTGCAAAGTAGGCCATTAATTGCTAGCTTTATGCCCGAAACCTTTACTATTCCACAATTGCAGAGGCTTTACGAAGCTATTTTGGGAAGGGCAGTGGATAGAGGCAATTTTCGTCAAAGCATCTTGAAATCCAAGATATTGCACAAGATGGGCCCATCAAAAGAAAAGACTGGAAGCAGGCCACCAATCCTTTATCAATTGGATAAAAAGAAATATCTGAATTCCTTGACTCAGGATGTCAAATTGGGGTTTTGATATAAAAAGGAAGTCTTTATGAAGGGTTAGATTACAAGGGTCTACAAAGATCAAAGAATCTTTTTAAATTTGGAATGCCCTCCTAACCCAAAAAAGTGTATTCATGAAAAAAATCTTAAGTATTGTATGCATCGGACTACTGGCAAGCCAATGCGGCTCACCCAATAAAAAAGAGGAAAAGATGGTAGAAGAGTCTCCTATGAAAGAAAAGGTAGCGATCTATAAGAGTGTTGAACTCACTGCAGACCTCGCTTCTTTAAGTGAGCATGAGAAAAAGATGATCCCGCTAATGATTGAAGCTTCTAAAATTATGGATGAGCTTTTTTGGTATGAAGCCTATGCTGATAAGGACTCTCTTCTGTCCACGATAACTGATCCTTATGCCCGAACCTATGTAGAAATTAATTACGGCCCCTGGGACCGGTTGTCGGACAACGAGCCATTTATAGCCGGAGTTGGCCCCAAACCTGATGGCGCCAATTTCTATCCCCCCGATATGAGCAAAGCGGAATTTGAGGCTGCTGAGCTTGAAGGAAAGACCAGTCTTTATACTTTTATTAGAAGAGATGTTGATGGGAGCCTAAAGGTGGTTCCCTATTACGAAATGTTTGCGGAACAGGTGAAAAAGGCTTCAGACCTGTTAAAACAATGTGCTGCCCTCGCAGAGGACGACGGACTTAAAACTTATCTGATGCTCAGAGCTGACGCCTTATTAACAGATGACTATCAACCCAGCGACATGGCCTGGATGGATATGAAAACTAATGGACTGGATTTTGTGGTCGGCCCAATTGAGAACTATGAGGATAAGTTATATAACTACAAGGCGGCTCATGAGGCCTATGTCTTGGTTAGGGATAAAAGCTGGAGTGATCGCTTAGCTAAGTACGCTGTGTTTTTACCAGAACTGCAGGAAGGCATTCCGGTTTCTGAAGCCTATAAGGCAGAAAAACCCGGAACAGATGCAGACCTCAACGCCTATGACGTGGTCTACTATGCCGGAGATTGTAATTCAGGTTCAAAAACCATCGCAATCAATCTGCCTAATGACGAGGAGGTACAACTCGCCAAAGGCTCCAGAAGGTTGCAGCTAAAAAACGCCATGCAGGCAAAATTTGATCATATTTTGGTACCTATTGCTAATGTTTTAATTCACCCGGAGCAACGCCAGCATATCACCTTTGATGCCTTTTTCGGCAATACTATGTTTCATGAAGTGGCCCATGGTTTAGGCATAAAAAATACCATCAATGGCAAGGGAACCGTGCGCAACGCACTAAAAGAACATTCCTCAGCCCTGGAAGAAGGAAAAGCAGACGTATTGGGGCTTTATATGATCACTCAACTGCACGAAAAGGGGGAGATTGATGGGGATCTGAAAGACTACTACGTGACCTTTATGGCCAGTATTTTCCGTTCTGTTCGTTTTGGAGCAGCTAGCTCACACGGAAAAGCCAATATGATTCGCTTTAACTTCTTTAAGGAACACGGGGCTTTTTCTAAGGATGAAGTTACGGGAACCTACAAAGTAGATTTTGAAAAAATGAGAGAAGCGATGAATGTGCTCTCGGAAAGGATACTGACCTTACAAGGTGATGGCGATTACGAAGGTGTAGCCGCCTTGGTGGCAGATAAAGGGAAGATCAATGAAAGCCTTCAGGCAGACCTGGATCTCCTGGCAGAGCAGAATATTCCTGTTGACGTTGTTTTCGAACAGGGTATAGAGGTACTTGGGTTGTAATCGTCCACCTGTCTAAGAAAGGACTTAACCCAAATATTGATCTTAATTTACACTATCCCACCAATGGCGGCCTGTCTGATACAAAAGGCTGATGATAGTGCCTTCTTCCGGTGGCCTTGTAAAGCGCATTTGCCAAAGCTCCCATAATTGGAGGGAAAGGTGGTTCGCCCATCCCGGTTGGGTCAATACCATTATCCACAAAATGCACTTCTATTTCCTTAGGAGCCTCACTATGTCTTATCAAACGGTACTTGTCAAAATTTTGCTGTTCGGGAGCTCCATCTTTAAAAGTTATAGCACTGTACATAGCGTGCCCGATACCATCAACTGCCCCTCCTTCGGCCATATTGGTGGCCGCATCCGGATTGACCACAATACCGCAATCAATAGCAGAAATAACTTTTTGCACCACGGGTTTGTCATTCTCCATAACCATATCCAATACTTGCGCCACATAACTATTATGGCAGAAGTAGGCCGAAACCCCTCGATGAACTCCGGCTTCATTTTGTCCCCAATTGGATTTTTTCCTGACCAGGTCTAAAACACCGGCATATCGGGTAGCCTCATAATCATTAGTTTCCGGATCTCCCACAGGATTCTCTTCCGCACGTTTTAGGAGTTCCAGGCGGAAGTCAATTGGATCCTTACCCATCTCTTCAGCTATTTCATCTAAAAACGATTGTTCTGCACCAGCAATAAAGTTTGAACGAGGTGCTCTGAAAGCCCCGGTTGTGATATTGGAATCAATGGTAAAATCCTCCGCTAAATAGTTATCAATTGCACCGGCAGGGAAGCGATTCGCAAAGAGCGGGCTTTCCGGTACCCCTCCGGCCTTTACATGAAATGCTATTAAATTATTATCCTTATCAAGACCTGCCCGATAGGTGGCATAATAGCTCGGACGGTACATCCCTTGAGACATATCGTCTTCACGACTATAAACTAATTTTACAGGGGCCTTCATTTTTTGGGAGATCACTGCAGCTTCAACCATAAAATGGCCATACAGCCTGCGGCCAAAACCGCCCCCTTGCCTGGTCATCTGTATATCAACACTTTCTAAAGGAAGTCCCAAACGCTCAGCTACAGCCGGTTCCATCCACTCTGGCGTCTGGGTGGGGCCGAGCAATTCTGCGTGGTTCTCAGTGACATTGGCAAAGAAATTCATAGGTTCCATTGTATTGTGAGCCAAGAACGGACAACTGTAACTGCGTTCAATGATTTTAGCTGCCTTTGAAAATGCTGCTTCGGGATCACCATCTTTGCGGACAACCCTGCCCTTACCGGCATTCAGCTCCTTCAATTTTGCATTATGAGTATTTGAATCCTCCATGCCAGAAGGGTGGTTCACTTTCATTTCATTACCAAATAGGCTCATACTGACTACGGTATCAGAGGCCTTTTCCCAATCAATTTTCAATGCTTTTTTGGCTTGCATCACCTGCCAGGTGGTTTCACCTACAACGGCGACTAATTCGTTAAATGCCGTATGATGAAATGCCGATTTTTTAAAGTCGTCATCATATAACTTAATGGAAAAAACATCGCGAATTCCGGGCATTTTTTTGGCTTCTTCCGCATCAAAAGATTTTAATTTCATACCAAAAGATGGTGGATGCGCCAGGGAGGCGATCAACATCCCTTCGCGTTGCACATCGATTCCGAACAAGGGTTGGCCGGTAACGATTTTTTTTCCATCCACATTTTTGCGCGAAGTACCTATGATAGAGAATTCTGAGCGGTCTTTGAGTTCAACTTCTTCAGGAACTTCTATTTGCGAAGCTGCCGACGCCATTTCTCCGTAGCCTGCAGAATTGCCGCTTGCTTCATGGCTCAGCACCCCGGCAACTGCGCTAATTTCATCAACAGGTACCTGCCAGGCCGTTGCAGCCGCTTCTTTCAGCATATGACGAGCTGTGGCCCCGGCCATACGAAGATTTTGCCAGGAGTTCATTATAGAACGGCTTCCCCCGGCCACCTGCCAGCTGTACAGATTGGTGTTGAGTGGAGCCTGTTCCACAACTACATTTTTCCAATCAATTTCCAATTCATCTGCCAAGATCATGGGCATGGAGGTCCTTACATTTTGTCCAATTTCAGGATTGGGAGACATAATGGTCACTACACCATTATCGCCAATTTTTAAGTAGCCATTAATTTCGAACCACTCTTTAGGCATTTCAAGTTCCATGGCCACAGCCTCGGCAACTTTGGGCTTGCAGGAATTTAAAAAGTTGAAACCAAGAATCAGTCCGCCCCCTGCTAAGCTGGAGTTTCTGATAAAGGCACGTCTTCCAATTTTCGTTTTAACAAGTGTCATTTTTTCAATTTTTTAGTTGCACTCACTATGATGCGTTTGCTGCCGTTTTAATGGCCTTTTTTATCCTTAGGTAGGTACCACAACGGCAAATATTACCGTTCATAGCCGCGTCTATTTCAGCATCCGTCGGGTTTGGATTGCTCTTTAAAAGTGCAGAAGCCGACATGATCTGACCTGCCTGGCAGTATCCGCATTGAGGAACATCTACCTCTAACCAGGCTTGCTGTACCGGATGCGTACCCTTTTCTGAAAGTCCTTCAATGGTCGTAATCTCCTTATCGCCAATAGCAGAAACAGGAAGTTGGCACGAACGTACCGCAGCATCATCCAGATGCACCGTACAGGCGCCGCATTGGGCGATACCACATCCATATTTAGTTCCAACTAGCTTTAAATGGTCTCTTAGAACCCAGAGCATAGGTGTTGATGGATCAGCATCTACCTCTTGTTTTTTTCCGTTGATATTAAGTGTAAACTTTGCCATGATTTTTAGATTGTACCTAAAGATACGATTTATTCAAAACAAAATATTTAAGCTATTCAAACACAATTTCACGAATCAATAAAAAGGTATCTTAGTAAAAAATTAAAGATGCGATTTTACACTACCTTCCTATTCACATTCATTCTGCCATTGCTGACTTTCTCACAGGAGTCGTTCTCATTTCAAAAGGTCGAAATTACCCCTGGCAGCAAGAAGCATTTCCAAATTCCCATAACTGATGGAAAGGACAGCACCTTCATCCCGGTCACCGTTTTTCACGGGACAAAAAAAGGACCGGTTTTAGGCATTACAGCTGGAATACACGGTTATGAATACCCCCCTATCCTGGCGGCACAGAAACTAAATCATCAAATTGATCCTCAAAATCTTAGGGGTACGGTTATCCTGGTGCAAATTGCAAATGTTGCGGCATTCCTTGGAAGAAGTCCTTTTTTAAACCCGATGGACGGCAAAAATTTAAATCGGTCTTTCCCGGGTAAAGCTGATGGTTCCATTACGGAACGGGTAGCCCACACTATCACTGAAGAGGTTATCGCAAGATCAGACTTTTTTGTTGACATGCACAGTGGGGATGCGCCTGAAGATCTGAGACCTTACAACGCCTGGTATCAATCTGATGCCCTTCCGGAGGTATCCAAAAAAGGTAAGGAAATGGCCCTGGCCATGGGGTACGACTATGCCATCATTTTCAATATTCCCAAAGAACGCCTTGAACAACCCAGCATTTATTGTTCTCAGGAGGCGTTCCATCAAAGTATTCCCGCGGTAGACATTGAATGCGGTAGATTGGGTATTCCAGGGAAGACGGAAACCGATATAATCGTTAAATCCATGCTGGCACTTTTAGCGCATCTGGAAATGACATCTGCCATACCTGAAACACAAAAAGAACCAACTATTATAGCCAAAAGATCCTCTGTCAAAAGTGAGTCTACAGGATTTTGGCATACTGATAAGAAGGCAGGGGATAAAATCAAGATGGGAGATACGGTTGGACATATTACCGACTTTTTTGGCAATACTTTCGAAACCATTGTATCTCCCCAAGACGGAATGATCTTGTACATGATAGGTACCCCACCTATTAACAAGGGGGAAACCATCATGAATATTGGGATCCTTCCTTAAATAGTCATTCTATTACCTACAAACGTCTTGCATTCGGGATAGACAGCAATACTACAAAACCCATTGCCAGTACTAATGGCATCAAATATTTAAATGGTCCAATTTCCTTTCCTGTTACATAATATTCCGGTTCAAATTGCTTCCAGTCAATAGACTCGGCTTTATGTTCTTCGAATATTTTCGGATAGAAAAAAAGACGAAGCTTCTCATGAAAATCTTCTGTTGCCTCCAGAAAATTGATATGTTGTTCCAGGCTTGTTCCGGCTAGTTGGTTATAAGCAAGCTGAACATGCATATTTGGTAGCCATGATGCTATATTCCTACTAACTTGTTCGCGTAATTTGATTTTGGCAGTCAGAGACTTTCGCTCATTCTTTGAGTCGTCATCTCCCATTTGTTGCATAGCATAATACCACAGCCAATTGAATCCTTCTGTTGGATATCCATATTTTTTGAATTGAGGATAGTGTGCATAGAATTTTTGGATGGTTGGTAGTTTTTCAGTATCCCATTTGGTATGATAGCCATCCCTTTGAGCTATGGCAGTACTCAATGCCTCCGGTACGGCATACTTTGATGTGATATAAGAATTAATCGCCGCAGGCAATAAAATAAGCATTACCAGCCAAATGGACAGGAGCAATAAAGCGTTGAATCCTGAGGACTTTTTAAAACAGATAATAAAAAAAGAAAGTGCAAACCAAAAAATTA